>NZ_JAYFFD010000002.1:0-154327 GCF_034863285.1 Mycoplasma sp. 2704 | reverse complement strand
AGCTTCTTTAGCATTATTCATTAAAGTAGCATTGTTTACAATGTTATTTACATCTACAATAGCTTCTTTAGCATTAATATCAGCTTTAGCAGTATCTTTTTGTGCTTCTGATAAGTAACTTAACTTATCAATAGCAGCAATAGCATCTGCTTTAGCTGTGTTTAAATTTGTAACTCCATTAAGATTATCTGTTGCATTTGATAAATTAGTTAACTTAATTTGTAAGTTTGGATATGCTGTATCAAAGTTTGTATATGTAGTCAAATCATTTAATGCTGAAATAGCATTATCAAAGTTTGATTTATTTGGAGTTGTTGAAGCTTCTGTATATCTTATTTCATTATTTGATTTAATCTCTTTAGCAGCGGTAAGTTTTGGAACTCCATTATTAACAGCTGTTGCATTATCAACAATCGCTTGTACTTTATCAAGTGTGTTTGTATCTTGTGAATCAATTAAGTTTTTGGCAGCTTGTCTTTGAGCATCTGATAAGTTTGTTAATTGATCAATTTTATTTTTAGCATCTTGTTTTTGAGCTTCTAATAATTTGTTAGCAACATTAGCGATAGTTGTTTGCTTTTCAACTTCAGCTTTAGCAGCTTTTTTCTCAGCCTCTGATGAGTTAGTTAATGCATCGATATCAACATTAGCATTTCTTTGAGCTTCTTTTAATCTTGTTTCACCATTAAGTTCATTATAAGCAATAGTTAATCTGTTTTTTGCAGTTACCGCTTCACTTTGATCTTCATTGAAGTTATTTATATTTTCATAAGTTTTTGCATGAGTCAATGCTTGATCAAATTCATCTTTATTTGGTTCTTTTTTAGCTTCTGTATAGTTAGGAGTTGTTAATGCTTCATTAGATGATTTTATTATTTTTATTAAGTTATTAATTTGTTCAATATTATTCTTAATAGTTGTTGCATTAGATAAAAATTCTGCTGATGCAATTTGTTTTCTAGCTTCAGCTTTTTGAGTTTCTGATAAAAATGAACCAGGGTCGTTAACCATAGCAAGCGCTTGTTCTTTAACTGCATCAACTAATTTTTGTCCATTTAAAGCATTTCTCGCACTTTGCAATTCTCTTAATGCAGTATCAACTTGTTCTTGTGTTGCCTTTTTATCATTCAATACTGTGCTAGCTGCAGAAAGCTGTTCACGATATTTTGTTTGAAAATCTGCTGAAGAGTCGGCATATGGGTTTTTTGCATAAAATTCTGTTGTTGCTAAACCATACTCTTCTTGAAGGGTTGATTTATCAACCTTTGTATAAACTACGTCATATTCAACAACATTTGAAAATCTAGAAAATTTTCCATCATGGTCAACAATAAAATGACCATTAATATTTTTCCGGAAAGTCATTGTGTAACCATCAATTTGAGGTGGTGTATAATCAACACTATTTCCTCTTTGAGTGTTGTCTGTTCGTTTTTCATAGTTATTATTAGGATCAGCGTTAACAATGTCCTTAATTAAGAATCTTTGTTCTCTTGTATTATCAGTAGAAGTTACAGTAGTTTCAGGGAATGTAACAACTTTTGAATATAATGAACCTGAATTATAAACTGGTGCTGTTATAGTTTTTGTTAAAACTGCACTTGAAGCTGGTATTTGTGTATCTGAATCAATTCCTTTAAATGTTTGTTTGATAACAACTGGATAGTTATCAAATTGTTTTTCTTTTTTAGGTCTTTCTCCTCTTAAGATAACATCAACATATTTTCCTGAGTATTGTCTTGATGAAACTGATTGGAAAACCCCTGAGAATGCACCTTTTGCTACATTTGGTTTTGATTCAGTTGTAAATTCAATTGTGAATTTATATCTACTAGAACTTCTTGTTTGAAAAATTCAACCAGAAGTAAAATCTTTGTTATAAGTTTTTAAACCATCTTCAAATTGTCCGGTGAAGCTATCATATCTATCTGCTATTTTGCTATATGAATCTTTATCTTCTCCACCTAAAAGTTTTGGATTATTTCCACCTTCAATATAAGGATTAGTTTTTACGCTTCATACTTCAGCACGATATAAAATATTATCTCAGGTTTGAGCTTTGTTCGTGGCATTTGCATATCATTTAAGATCAACACCATTATCACCAAGTGCTTGATAAGCATTTTCACCTGAAATTCAAGATTTTTCTAATGAACTGATTCTTCCTTCTCTATCTTGTGACTGACGTGTTATTTTGATTTGTGAACCATCTTTAATTTTTAAATCATCTGTAAGTGCAAACATAAAATATGCGTGTTGCTCGTCCTCTTTATTACCCTCTTTTCCTATAAAAGCAAATTCTTTAAAGAAATCTAAAGTCCAGCTAATTTCACCATTAGCTTTCGGTGTTTTAGTTATACCAATTGATCTGTTTAAATATGAATCTGGACGCGTTCTTTCTCCTCGATTGAAAATATTAGCACCTAATTTGTAATCATATGTACCTGTGTCAGTTGAATCATCTCAAGCGTATTCTTTTAGATTTGGAGCTTGAATACTATCATATGTCCAACTATTATCTCAATTTAGAATCCCTTCACCAGCTTTGCCTCTTTCAGGATTTGCAGTTGTTACAGTTTCATTTGTTGCACTTACTGTTGTAAGTAAAGCAAGTGGAGTTGTAACTCCTGCGCTTAAAGGTAAAAGAATTCATTTTTTCTTGTTTTTCAAGTTCATAAAATTTCCTTTTTCAATAAATACTTAAGGAAGCTAAAAATATTAATTTTTAAGCTAGAAAAGCACTTATTTTATTCTTTTTATAAGTCAAATATTCATATATTACATATATTAAATATATTTATATATAGCATAAAAATCGTCTTTGAGGCAACTTTTTTTTTTTTTTGCAAAAAATGTAATTTTTTACATATTTTCACCCTTAAAGTTTCACATTTATGAAATTTTTAAGTGATTTTTGTGAAATTTTTTGGTTTTTAAAAAAAATACAAAAAAATCAGCACTATTTTTATCTAGTACTGATTGATTTTGATTGTTTATTAATTGTTAATTAACTTCTTATTTTTTCTTTCTGCCAAATACAAAGATTAACATACCGATTAATCAAGATACAAATGAAGCAGCTACAAAGTATGGTCAGATTAAGATTGGTGATGCTTGTTTTAATTTTTTATCAATAATTGTTTGTTTAACCACATCTTCATTTCTATAAGAGTTAAGATTATTTAAAATTTCATCTGAATTGGCAATTGCTTTATTAATTGCATCTTGTTTATCTTTAGATAATTTTTCAAATTTCTTAGATTTGGTTAAATCTACTAAATCATTTTTAGCTTTAGCCAATTCTTCAGCATCAACATATAATTGAGTAATTTGATTATGTTTATTATCAAATTCTGTGCTTGTAGCATTATTATCTAAAATGTTATTGATCAATGTTGCTTTGGTTGTGTCATTAAGCACATCGCTCGCTTTAACTTGTTGAATTAATTTGTCTTTAGCTTTAACGTTATTTAAGTTATTTACAAAGCTTGAATCATTAGCTAAATTCAATGTTTCGCTAATTAATTTATCTCTGGTTTCATCAGAAATTTTGTTTTCTTCAGCTTCTTGATGTAATTGATCAATTAAGTCTAATCTAGCTTTTTCATTGTCTAATTTATTAGTAAATTCTTCGCTTGTTTCATCTAATTCTCTAATGTTTTGAGAAATTGAATCTTTTTGTTCTTGTGTAAAGTTTGGATTTTGTCTAACTTGATCAATTGCTTCTTGTTTCTTGTTAATGTTTTTAGCTGTTTCATAGTATTTTTCATCTTTTGGATCGTTAGCTAAAACATCTTCAACTAATTGAGCTTTGTCTTCTTGGCTTAAGTTTGGATCTTCTTGAATTTCTTTCAATTTATTGAATTGATCACGAATTTTATCAAGGATTACTGGAGCTTTGTCATCGTTTCCCTTGAATGAATTTATTTCATTAATTAAAGCTTCTTTTTGTTCATTTGGTAGATTTGAAACTTGAATTTCGTCTATTAATTTTTGTTTTTCTTTAACCTTATCAATTTGGTAATTTAATGCTGGTTTAGCTTGTTTATTTTCTAATTCAGCAATTTCATTAACTAAATTGTTCTTTGTTGTTTCAGGTAAATTATCATCGCTTCTAATTTCTTTAATAGCATCTTGTTTGATTTTTTCATTGTTTAACTCTTCATTAAATTTAGGACTATTAGGCTCAATGTTGGCTATGTTTTTGCTTAATTTAGCCTTATCGTCTTCTGTTAATGAATCATCATTATTTAATGTTTTATATGCATCTTCTTTAGCTTTGATTTTACCAAGCACATCATCATAGTTTTCTTGTGTTGAATCTGCTTTAACAATATCCTCGATCAAGTCTGCTTTTTGTTCTTGAGTTAAATTGTCATCATTCTTAATTGCTTCAATTAATTTTGATTTATCAACAATTTTGTCTAAATTGTTTAAAAATTCTTCTTTAGTAATTGCTTCATTGTCGTTAGGAGATTGAACATTATTTAATTGGTCAATTAAGGCTGCTTTTTCTTCATCTGTTAAATTAGGATTACTTTGAATTTTTTCAATTGCTTTATTTCTAAAGTACTCATAGTTAGTTTCTCCATCAAGTGCTTTTTCAGCCGCTATTAAGGCTTTTTGTAAGTCTTGAACTTCTTTTAAGTTTAAGTTATTACCACTAGGATCAACTAACGCATCAACTTTGGCTTTAACATTATCATAATTTGTTTTTGGCTCTTCGGTTGCTGCTACATATTTATAATTACCTTCTTGAGCTAAATCATTAGCTATTTCTTGAGCTTTAGTTTTAATTTCTGCCATTGCGTTATCAAGAAGTTTAGCATCTTCTCCAACTTGTTTAAGGTCGGCAATTAATTTTTTCTCATTTAATGATTCTTTAAGAGCTGCTTTTTGAGCATCATTTAAATGTTCTAAAGCATCGATATCAGCAATAATTTGTTGTTTTACTTCATCAAATTTCTCATTACCATCTAGAGCTTGTTCAGCAACTTTGATGTTATTAATTAAGTCAGCAACTGCTTCTGGACTTAGTTGAGCACCACCATTTTCTTTGTCAACTAAAAATGTAGCTTCATTTAATAAATCATCATATTTATTGCGAGGATCTTCATCAGCATTTAAGTATTTAGGTGTGTCTTTAACTGGTGCTTGATTTGCTAATTCCTCTTTCAATAAGCCCATTTGGTCATTTAAATTAGTTGCATTAGCAACAATTTCGTCAATTTCTTCTGGTGATGTTGCATTATCGATTTGAGTAGTTAAACCTGCTTTTTGTAAATTATTAATGTGTTCTAATTCTTCTAATTTAGCTAAAGCTTCTTCTCTACGTTTTTTAATGTTTTGTTCACCATTTAAGGCAGCAATTGCATCATGAACTGCTTGGTTTTGGTTTTTAATTCTATCTAAATCAACAATATTATTAGTATCTGAATTTGGCTGATTTAATTTAGCTAATAATTCTTTAGCTGCATCAATGGCTTCGTCATAATTCCCTTTTACATCATGTTCTGAACCTGTGTAATGAATTGAGTCTTTAATACCACTTTCACCATCAATATTGTCTTTAAGCATTTTGGTTAAATCGTTAATTTGCTTGTTCTTAGCATCAACTGTATTAACATCGGCAATTGATGTTTGAGCATTGATTTGATTAATTAAAGCTGTTTTTTGAGCATCTGTTAAATCAGTGTAAGTTGGATTATCACCATTGATTTTAGCAATCGCTTCATTTTTAGCTCTTTGTAATCTTTCTTCACCGTTTAAATCGTTGATTGCTTTATTTAATTTTTTGATTGCTTCATTAACTTGGTCTAATGATAAATTAGCACCATCAACTTTATTTAAAGCATTGTCACGATTAGCAATTTGATTGTTGTATTCGGCTTGTCTATCTTCGAATGCTTCTTTATATTTGATGCTATCTTTATCAACAGAGGCAATTTCGCTATATGTTTTCATTGCGTCATCTAATGATTTAGCATCTTTTTCAAATTCATTAAGTTCAGCTAATGGAGTTTTATAAACTTTGTCAATTAAAGCCGCTTTTTGAGCATCGTTTAAATATTGCTTGTCATTAATAGCTTTAATTAAAGCTTTTTTGGCCTCATCATCAGCTTTGGCTTGGGTTAAGATGTCATTAATATTTTTGTCATATTTTTCACCGTCTGCAGTGTTTAATTCAGCCTCTTTAACGGTATCTTTATAAGCTTGTTTTTCTGCTTGTGTTAAATGTGTTAATTTGTCTATTTCATCATTAATGTTAGTTTTAGTTAAGTTTAATGCTTGGTTTAGATAATCAGCCACTTTCTCAGCACTTAACTCTTTGTCATCGGCATTAATTAAATTGATTAATGCTTGCTTGTTGTCAGGAGTTAAGTTATCAAAATTGTTTAATTTATCTTTAAGATCGCTTCTAATACCATCTAATAGGCCTTTAGCTTGATTTGCTTCATTTACTTTGGCGTCTAAATTAGTAGCTTCACTGTTAAGATCGTCAGCGCTTACAGAAGTTAAGTCTTTGTTGCTTAATTCATCTAAAGCATTTTGAAGATTTTTAAGTGCTGTATCATAAGCGTCTTTATTTTCTTTATCTAATTTATAAACATCATTGTTTTTGTAATCATTTAATTCGTCTAATTGTTCTTTAACATCGGCAATTTTGGCATCTAATGTTTCTGCTGCTTCTACAATAGTTTCAGCATCTGCTTGAGCGTCGGCGTTAGCAATATTTTCTTTTAATTGTGCTTTTTGATCATCAGTTAAATTGTTTAAAGCATCAATTCTTTCGTTTAATGCATTTTGGTTTTGATCACCATTTAACTCACTATAAGCAGTTTGTAAATTACTTAATACTGTTTCAACAGCACTCAATTCTGAGTTAGCACCATCAGTTTCACTAAGTAATTCTTGAGCTGTTGATAGAGCATTATCATAATCTTGTTTTTTATCAGCATCTGCTAAAGTATAAACAATAGCTGTTTTAGCATCGTTGTTTTGATTATCTTCAACAACTTTATTGGTTAAAGCAGTTAATTCAGCTTTAACAGCATCACTTAATTCTTTCATTTTAGCATTTAATGTGTTCGCTGTTGTGCTACGAGCTTGAATTGCTTCAGTTGAAGTAGCTGATTTTAAATCTGCTTTATAAGCATCTAATTGATTGTTGTTTAAATAAGGGTAATTATTTGTTGCATCTGCAATAGCTTTTTCAATTTCTGCTTTAAGTTGAACTTTAGCTACTTCATCAAGAGTATTAGCGTTTGCTAATTCATCTAATAAAGCTTGTTTTTGTTCTTCAGGAACATTGTTATTAATGTATTGGGTAACTTTTTCTTTTTCAACTTGTAAAGTTGTTTTAAAGCCTGTTAAAGTAATTGTTCTTGTGTTAGTTGAAACAACTACTGGATTTTGTGGATCATTATTTGAATTCAATATTGCTTTGGTTGAAGCAATTTTGAATTTTATATCTAATGTACCATTATCATTGTTTGGAGATAATTCAATGCTGTTTAAATAACCTTCAACATTTAAGTCTGCCGGGTTGTTAAACGCTTTAATAGCTTCTTTAGCAACTTCACTTGCCAATTGATTTCTGTTAATTGCGTTAGTATCATTTTCATTAATAGTAAATGGAATGTTTGAATCAGCTAAAATAGCGTCCACTCTTTCTTGTTCAGTTAAAGTGCTTAAGGCATTATTGTTATTTAATGTATAAACTTTGGTTGATTTAACATTTTCAAGATTTTCTTTAGTTGATTGATATTTGTAACTTAAGTCTAATTTACCTGTTAATTCATTTGGATTTGAAATAACTAAATCAACTGGTTTAACATCTGCAGGGATTGTAGAATCGTTAAATTCAATTTCATCAGTTGTAATTTCACTCGCTGTATCTGTAGCTCGATTTGCATCTTTAACTTTAGCTAAAGCAAGAGATAAATCATTTAATCTTGCAACTTCTTCATCATAACGTTGTTGACCGTTTAAAGCATCAATTGCGCTTTTAATTTTTTTGTTTAAAGCATCAATTGTTTCTTTATTCATTAAATCAGAATTATTTTCAGTATTTAAAGCAGCTACTAAATCTTCTGCTTCTTTAATCACTCCACCTTTTTGATTACCATCTTTAGTTGGATTTCCATCATAGGCTTCTCTTAAGGCGTTAGTAGTATAAGTATAATTATTGCCTGCTGTTACAGCATCTTGATCTGCTATGTAATCGTTCAAGGTTTCCATTGAAGAATTTAATGCACTATTAGCTGCATCTTGACTAGTAACACCATCAATTGTTGTTTGTTCATTAATTAAAGCAATTGCTTTTTCTTTTTGTTTATCAGTTAATGATGAATAATCAGAATTAATTTTTCTAATCGCTTCATCTTTAGCTTCTTGTAATTTTTCATCACCATTTAAATTACTAATTGCGTCTTGAATTGCTTTAGTTCTCTTTTTAACTTCTTCTAATGATAAATTAGATCCTTTAGTTTTATCAACATCGGTTTTTTGTTGATTTACTGCGTTATCTAAAGCACTCTTATTATTATTATCTGCTTGAGTATAATCTGTGCCTTCTTTAATTGTTTCAATATTATTAGTTGCATCGTTGTAAGCTTCCATTGCTTCATTTAAATCACTTGCATCTTGTGCAATTTGATCTAATTGATTTAGATTAGCTTGATCAATTTTATTTTTAAGTGCTGTTTTTTGTGCATCATTTAAATATTGATGATTATCAATTGCTTTTTTCTTTGCATCTTTTTGATTTTTTTCATATTCAGCTTGAGTTAAAAAGCCAGTTCTTGTTTGCAATGCTGAAACATCACTATAAATATCATTGTTGTCAAGTGCTTCATCAGTAATTGTTACTAAATCTTCTTTAGTTCTTGTAGTTTTTAATTTATATGTATATGAAACTGAACCATCAGTATCATTTGGTGTAGGAGATGATAAATCAGTTAATTCAACTTGATTAGTAGTTCCATAATTATCTGCTAAAGCAATTGTGTAATCAGTATTTAAAGTTGAATCTGAAGCACGTTTAATAGGGTCTGCAGTGATGTTAAGAATTGTATTTTGATTAGTATCTGTGTCTTGTTTGACTAAATTATTTAATCTAGTAGATTCTGTTTCAAAACCAGTAATTTCTGCAGTTTTTTCATCAGAAATTGCACTTGCATTAACAGTTGACTGTAATTTATATGCAATTTTAATTTTTCCGGTTATATCGTTATAACCAAGATATCTAACACTATCTGCATAAATTTGTGTTTTTGTTGGCAATACTCAAGCAATATCTTCAGTATTATTATCTCTTTTTACAACAGATGAAGCTTGAATATTTGGTTTTTCACTCGCATCTTTATAATCTGGAGTAGCATTTAATTTATTAACTCTATTTTCTTCATTAGCAAAACCAGTAATATCATAGGTTTTATCTTGAGTATAAACATTAGTTTTATCACTTGATTTTACTACTCTATAAGTAACAGTTAAAGTTCCTGTGTCATTATTACCGCTAATAGAAATAACTTCAGTTTCTAAACCACCGGCATCAGGAGAAATGCTTAGTTGAGAAACTAATTTTTTGTCAGCAGTTGTAGGTTCAATATTTTTATTTGGATAATCAAAAGTAGCAGTATAGTCTTTAATTCTGCCTCTTTCATTATTAATATCAGTTCATTTTTCTACAATTGCTTTAATATTTTTGTCTGAACCTATTAAAATTTTGTCAGTAAATGGTTGATTTGCATCATAATTGTCTTTGTAAAGAGTGGCATTTTCTATTTCTTGTTTAACTTTATTTTGTTCTGTTTCTATTAATTCATTTAATGCTGAAATTTGAGTTTTAGCTGTTGTTTTTGCAGTCACAAAAGCACTAGCCATTTGTCCGTTTATTTTTTTAATAAATTCACTATTTACACTAAGTGTGACTGTATTTTCATTATAAGAAAAAATATTGAATGTACTCAAAGCACTTTTTAAATCATTTTTAGCAGTTGTTTTTTGATTTGCATCTAAATAGTTAAAATTATCTATTTCGGTATTAAATTCATTAATTGCACCATCAAGACCTTTTGCTTTTTCTATTCATTGTTTAGCAAAAATGTCATTATTATCATTATAAAACTTAGTAAGAATATCAGTTGATTCAAAAATATTTTGAATAGTTTTATCAGAAGCATTTTTTAAGTTTTTATCAAATGCATCAAGAGCTTTTAAATCAATCTGACTTTTAGAACTTGCAAATTCAAAAGAACCTAAATTATTAAAGTCATTTTCTGATTGTTTATAAATTTCAATTTGTGACTTAACTGAATTTTTGTCTTTATTTAATTTATTAACTTTACTAATTAACTCAATAATTGCTTTAATTTGCTCGTTTGTAGCATCTAAATTAGCAAATGGATTTAGTTGGCTTTTTAAACTAAGGTTTTTAACTTGAGCTTTAATTGTATTGATAATAAGGTTTTTAGCTTTATTGTAATTTCCACTATAAGTTGAAGAATTTTGTTCAGTAATTGGATAATCTGCTAATTTTGCAAAATATTTTTCAATTTCAGTTTTACCACTATTTATTACAGCAGTTAAATAATTATTAAGTGCATTGTAGACTGAATCCATTGAAGTTTTTAAATTATTATATGATGCACCACTTGGAGTAGAAATTGAATATTCTGTAGAAGTAGTTCTATCGATTGCACCAGTTTCAGTATTGTATTCAGTTGAACGGAAATTAATTTTGTTAATGTTTCTACTTATTATTGAATCTAAAGAATCTTTAGATGATTTTGTAGCTAAAGCATAAATGATTTTGTTAGTTATATTTTCATTGTAAGTTGAATCATAAACATCATTACTAAGAGGGAAATCACGAATTTCTTTATATTTTTTTTCAATTGTTTCTTGTTGTTTATCAAGAGTATCAATTTTCTCTTTTCATTTAGTTAAAATAGTACTATCTGAATATTGCTTACTTGCTTCAAATCCTGATTCATTATCTAATACCATTTTTAAATAATCTTTTTGACCTTTGTTTAATCATTGTTTATTATCAACATATTTCTTAGCTAATTCAAGATCAGTATATGTATAAGTAATTGGATTGAATTCAATTCCATCACTATCAAATCTACTTGATGGTAATGGGCTAGCGGTTAATGAACTGCCGTTTTTAACTTTTCATTTTTTAGCATCTCTACTATTAATTGTACTTGTTAAACGTAAAGAATTTCTACTATTTACTGCTTTTGTATCTTGATAAACACTTTTGGTACTAATTGTTTTTTTGTTTCTATTAATTCCATCTTTATTAATCTCATAATTAATATTTGAATTTCCATTTTCAGCAATTCTTAAAGTCGTTTCCGGAAATGCATCACTCTTAGGATCATAAAGATCAGAACCAAGTTCTGAATCAACAAGTTCTAAAGTATAGAATTTTTTACGTTGAGATTCAGATCTATCAGCTATTTTTCAAAATCCAGAAACAATTCTTTGATTATCGTCATCATCTTTTTGACGATATTCAGCTGATCCAAAGAAAGATTTATTGGTTGTTGATGAACCGGTATTACCAAAAAATGTTGTAGTGCTTGCGTTAGCCACATCATTATATGGCTCAAATTCTACTTCTGCTACTGCTCCGGCAACTAAATAATCAAGCTTTTTATCCATTTCTATATTGAAGACAAATAAACCACCTTGATTGTTATATATAATGTCAGCCGGTCTATCATTATTAATAAGATTTTTTTGGAATAAACCAAAATTTACATATGAACCACTGCTATTTGATAACTGAAATCCTCTTGATCTAATATCTGACATATTGGTTGGAGTAGATACTAAAATATCATACATTCCGTTATGCTTATCTGAAGATCTATAATTGTCTCAAGTTCTTTTTTGACTAAGCAAATCAGCACTCAACCCATTTGTATATGATGTTGGAGTGTTTTTGTAATAAGGCAAGTATGCATAATTAGTTAATCATGCTTCTAAAGTATCTCCAGCTTGAGAAGCACGAAGAGGATCTTTATTTACTCTTTGTACTTTTCCAATTCAAGGTGAAATATCATAATCAGATAAGTTAGCATTTTTTTCTTCTTTTAATTTGATAGTATAAGTTTTTTGTTGTAAAACATTTGAATTATTTCTATCATCAACTTTAATATACAAGTGAATTTTAATATCACTTGCTATTTTCATATCATTTGAAAAATAAAATGCTCCTGTATAGAATGTTGATTGCGCACCTTGAGTTGCAGAACCATGTAATGGTTTATTAACTAAGTTGTAACCTATTTTAAATCTTTTGGTATCAGTACTTGGATTATATCCATTCCCATTTCATCACGGTCCATGATCTACACCTTTGTCTCTAAAACCATCTACTTGTCAAGAATAAAGTGTTCCACTTTCTGTTGCATAATTAGTACCTGTTCAATCGGAAACATTTACGTTGTTTGGAAAACCTGGATTTGAGGCATCAAATAATCTAAATCATGAATCTCCAACTGCTCGATATTGTCAATTAGCATTGGTGTCGTTGAAATTCTGATTACCGTTTGAATTAAAAATATTTATATATCTATATGGTGCATATCTGGCATTATGATTTGAAGTTGGAAGTGAATTATAGTTCTTTCAAAGATTATCCTGTAAATCAATATTAACTTTATCAAAAGTTCAATTAGTGCCTGAAGTAGTTTTACTTGTCACATTGGTTGAGCTTGTAGTCGATGAAAGAGTCAAAACAAGTCCTGCTAATGGTACTGATGCAGGAATAATTAAAAGGCTCCTTTTTAATGCTTTATTTTTCATACATATCTCCTATTCTATATATATATATATATGTATATATGTAATATAAGTGTCAATTGTATCAGAATTACTAAGAGAATTATGAAAAAATTCAAACTTTTTTGAAAATTAAATCAATTTCAGATATGACGTTAATTCTTGTGGAATTTGTTGCCTCTTGTGAAAATTCTAAACAAAATAAATAAACAGACACACTAAAGGTGGATAGAAGGGTTAATTAGACATAATATCATCTCAACGTTGTCGGGGTGTTTTTCAATCTGATTTTGATTGAATACTTTCGTTGATGTATCAAAAATAAACTCATTAATTATTTTGCTAAGATCATCAAAAGTTATCTTGGTTATATAAATTAGTTTTAAACATTCAGATTCTAAAATCGAAAATAAATATTCTGCTTCTATGTTGTATGGCGAGTTGCTAACTCTCTCCATTGAAACAATGCCATTATTTTTAGATATTGTTTGCAAATAATCTTTAGTTAAATATTGGAAACAATGGTCTAAATGTGCTATTCATTGTTTGTTTAATTTTATTTTGACATGTATTTCATAACTAAATCTAAATCATTTATTTTGGACAAATTGTAATTTACAATAAATTTAGTTTTGTGGTCAATGTGAATTGACAAAAAACAAAATTGTTTTTAAAATTATTTTTTGACATTAGACCCTTTTTAAAATCATCATAATCTGAAAAAAGTTCAAGTCATTCATGTTGTTTAAGTTGTCTCATATATTCTCCTATACAAAAAACACGAAATATGGATTGTCCATATTTCGTGTCCCAGTTTAAATACAGTTTTGTCCGTATTTTGTGTTCTAGTTTAGATAATTTTGTCTTTTTTATATGTTTTTTAGGTTAATTAAGATTGGTTTTTGCAAGAAAAGTATCCATATCAATTCATTCATTTTTCGGATAGAAAGCACCAGTGTCAACAAAGTATTTATAAACTTGTTCCATTTTAGCAATGTTAGTTTGATAACCTTTTTTGTGGTCAGTGTAATAAGTATCACGAGATAAAATGTTAAAGGTATTTGCTAATGGGAAGTTTTGTATATTGACAAAGCTTTTCATTTTTTCTAAATCTCAACCGAATGTTTGTTTTAGGAATGTCATTGTGGTCAAAAGCACTGTTGTTGTACCTTGTAAGCCATATAATTGAGTTCTTGAATTATTATTTTGATCAAATAATACTGATGTGCCTTTTTCAATGTTACGATAATCAATTGCCAACATATTTTCTCAAGCAATTGTAGGATTTAATGTAATTGTATTAGCATATTCTTCTTCGCCAACGAGTAATTTAATGTATTCAACAGCATCTTGAGCATTATAACTTGGATGCAATTTAAAGAAGTAATTATATTGATTAGTTGGATATAACTCTTTAATTTTGGCAAAATAAGCTTTCACTTCATTGTAAGCATTTTCGTTTTGATTCAATCTTCAATCTTTGTCATTTTTTTTAAATAATGAAGAACCCATAAAGATTAAATTCTTTTTGTTTGCTGAATAATTATTTTTACCTTCAACAATAAGATCTAAAAAGCTCTTGCCATAAATTTGATTTAAGCGTTCAAAGTCTCCTTGATAATCAATGTTTTCGGCAAATTGTATGTAATCCTTATACATAAATGGATTAATTGGATATGACTTAATGTTTAATTTAGCTCAAACTTTACCTGCGTTTTCTAATCTTTGATTAAAAGCATTAATGTATGTGTTTTCTAAGTTGTAAATTTTAACTTTCTCTTGTAAAGTGAAGAAATAACGACAATCAATAGGCATTTTAATATATTCATCTGCTTGTAAATCATTTCAGTGTTTAAGCAATTCTGCTTGAGTATATGATTTACCTGCTTTTAGAGCAAAATTTAAATAATAATTCTCAATAAAATCATAAGGTTGAGAATTACCATCACTTAAAATAACTATTTTATTGGCATGTTTAAAAATTCAATCTCTTACAACAACGCGATCTTCATCGGATAAAGCTATTAAAGATACATCAGGTATATAAAAATCAAATTTATCAATTCCAGCTTCTAGATATGGTTGTAAATAAGTTGTTAATTCTTCTAAAGTTGTTGGTATTGTTGAATAAGCTTTATCCTCTTGGTTGTTAGTTGTATATTTCAAGTTGTCTAAAACTAATAATTTTCCATCTTTAGCATTCATTTCACCTGTTTCCGTATTTAGTACAGGTGTAAATTTGTTTAATAAATACTTAAAATTAAACCTTTGACTTTCTGGATTTTCATTAGTTTTGCCAATGTCCCAAACACCTTGATCAATTAAATAAACAACATCGTTGTAAGGTTGCTTTTCATTGTTAGCTGCGTTTAAATGACCAACAATTTGCATAAATGATGATAAAAATACTTGTGATGCGTTTCTAGAAAGAACAACCGTTGGATATGAATTATCTGCTGAGTCTTTTAAATCAGCGTAAAAATCTCTAAAATCAGCTCCTGGAGTAACTTCTGGATTTAATAATTTAATTTTTGATGAACTATTTTGTAATTCAGTTAAATTTGTTGAATTTGTCTTATTTGTTCAAGGATCTTTTGTTTTTTTCGCACATGAAGCTAGCAATGCTGTAGGAATAACCGATAATGGGGCAATTGCACAAAATAATTTTCTTTTAAATTTTTTCATAGGCAAATTATAATGTTTTTATTTTTAATCATTAAAATAAGCATTTTTTAATTAATTAATAACAATTAATAAATATTTATAAATAAAAATGTTAATTAATAAATCTCAATTACTGTAATGAATTTAATTCATAAATAAAAAAGACAAAACTATTATTACTTAAACTAATTGTTTAGAATAACCTTTATATTTCATAATTGTTTCTTTTTAATCTCCTTAATTCTTCAAGAATGCGATAATAAGTTGTGCTAAAAAGGTTAGTATTAAGAATGCGGTTAGCATTATCAAGTGCAATGGGTTTAGTTATTTGTAAATCAAAAACTAATCTTAATATTGCTTTTAGTCCTCGATTAATT
The DNA here is from genome assembly GCF_034863285.1 of Mycoplasma sp. 2704. Classification (NCBI taxonomy): domain Bacteria; kingdom Bacillati; phylum Mycoplasmatota; class Mollicutes; order Mycoplasmatales; family Mycoplasmataceae; genus Mycoplasma; species Mycoplasma sp. 2704. The sequence continues at coordinate 138,482 of NZ_JAYFFD010000002.1, read as the reverse complement.
AAACATCCGTTATATCATTTTTCTTCGGTGGTTTCTTTGTTTAGACTAATACTATTACCAAATCTAATGGCATCCATTTCAATTAAACCAAACGGTTGGTTGTAATTAATTAACCACCAATTGTTAATCAAAGCAATGATTTGGTTAATATCATTTGCAAACATTGTTTCTAAATGTCTTGAAATATTAGACGGTAATAGTTTCATTTTCTCTCCTTTGTCTATACAATTAGATTTTAATATTTATAAAATTTTATAAAAAGATTAAAAAAGTAAACTGGGTCACGAAATATGAACAATCCATATTTTGTGACCCATTTTAAAAGTTAAATATTTTATTTTGAATATGTTTCGAAAATAATTTTAGATTTCTTTTTATCAATAACGTTGTTTAATTCTTCTATTGATGCATTTTTAACATTTTCAAATGTCTTAAAATAATCTAGAAGTTTTTTGACAGTTGCATCACCAATCCCTGGTATTGAGTTTAAATCTGATTCTCTGAATTTATTTAAATATTTATGTTTCATTTTACTTTTAGCATACCTGTCAACTTCATTTTGCATTCTTGTAAACAAAAATAAAGCATCTTGTGAAATATTAATTATTTGATTTTTATCATTAATCAATTTTTCAGTTTTGTGTTTTGAATTTTTAACAAGACCAAAAACTTTTATATTTTCAAATTCTAATTCTTTTAATGCATATTTTGCTTCTTTTAATTGTTCAAACGATCCATCGACAATAAAAATATCATTTTCGTCAATATTTAAAGGTTTTGCAAATGTTTTAACAAATTTAAAAACAGTTAGATACATAAGTTCTAAATCAGAATGCTTGCTCATTTGTTTAAATTCTTCTTCATGATTAAAAAATCTATAATTCTCATGAATTTTTTTACCGTTTGAAAAACAAACTGAAACTCCTATTGGATTTTCTAAATATCAATGTGAATTATCAAACAAATAAATATTTTTAATTTTATTTTCAGCATTTAAAATATTTTCTAATTCTTTTTGAGTTTTAATATTGATTTCTTCTTTTAAAATTGCATCATTAATATTAATCTTTAAATATTCATTGTTATTTAACAATGATAAATTCAAGATTTCTAAGAATAATCCTTTTTTAGGGAAGGTGATTTTATTATTCAGTTTTGTATTAAGTTGAATTTGTTCATATTCGCTTTGCAGAATAATGTGATCTGGATAATCTTTATCTGAATAGTATCTTTCTAAATAATCAGATACATAATCAATTACATTCTCAATGTAATAGTTATTTAATTTATTGATTTCATTATTGTGTGCAGTTTGCACTCCATATCTATAAAATAAACTTTGTATAGATATGTGTTCATCTTTAACAATGAATGTATGCACATCAATGTTTTTGATGTTTTGAAGTTCAACTAATTGCGTATCTTTGATTCTTTTTAGCAAATGATAAGAATCATTATATTCTTTAGCAAGTTCAAAATCTCAATTTTCACTTGCTTTATCTCTTAAAGAAATTAACTTATCTAAAAAGTCATTATTTTGAAATTTTAAAATTTCAATGATTTTGTCAAATTTGTATTTTGACACAGAATAAGCTTGATTTTTAATTGGTAATCCATTTTCATACATAAAAAATCTAGTTAAAACCTTTAACAAATGTTTAAACTCGTGTTGATTTGAAAAAGGGCCATATGAAAATGTTGTATCTGTTGTTTTAGAATATACATAGTTTTTGTATATTTCTAATTGGTCTTTAGTATTTATATTTAATTTTAAATATGGATATCTCTTATCATCAAGTAACTTAATGTTATATTTGGGTTGATATTTTTCAATATAGTTCTTTTCAGCTAAAAAAGCTTCTTGATCTGTATTGTATGTAACAAAATCAAAATCATAGATTTCATCAATCATCTTGTATGTCTTATAAGAGTTAATTGAATTATTCAAATATTGATTTAATCTATTGTTTAAATCAATAGCTTTACCGATGTAAATGACTTGGTCTAATTCATTTTTCCATAAGTAAATTCCACTCTTATGTGGAGTTTTTTTAATCTTCTCTTTTATTCTGCTTATTCTTAAATCATCGTTCATAAGATATATTTTACCTATTTATTTTTAAAAAAATATAAAGAATATAACCATAAGGTTATTTATTAATGTATAATATTATCAAATTATTAATAACATTAAAGTAATATGAAAGTACAAAAGGAGTAAGTAATGACACAAATAAAAAACTATATCTACTTTCTACATAAGGTAATTTTAAAGAAAAAAAGCAGTTGAATCTTACCTGCTTTAGTTGGGACAATAATGATTGTCCTTTCAATTATTATTTCAATTATGAATATACAAAACAAATCACTAGTTATTTATTGTGCTAGTTTTGGATTGTTATTTATAACTATCTTCTTTTCTTCATTAAAGTCAATTAACTTATATAAAGATTTAGAGGAAGAAGGTTTAGAAATAATTACATTTTCTAAACCTATATCCAGAAAAACTATTTTTATAAGTAAACTGTTAATGTTTTTATTAATGGGGTTATATTGAGCATTATTTTGTTCTTTATTTAATTTAATATTAGGATTAACTTTAAGATTAGATGCTAGTTACTTTGTAGCATTCGTATTTATCACGCTAATCACAATATTTTTAGCATTTATCTTCTTTGGTTCAATCGCTTCATTAATAAGCTATAAACTTAATTCAAAGATTGCTATAACAGTCCCACTGTTATTCAGTATTCCGATGTTTTTAGCCGGGGGATTTATCTCATCAAACTCAACATCAACAGCTAATAACTTTGCTTACTATTTAAATTCTAAAAACCCTAATCAACCATCAGGTAATGATTCAAATACTAATTACTTTTATTTAGATAACAATAAAGATAATTACTACATCATCCCTAACGGATATGATGCAACGACTTTTAGTCAAAAACAAGATGCATACTTATCAGAAGCATACAAGATTTCAAAAAACTCATCTACTTCGTGAAGTATTTATTCTTATTTAGCAATTCCTTATCAAATGTTAGAAATATTCAACATTAATAATGAAGATATATTTAATAAACTAAATAATCAGAACACTAATAATTTAAGTGATTACTTATATTACAAGAACACTGATTCTCAAGTATATTCATATATTCTCGAGAAACAACCAAACCTACGTAAGTATCAAATAAGTGAAGGCAAAGAACAATATATAGTTCCAGGTGCACTTAAAAATCAATCATCTATTACAAATATCATCAACACAGATATCATCTATGCAAGAGAAGGTGCTTCAGACTTTAACATTATTTACCCAGAAGACAAATACAACTTTGTTACATCTGAAAACTTAGTCGGAAAACTAAAATGAGAAAACATACAGCAACTATTAAAATCAAATGTATTTAATAGTTTTACAAGCAAATACTTTGCTCAATTATTTAATTCAGAAGAATTACAAGAATATGTAAAAAACAATGATTTAGTTTCAATTAAAAACTTCATCTTAAGCGATATTCAAAGAAACTTAAATGATGAAAACTCTGAATTAAACAATTTAATTGATAACAACACAAATGTTCTTGAAGAAAATGCTATTAAAAATAAATTAGTTAAATCAAAAGTTGAAAAACAAATTTATTTATATTCAGCACTTATTTACTACATTTACTTTACATACAACGATTCAATTTACTTAAATGCTCTTTTAGTAAATGATGACTACGCAAATACATATGCACCATCTCAATTCAAAGTTAGATTAGATGATTACAATTATCAAATCGGTGGATTTGAAACATATGTACCAAAACAACAAATCATCAATAACCAAATTGTCATCAGATACGATTTAACAAAATCAAATAACTATTTATTTGCTACAACAGATCAAATTTATTCAATTCAAAGAAACAAAAAAGTTGTTAATAAATCAATCTTTGTTGTGATTTGAATAATCTTAGGAGCTTCTCTATTAGCAGCAAATACACTTTTATACATTAGAAAGGATTATAAATAATGAATAACACAAGTATTAAAGTTCAAAATTTAACAAAGATTTATAATCATAACTCTAATGAGAAAAAAGGAGTATTTGGTTTAAGTTTTGAAGTACCTAAAGGTTCTTTCCACGCATTTATTGGAGAAAATGGTTCAGGAAAAACAACAACAATCAAATCAATCATTGGTTCATACACAAACTTTAGTGGACAAATTTACATTAATGGAATTATTAACTCGGATCCTAAATCAAAAGCAAAACTTGGTTATGTTCCTGAAAATGCAATTTTCCCTAAAGAATTAAATGTATTTGAATATTTATACATTGTTTCTTTATTTGGAAACAAAGACAAGCAACAATTAAAAGACAAAATCAATAACTTTTTAGAAAAGTTTGAAATCTCTGATTTAAAGAAAAACAAACCTAATAACTTATCATCAGGTCAAAAGAAAAAAGTCTTATTAATTCAAGCATTATTAAACGACCCTGATTTAATCATTCTTGACGAACCTGCTGCTAACTTAGACCCAACAGCTAGATTTAAATTGTTTGAAATATTATCTGAATTAAATAAACAAGGTAAGACAATAATTATCAGTTCTCACATTTTAAGTGAGATTGATAAGTATACAACTTCATACACACTTATTCATAAAGGTAAATTAGTTTCATCAGGACAAAAACATAAAAGTCTTGAAGATATCTATTATGAAAAGATTATTCAAAATTAAGCTTCTTGCACCTTTATTGTTCTTACCAACAATAGCTCTCTCTTGTACTAATACAACAGAAAAAACTACTCCAAAAGTTTCAAAAGAAAAAAGACCACATCAAGCATTTCTAAAGAAATTAGGATCTTCTGAATTTATAAATAATTCAAGAGATTTGAATTTATATATAAATGCACAAAACAATATTCCAGATGAATTTATTAAAGAAATTCAATCATCATTGGTATATGCGCAAATATTAAACAATCCGATTTTAGAAAACAACACTCAAATTCAAGATACGTTAAAAGCATCAAAAACATTAGAAATGCTATTTAGAGATAACTGATTTTGATACTTAAGTAATCTAAATAAATTCAATTACTATTTAAACTTTTATCCATCAAGTTTCAAAGATAAAAAAAATGATGCTGGTGTGAATTTAACATTAGCAAAATACACAAAAGCAACACAAGATGGTATTAAGTTAAATATTGATTTACATAATTACAAATTGAATAAATATGTTGTTAAAAATATTCAATTAGATAGCAACTCAACACTTCAAAGATTAGATGTGATTTACGTTGTCCTAAACGAAAATTTAATACTACCTGTATTTAAATATTCGCAAGAAGACAAAACACATTTAAAAGCATCTGCTGAAATATTAAAAGTTGTCTCTACAGATAACATTGATGCAACAATTGATAATTTACATAGCAAATTAGTTGCTGCACACAATAAACTATTAAATGATGAGATTGAATACAGTAAAAGTATAAATGTTGAAGATTTATCATTTGTATATAAGAACTTTGATTATGCTAAATTTATTATGTTATTTAATTCATACAATTACTTTCAAAGCTTGTACTTAGCGTTAGAAGAAATTAATCAAGATAACTGGAAAATTATTAGATACACATTAGTAGGAGTACAAAATGATTAAAATTAAAAAAATGTTAAGTTTAATTAGTTTACCTCTTATTAGTGGAGTCGCAATTTCTTGTGCTAATTACACATCTTCAAATAAATTAGAAGCATACATAGATAACTCAACACAAATTAACCCTAAAGTTGAAAACTTGCAGCAAGTTAATCATAAAAAGATTATCGAAACTCTTTTAAACAACGTTTACAAACCAGAAAGTCAAAGAGAACGCAGTTTATATGTATACAATCAAGAACAAGACACATCATCAATCATTCAAAAATTCAAAGAAATAACAACAAGTTACAAACAAGAATTTAGATCTGATGAATTAAATGATTCTCTTGCTGAAAAAAGCAGACTACAAGATCTCTTAGTCTACTTTTCAGGTGATGAAAGAACAGAAGCAGAAAACAAAATAACTGAATTAACAGCAAAAATTAATGAAATTAAAGAACATAATACACCTGCTAAAAAAGAAAAATTCGCTAATAGTTTCTCAGATTTTATTTCGGAAAACTGATACTTTATCTTAAATAATTTAGATAAATTTAACTTCACATTCGTATCTTGATTGTTAGATCCAATCGGAAACGGTTATACACTATCAGACGAATACCAACAATCATTAAAAACAAAAAGTGAATACAAAAACTACAACGTACCAAACACATACATTGACGACATCAAATTAGGTGATGAATCAGGCGAAATGTCTGATGCTAGAGTTTATTATTTAAAGAAAAATAAACTAGTTTTCAGAATTACTATCAACAACATTTTGCAACCTGTTTCTAATTTAAAATTAGAACCGTTAAACTGATACTTTGGAGATTTAAAAAATAACAAAATATCACTTAATTTAATTTCTAATATTGTTCACTCAAGATTTATTCACGGATACGAAACGGGATTAGTTCAATTTGAAAAAAGTATGGTTAAAGATCTAAGTTACGGAGAACCTGCTAATGTTTTCTTCTTATGAAAGGGGACTAATGAAAATTAGTAAATTATTTAAAAAGATTTTAATGATATCACCATTAAGTTTACCTTTAGCAACTTTATCTTTTACACCTAGCACAGTATCGAAAACAGATGAAACTAGCGAACAAGAAAATGCTTTAAAACTTGAATGAAATAACTTTATTAAACAAGATTCAATTTGAAACTTACTTAACATCGTATATAAAGATGAAACCCAAAAACAAGCTTACATTGACTCACAATTTGAATTACTAAGCAATCCTGATTACAAACAGCAAATTAAAAACGCATTTGTATTCGGGAACAACATGACTCAATCATTTATTCAAGGAGAATTTGATTGAGGAACATTCTCAAGAATAAAACCATTTATAGTAAAACAATCAACTGCTCAAATAGATCAATTATTATCAACAAATTGACTATATGCACTATTTACAATTACTCAATTTGATTTAATTAAATCAACATTATTAGATAATGAAAACTTAGATGTCGCATCTAATGATCCTGAAAAAATTTATTCAAACTATGCAAAAATAAGTTCAAATCAATTCATTGATTATGTTTATGCAAAAAACAGTGATGAAACACTTGATAATTTATATTACTTGTTATCTAAAAATGGATTTATCTTAGAAATTGGAATTGAAAAGGATTGAGAAAATCCTGAATTACTCAAACCTAAATTACACGGATATGTAAAAACATTTCCAAATATTATCAATAATGACTATATATTAGACATTTTTGATTTAAACAAATATGTGCAGTTATTTGCTCCATTCGGTGTAGATAACTCTAACAAAGGTAACACCAATGAAATTTTATTTATAGACAATTATGGAGGGGTAAAATTAACATATACATTTGTAGATGTTAATTAACATTCATTATGAAAAAATTATTATTCTCACTTTCTTTGCTTAGTTTCTCGGCATTACCAATTGGTTCTGTAGCTTGCATTGATTTAACAGGTGGCAATCAATACAAAATAGCTAAACCTTACGTAGTAACTAAATTTGATGAATTTTTAAAAGAACAAAACATTACATTAGATCCTAAATACAAAGAAAAATTAGATAACTTCACAAATGAAGATTTAACTAAGTTAAGAAGCAAATTAGCAACACTTAAAGACACAGTTTTAAAACTTAAAAAGGATAACGAAGGTGTGCAAAAACCTGAATTTGCTGCTGCATTAGAACAAATGTCGCAATTGCTATCTGAAAACATTTACATCTTCTTACAATACATTTACTACTTTAACACTGTGTTTTATGATTATGGTTTATTATCATTTAACTTTGAAGATGATTCAAAGCCAAGACATTCAGATGAGTATTTACACTATTCAATTAACCAAGTTAATAGTTTCTCAGAAGTTAATGCAACTTCAGGACATACACACTATACATATATAACAAATGAAATCAAACCAGTTGGAAATATGTGACCAACAAGTTTTTCAAATGTAACTGAATCAAGAATTAAACCGGGATACCATGAATTTTATGTCGCATTTTCAAACATTGTCTATAAGTTTTATGTAAAAGAAGAAAGTGGTGTTTCACAAATTGTTATGGATCCAATTTGCTTTGCATTCAAATCATCTTTAGGCCAAGTTGATGCACAACAAATTGAAGAACTATACAATCTAAATTTAGAAGAATTAGAATTAGATAGAGCAAACCAAATTCTTAGAACTTTTGAAAACACAACACAAAGAGAACTTAAGTTCCCTCAAAGAAATATTATTTTCTAATAAACACGACCACCACAAGGTGGTTTTTGTTTTAAATTTAAAGTCAAAAATTCAATCAAAATTGCACCATTTAACACACTGATTTTTTATGGTCTTACAAAAAATTTTTGCTCAAAACTTACCTCAAAAAAGTTAAAAAAATTAAGGCCAAAATTAATCAATTTAGTAAAATAGCATTTATGAAAAGTAAGGCGCTTTTAATTCAAATTTTACCTATATCAAATGTATTAAAAGTATTCAATGATATTGACTATTCAACTAAAAAATACTTACGTGAAGAATACATTGAAAACTTATTTGATACGGTCTCCCTTTTAAAATAGCTATTAAAACTATATTAAAGAAAGGAGATTAAAAATAATGGCTATTAAAGTTAAAAGAAAAAAAGATAAGCAACCAATTATTGAATTAATTGACGTTGTTAAAGAATTTCAAAACAAAACAGTTTTACATAGTATTAATTTACAAATTCAACCAGGTGAGTTTGTAACTTTATTAGGTCCATCAGGTTCAGGAAAAACTACTATTTTAAGATTAATCGGTGGTTTTGAGTGGACTACACGTGGTGAAATTAAATTCAATGGTTTAGACATTAAAGATCTTGAACCACACAAAAGAAATGTTTCAACAATCTTCCAAGATTATGCACTTTTTCCACACTTAAACGTTTATGGAAACATTGCATATGGTCTTAAACTTAAAAGAATTCCTAAAGAAGTTATCGACCAAAAGAAAGTAAAACTTCTTGAAGAATTAACTAAAAAATGAGATGCTTTAAGTCATAAAAAAATGGAACAACTTGACAAGTTACAAGAAAAATATGAAGAACAACTTGAAAACTTAAAAGAAGGGACATACCAATACAAGAAAATTCAAAAATGACTTGATAACTCAGACTTCGTTTATTCATATTGAGAAAGTTACACAGCATTAAAAGTTGAAGCATTCCAAAACCTACACTTCAAACGTAGAATGACAAGACAAGAAATGGATGAAAAAATTAACAAAATCATCGATCTTGTAGGTCTTACAGGAAATGCTGATAAAGCTATTTCTGAACTTTCAGGTGGTATGAAACAACGTGTTGCATTAGCTCGTTCACTTGTTATTGAACCTGAAATCTTACTTTTAGATGAACCACTTAGTGCACTTGATGCAAAAATTAGACAAAAAATGCAAGTGTTATTAAGAAGTATTCAACAAGAATTAGGTCTTACATTTATTTTTGTTACTCACGACCAAGACGAAGCTCTTGAACTTTCAGATAGAGTTGCTGTTATGCGTGATGGTGTTATTGAACAATATGACACACCTAAAAACATCTACGACTATCCGGTTAACATCTGAGTCGCTAAATTTATCGGTGATTCAAACATCTTTGATGCTAAATTCACAAAACAAGGCAAAATTAAGATATTAAACAAAGAGTTCAAAACAATTCACGAAGCAGATGAATTTGAACCAGGTGAAGTACTTGATGCACTTATTAGACCAGAAGATATTGACATTTACTCAGAACCATCTAAAACTTCAAACAAATTATCAGGACACATTTCTGACATTTCTTACAGAGGAAGCTACTACTACATTAAAGTTGAAATTGATGAACAAACAGTTATTTATGTAGAAACATCTAAGAAATTTGAACTAGGTGAAAAAGTTTACTTAAGTTGAACAATTGACTCAGTCCATTTAATGCGTAAAGACGCTAAGTGAGATTATTCAAATAATGAATTCCAAAACTAATAAATTCAACTTCACTTTTGATAAAAAAACACATCTAGTTTGACCTTATTTCCTAATTGCGCTCTTACTTATTATTCTTCCAATTATTTTAATTGTGCTTTATGCACTTATACCAAACGAAAGTTTTGATAACTGAGTTTTAATCAAGTCATCAAGTACTTGAAAAATTATGGGACGTTCATTATGAATCGGATTAGCAGCATCAATGTTATGCTTAATCATTGGATTCCCATATGCTTACTTTGTTTCAACATCTAAATCTAAGATTTTCAAAATTTGTGCACTTAGTTTAATAATTTCACCACTTGCAATTTTCACAATTGCTAGAATTTATTCAATTAAAGCTTTATTCTTAGGGATTATGGCACACAACACAAAAAGCTTAAACAATGAAGCATTTATGGTATTTGGACTAATGTACCTTAATTTACCTTTAATGATCATGCCTTTATACACAGTGTTTAAAGATATGCCAAAAAACATCATTGAAGCAAGTCACGACTTAGGTTACAATCAAACTCAAACAGTTTTCAAAGTTATCATTCCATATGGTATTAGAGCTATCTTAAGTGGTTTTGGTATGGTGTTCCTTGCGTCTGCTACAACCTTTGTTATCTCAGCAAAACTTCTGCCAGACGGTTCACAATATCAAACAGTTGGAGATATTATCAACTCAAGAGCAAACCCAGGAAATAAATTTGACTTAGCAGCAGTTTCTGTTTTAGTTATCGTGGTATCTGCTATTTTCTTAAGTATTTATGGAATTATTTTATTAACTCCTAAAATAATTTTCAGACTTAAAAAAGGAGCGCACTATGAGTAAATTCTTAAAAAGATCTTATATTTACATCATTTTATCAATCGTTTATATACCACTTTTATTTGGAGTTATTTACTCATTTAACCAACCGACACCAAAAGGTCAATTCAACCCAACTTGAACTAAAGGTACATTTGACAACTGACTTCATTTATTTGATAACAACAGAGCAATGTCGCTTGTAAACAGCTTACTTTTAGCTCTTATTGTAAGCTTTTTAGTATGTACAATTTCACTTGTAACTGTATATGCACTATACAGACAGAAGAACAAGATTGTTAGATCATACGTAAACTCAACAATTAACATTCCTCTTATTAACCCAGATAACATTACAGCTATTGGACTTGTTCTTGTCTTTGGTATCTTCTTTGGAGTTATTCAAACAGATAGCGAAGGATTTGGACGTGTTGTAGTAGCTCACACAATCATGACACTTCCATATGCAATTTCACTTATGTTACCAAGAAGTGAAAAATTCAACAACAACCTTTACGAAGCAAGTCAAGATTTAGGATACTCAAAATTAAGATCTTGATTCAAAACTTACTTTGTTTATATGATCCCTTCAATTATTATGTCTGTAATAGTAGCTTCTGTTCTTTCATTTGATGATTTTATCATCACTAGAACAGTGTCTAATATGCAAACAATTGGAACTGATTTATACGCAGGTTCATTTGAGCCTTGAGGACTTATTTTTGGTGCTATTATCCTTGTATTAACTATTATCGGAAACATTATTTACGTTGCAGTTAAGAAAGGTAAGAAATAATAATGAAGAAAATTATTAAAACATCATTAATTAGTGCTGGGATTTTAACAATTGCAGCAGTAGGAACTGGCTTAATTGTTTCAAAAGCAATTAACCGTTATAAACCACCTTTTTACAACTTTAGATCATATATGTCAAATGATAATAAAGAGAAGTTAAGAGATGTATTCAGTTATGCTGAATTTAACGAAGTTAATGAGTTTAATAATGCATTAATCAACCACAAAGCAGCTGCAGGAATCGGTGGAGATTTCCTAGCTGCATCACTTATTAAAAAAGAATGCTTGCAAAAAATTGATTACTCAATTTTACTTAACAAACCTGAACTTAAAAACGACAGAGAAAAAACAAAACAATATCTTAAAAACATTATCAAATCTGAAGTTTGAGAGCATCTTGAAAATTACAACGAACAATTAAAGACTAAATTTAATGGTGAAGAGCTTAAAGACGAAAAAGGTAATTACCCTGAACTTTGAGAATACTTTTTCCCTTACTTTTCTCAAGATATGGTAATTGCTTACAACATTAAGAAAAAACCAATTGCACCTGAAAAGAAAACTGAAGACGATGCAATTAATCTTGATTTATACGCTGATAAATTTAATAATGGATATGAAACAAATTCTATTATCAACTCACTTAAAATAGTTGCTGATAATGGATTTGATTCTTGAATCATCACTGACGCAGTCAGAGATAACTTGTTATATGGTTCATCTTATTGAACAAATGCAGATGGAACTCACAGTGCTGATCAGTTCACTGGTGCAGTTACAAAAGAAACATACAAAGGTCTAATTGATTCTTTTGTTTCACTTATTAAAGATGGAACAGGTTTCCCAATTGGACACAAAAACATCTCATTCCAAGGAGATGGACTTGAATTATTAAATAACTTAATTAACCCTAAAAGAGATGTCAATGCAGCTATTATGTACAATGGTGATGCTATTGATGCATACTATGGAGAAGATAACTTCCCAGGCAAAGTCGAAGATGGCGAAATTAGAGTTATTAAACCTAAAGAAAACATTTTATTAGTCGATGGACTTATCTTATCTAAAGTTAACACAGAAGAATCAAACAAACTCTACCTAGAAACAATTAGAGATGGATTCTTAGATAACTTACCAGAATTAGCAGAACAATTCGACCACATCGACAAAAAATATGCAAAACAAGAATCCGGTCTTAAAAAACAATTATTCATTGAGCACGCTGTTGCACAAAGATGAAAAGTCCTTCAAACAGGTACAGAAGATTCTCCAAGTGCATTTAAGGAATTAGCTACTGATAAATTCGTTGAGCTAGGTCTCATAGACGAAAACGAAAATCAAGACAAATTAAATAACGTAATTATTAAATACGCTGACTTACTTGATTTATCACTTCCTGCTAACAAAGAATACTTAGATAAGTATCTTGAATTAAATGCAGAACACAGCAAATTCTTGCATAACGAACGTGAAGAAGATGTTGATCTAGACGATAGAATTAACATCTATCCTTACAGACTTAAAGATTACTTTAACAAAACAGAAAAATTAAATAACTTCTTTACACAAGTTGCAACTGATATTAAGAACTTTACATATCCAGAAGCAGATGAAGAAGCTTCGGCACTTTCATTACCAGAAAATGCAGATGATGAAATTAAAGTCTTATTTGCATTAGTTTTTGAAAATGAAAAAACATTTAAAGAACAAAAAGATGAAAATGCAGAAATTACAATTGAAAAATTAACAGACTTTATTAAGTCTTATATTGCAAAAGTAATTTCATACCTTGATTTAAGTAATGAAGATGTTATTGATGCATACAAAAACTTAACAAATTTCAATTACATTAACTATGTTCCTTCACAAGCAGTTGATTATGAATTAGTTCTTAGAAACTACTTTGCTTCAGCTGAAGATGGAATTGATGCTAACGTAATTAATATTTATGAAATCAATAATAGTTCAACAATTCACAAAACACTTCAACCAATTAATGATCAACTTTCATCAAGCACAAGCACATATTACAATGAAAAAACTAAAGGGTAGTCAACAATGACTGCTCTTTTTTTACAGCTTGTGCACTATAGTAAAAGAAAAAAGCAACCAAATTTGATTGCCTAATTTTCTAATTAAAACACATATAAATTATCATACTTTTTAACATTGAATCTAGGTTTTAAGAATTGTTTTGAAGACTTACCAAATGATAAGAATTTCTTACCTTTTCCAAAGTTAAAAATAATTTTATCTTGAAGAATAAAGATACCGGCACATGCATATAAGTAAAGCGTTCCTATTACAATTAATGTAAACACATTAAATGGTCATTTCATTAACGGACCAATTAAACTTGAGAATGGATTATATTTGTCTTTTCCTACGTAAATGTAATTGCTCTTTCAAGCACTTGGTGCTAAGTCATCAAGTGCTCAATTTAAGAAGAAGCAAGCTACAACAAGTAATCCGAATAACGCAAGTGTTGTTAAGATATCTTTGTTTCTCATTGAATATGGATACACAATAGAAACAATAAATGTAGAAAGCAACATAAATACGTGAAGTGCCATTAAATCATAGAATATGTAGTTATCGTAGTAAATATGGAACTCGTATTCTTTACCTTTTTCATAGAATTTACCAAATGCTGTAAATGTTTCATCAGGTGTGTAATTTATCTTAACATCAGGTAATATAAGCGCAATAGTTGCACCAAGGAAACTAAGTGAAATTAAATATTTCATTCATTGTGGTTTATTTAATAAAAGCACAATACCAATTGAAATTCCTAAAATTCTACACATATGAAGTGGTATAGATTCTCATTTACCTGGATATTGTGTAACTCCAAACACAATAGCTCTAGCAGCGATAAATGTAAGTGTTAGTGCTCCTGCAGTTCTAATTAATATTTCTTGAGTTTTTGCAGACACATTTTTACGCTTAATTGCTTCGTGTATTTGTCTTTTGAAGATTCAAATAACAAAAATAATCAACATAGCAATAACTCAAGATAATCTAAGACCTAAATTAGTTTGAGCTAGCATTGTCTCTGATATTTCACCACCACCGGTTCAAGATCAGAAACCAGGTTTTAAGAAAAAATATTTTTCTTCAAAGTTCATAATGCTCCTTTAAGGGTTTATAAATTATCTAACAATTATAATTGTTTATATATAAAAGTGAAATTTTATTATTAAGTTATTTAATTTATTAAATAAACTAAATTACCTTGTTACTAGGTGAAAAAGAAAACCCAAACTACATAAAGTAATTTGAGTTAGATGTATAAATGAAACAATAATTATTTACTGTTCATTTTTTCAAGTCTTTTGTTGAATCTGTCGATTCTACCTGTCGCTTTAACTTGTGCTCTTGACCCTGTGTAAACTGGGTGGCATCCTGAACATACGTCTACTGTAAAGTTTGGTTTAACTGATTTGAATTGGAACACTTTGTGGCAAGTTGAACAAGTAACGTTTACTTCGTGGTATGGTAAGTGAATATCTTTTTTCATAAATAAAACTCCTAATATTCCTAATTACTATTTTGAGTAGAACTCAACGATTAAAGCATCCTTAATTTCTGCGTGAATTTCGTTACGTTCTGGTAAACGGTCTAATTTAACTGAAAAGTCTTTTCTTGTCATTCAAGCTGAAGCAGCTTTTTGTTCCATAGCTTCAAGAATTTGTTTGTTGTCTCTTGATTTTTCTTTAAGAGTAATTTCTGAACCTAATGAGATTGACATAGAAGGAATGTTTGCTTTTTTACCATCAACAACAAAGTGTCCGTGGTTAACAAGTTGACGAGCTTGTCTTCTTGTTGTAGCAAATCCTGCTCTATAAACTAAGTTGTCTAAACGAACTTCTAATAATTGAAGTAAGTTTGTCCCTGTAATCCCTTTAGCTTTAACAGCTTTTTCAAAAACTCTTCTTAATTGTTTTTCATTTAAACCAAATAAGTGTTTAACTTTTTGTTTTTCGTATAAGTGTAATCCGTATTCAGATAATTTAACACGTTTGTTTCCGTGTTGTCCTGGAGCATAAGTTCTCTTTTTACCTTTAGCGAATTCTTTACCTGATTCTAAGATAGAGAATCCTAAACGACGTGACTTTTTAAATACAGGTCCTGTGTATCTTGACATAGTATTTTTACCTCTTTCTGCATAACTTAGAGGGTTTATTTCTAACTAGTTAAATTTAACTTAATGCTTTGGATTAAATCAGCTAATCTACTTGCAATGTTATAGTCATGTTAAATTTATTTAAAAGTCATAATAAACTGCTGTTTTATGCTTATTTATTCTATCATTATTTTATAAATAATGAATTATTATTTAGCTCTATATAACCTATTTAAAAAGATTTTTTATTTTGCTTCTTTTCGCTTAATTTATTAATTAATTTTGTTTGATTAATTCAGCTATTTGCATTTGTAAAATCAATCAACAAAATGAATATACATTATTTAAAAAACAATATAATTAATAAATAACTTTATTAATTAGTTAAGGAGTGTTATGAAACAAAAATTATTAAGTGGAATAAAACCAACTGGTGATTTAACATTAGGTAATTACATTGGTGCAATTAGAAATTTTGTGCAAATGCAGAATGATTATGAATCATACATTTTTGTAGCTGACTTACACGCACTTACAACCGGAAGTGTCGATCCAGCTGAACTTAAAAAAGCAAGAAAAACCATTGTTGCACTTTATTTAGCTTGTGGACTTAATCCAGAAAATGTAACAATTTTCTATCAATCACAAGTTAGTGCGCACGGAATGATGAATTGACTTTGTACATCAGAAACGACAATTGGTGAATTGCAAAGAATGACCCAATTCAAAGATAAGTCACAACAAATTAAACAAGCTAACGGGACTTCTAAAATACCTACTGGTCTTTTAATGTATCCAGTACTAATGGCTGCTGATATTCTTTTATACAACCCTGATGTAGTTCCTATTGGAGAAGATCAAACTCAGCACCTTGAATTAACCAGAAACATTGCTGAAAGATTTAATTCAAAATACAATGCTAACTTCACAATTCCTAACGGAGTTGTTCCTAAAGTTGGAGCAAGAATTAAATCACTTACTGATCCTACTGCTAAAATGTCAAAAAGCGAACATGGTACCAAATCAACCATTTACTTACTTGAAGACCCACAGCAAGCTTACAACAAGATTATGAAAGCAGTTACTGACTCAGAAGGTAAAGTATATATTTCAAATGATAAACCTGGTATCTTAAACTTACTTAATATCTATGCTTCATTAAACAACATAACACTTGAACAAGCAGAAGAATTATTTAAAGATAAAAACTATAAAGAATTTAAAGAAGCAGTTGCTACATCAGTTAAAAATCTTTTAATTGATATTCAATCAAAATACAATGCAGCTTTAAAAGAAGTTGACAAAATAACTGATGAAGGTGCAATTAAAGCTTCTAAAATCGCAGATTATAATTTAAACAAGTTAATGAAAAAAATGGGACTTTATTCCTCATTGACAAAACCCAAAAACGATAAATAAGAGGTAAATTAATATGAAAGCTAATAAAAAACTTAACCATACAACAAGTCACTTACTTGGTGCAGCTGTTGAAAAACTTTATCCAAATGTTAAATTAGGATTTGGTCCAGCTACTGAAGAAGGTTTTTACTACGACTTTGAATTTGCTGAACCACTTTCAGAAACAGAATTACTTAAAATTGAAAAGTTTATGAAAAAACTTGCTTCAAGAAATTTAGTTATGAAGCAAGTTTCAATAGATGAATATTCATTTGAAGGTAAACCTTACAAAAAAGAACTTTATGACGAATTAGTAGCAGCAGGTAAAGAAGTTACATTCTATGCTCTTGTAGATCCTTTAAGTAATGAAACAATCTTTGTTGACTTATGTGCTGGTGGACACGTTGAAGACACAAAACATATTAAACACTTTAAATTACTTAACTTAGCTGGTGCATACTGAAGAGGAAATTCAGATAACATCCAATTAACAAGAATTTATGGAACATCTTGAGATACAGCAGCAGAACTTGAAGAATACTTAGAAATCCTTAAAGATAGAAAAGAAAGAGACCACCGTAAAATTGGTAAAGAAATGAAATTATTCACATTCAACAAATTAGGTGGTCAAGGATTACCATTCTGATTAGAAGATGGAATGTACATTCACAATGAAATTAGAAACCTTGTTCTTAAAATGGACAGAAAATACGGTTTCACAGAAGTTTTAACACCACACTTTGGTGAAGAAGAACTTTACAAAATTTCAGGACACTTAGCTCACTACAAAGATGATATGTTTAAACCAGTTGTGCTTGAAAATGAAAAGTTAATCGCACGTCCAATGACTTGTCCTCACCACATTATTTGCTACAACACAGAAAAACGTTCATACCGTGACTTACCAATTAGATATTCAGAACAATCACAACTTTACAGATATGAAAAATCAGGTGCTCTTACAGGTCTTGAACGTGTTAGAGGAATGCTTTTAACAGAAGGACACTTGTTTGTTAGAAAAGATCAAATTGCTCAAGAATTCAAATCAATGTATCAATTAATTAAAGAAACATTAGAAATCTTTAAAATTCAAATTAGTTATGTTTCTTTAAGTTTAAGAGATCCTGAAAACACAGATAAGTACTATTCAGATGACAAGATGTGAAATGAAGCTGAAAATGAACTTAGAAAAGTACTTAATGAATTAGGTGTTAAATACGAAGAAAAAATCGGAGAAGCTGCTTTCTATGGACCTAAAATGGATATTCAAATCTTTACAGCTTTAGGACACGAAATCACAGTTTCTACATTACAACTTGACTTCTTATTACCTGAAAGATTTGATATCACATACACAAACAAAGACAATCAAGAAGAACGTCCAGTTATGATCCACAGAGGTCTTATTGGAACATATGAACGTTTTGTTTCAATTCTTTTAGAACAAACAAAAGGTGTGCTTCCATTCTGATTAGCACCAAAACAATTCACAGTTATTCCTGCTACAAATAATCCAGAAGACGTGAAATACGCATCAGACATTAACCAATTATTATTCAATGCAGACTTTAGATCTAAATTAGACGACCGTGAAGAACGTTTAGGTAAAAAAGTGCGTGAAGCACAAATGTCAAAATCTAAATTCCAAATCATTGTTGGAGAAGCTGAAAGATTAAATGAAACTGTTTCATACCGTGAATATGGTAAACAAGAAACAACAACAATGCCTGTTGCAGAATTTGTCCTAAAAATGATGAGATTGAGAGATTCTCGTGAATAATAAAAAACAAGAAAACAAAAACGAAAAGAAAGCTAGAAAACCAATTAATGGTTGATACATATCATTTTTAGTAATATTTTGAGTTTTGGCTGCTGCAATGATTTTAACAAGTGGAAACATCATCCCTTGAGATAGAATCGTTCCAAATTCTGTTTATAATGTACCTCTTTATGCACGTATATTAGCATCAATTTTCTTTCCAATCTTAGTTCTATCATTCGGTTTCTTTGTTGTTTTAAAAGAAAAAATGAGTGTTTGAAGACTTGTTAACTATGTATTCATTATTGGAATTATAATCACACTATTTTGAGTTCCTAGAATGATTAATGTTAACGAAGGAACAGAGAAAGCTGAAGCTAGTTGACAACCAAAATGACTATTATTCCCTTATGATGTAACTGTTGTATTTGGTGTTTGTGTAATCTTATACGCTTTATGTTTATACTTTGTCACACCAAAATTTGTAAGTTACATGAGACCAAAAATCCAAAATTTCTTAGGTCGTCTCAAGAAACAAAAATCAATTTTAGAACAAGAATCAAAAAACTAAAAATAATAATTATTAAAATTCCTATCGCTGCTGAAGTGATAGGAATTTTAATATACTTTTCATAAAAACAAATCCACCAGCCATATTGAGCTGAGATAAGGTAGAAAAACAGTTTTTTTGATTTTCTATCTTACTTTTATCAACCTAGTTACATTAACCCGACTGCTTTTAGAATACCAAGAAGAATTCCCATCAAAATTAATGTTAATATAGCCCCTAAGGAAGTTCACGCAGCTCTAACCTTCACAGTTTTTCTTTCAGCACTAATTTTAGTTACAACTTCATTCGTAAGATCAGTTTCAACAGAGATCTGCTTTTCAACTTGAACATCATTACTTTCAGCAGGTAACTGATGATCACAAACAATAGCATTTGTTTCAGTAAGTTTATCAGGTTTAAATTCAATGCTTTCAATTAATGATTTATATTCATTACTTTTGTTTGTTTTGTTATTAATAAGAATGTAAATATACCAACATAATTGATGAATATTTCGGTCACTTTTTAGATAGTTAGAATCAGAATACGTCTTGAAATCGTAAATAAATGGTTTTAATATATTTACGTTATCTAAATCAACCATAAACTTTTTATCTGAAAATATTCCTTCAGTTGAATCTATGTGATTAAAATCAGAAATTTCTAATGCCTTAAGATATAAAGAAGTTTCAGCATAAAAATGATAGTAATTTGCAAGAATAAATGTAAGTGAATTAGGATAATCTTCTGTTTTGTTGCCACAAATAATATATCATCATAATCTTTGCTTCTCACTCTCATTAAATATTTTCAGAAGTGATTCATCGCGAAATATTAGTTTCAAGAAGTAATATACAAATCATAATACAGGATTATCTGGTTCAAATTTTTCACAATTGAAATATTTATGATTTTTAGCAGGATAATTTGCAAAGTTATCTTTTCCCTTTTCAAAGAATTTTTTCAAAAACTCAGTAACCTTTTTATTTTTTATAAATTCCTCATCTTTTTTCAATATGTCATCAATATTAAACTTTTCTCGATTCTTTACTTTGGAATCTGTGAAACATATTGCTTTAAATAAGTATTCCGGCATTTTACCTTTAAAATTTGCTGCTTTTGTATCATCGGTTATTTTTTCAATAGCTAATTTTTCAATGGCATCAGTATATATTTCATATTTAGTTTTTTCTTCATTATTTGAGTTTCGATACAAAGTCGAAAAATCCACTTCAGTCTGCTTGCTATTGAATAATTCTTGAACATTCTCAAAAATTTTCTTATTAGTAAAATCACTATCAGAAAATGATGAAAAATTATCCTCAATATTTGAATTTGAATCAGCAAACTTTTTTAAAAGTGAATTTGAAATTAAGACTTTGTGAATTTCTCGTGTTTTTAGATCTATAAAACCTGTCAATAATTCTGTGTGACTAAATCATCTATGTCCTTTGGTATTCTTACTTTTACTCATAATATAAAATTGTAATACAAAAAAAGCACCATTTAAATGGTGCTTGTGTCCCGGAAAAAGAGATGCTATCAAAGAGTTTATATTTTCTAATTCCAGGTTACCTCATTAAATATCAAAATAATGAGGTACTTTTATTTTAAAACTTTTTTGGAATATATATCACCAAAAAAATATTTTTTTAATAAAAAAAGAACAGATTTTTTCTGCTCTGATTTACAACTCAGTTTAATCTAAAGATTAAACTAATTTACCAATAACTTCTGAATGTTTGATGTTTTTGTGTTCTAAGTTTTTAAAGTTTTGTAATTTTGAATCAGTTGTTAATGCAAAAATAATTTCTTGATCAATATTTTCTGCTTTGAATCTGTTTAAATCTAAAACGATTAATTCATCTCCAGATTTAACTTCTTGGTTTAATGAAACTTTAGCGTCCATACCAATTCCATCTAATTTGTATGAGTTTAAACCAAAAACAATAACAGCTTCAACACCTAATGATGTGTTAGATAAGATAACTTGTGATTTGCTTGCTGGTTGCATTGTTATTTTTCCATCAAATGGAGCAACAATTTTACCTGATGTTCCATCTAATTTGATTGCAAATCCTTTTCCAACTAAATCATTTGAAAATACACCATCATTTAATGATTCAAGTGAAACAATTTGTCCTGAAGCAGGTGCTAAGATTTCTAATTCTGAAACTGCTTGAGTAGATGCTGTTGCATTATTTGATGTTGAAACAGTTGAAACTTCAACTGATTTACACATTGATGAAATTAAGTCTTTGTTAATTTTGATAAGTGCATTTAAAGCTTCTGCATTTGGTAGTTCAACTTGAACGTGTTTTTGTGCTTCGAAAATTTTAACTGATGTAGCACCTAATTGTTCAAATACTGCTTTTGAAACTAATGAAACATTTTTAACATCATATCTTAATTGTGATGCTGAATTATTGAATGAAGTAATATTGTCAAGCCCACCGAATGCATCAACAATTTTTACTAATAAGTCTATGTATTTATCTCTTTCAGTCATAATAATATACTCCTTAAATAAAATAAATTTTATATCATTTTTATAATGTTGAAAATAGATTTTAACACCTTAAAACAAGGTCTAAAAATTAATTAAATTGTTTACTAGATGCTTAAAATAGTGGTATAATAGTTTTACTTATGGCGAACGTGGTGAAGTGGTTAACACAGTGGGTTGTGGTCCCATCATGCGCGGGTTCGAATCCCGTCGTTCGCCCCATATGAAAAAAAGTTGTTAATAGCAACTTTTTTTGTTTTCCTTTTTTTACATCAAGCTCATAATAAAAGCAACCTAAAAAGGTTGCAAATATTATTTATTGAATAAATTGTATGCATCAATTTTAAAAAGAGCTTTTTTAAGTTTAGACTCTAATTTTGTTTTGTTTACTGAATCATTGTGTGAAGCCTCTTCGATTTGTTTAATAAGTTTATCACGGTCACGAAGCGCTCTTTGGACATCAATGTTTTTAACATTGATAATATCATCTGTTATGATTGATACTTTTTTCTCATCAGCATATACAAGACCACCACCGATGTAGCAACGAATTTCTTCACCATTTTCAGGTTTGATTGATAAGTTGCAAATTTCAATGTTTGAGAAAAGTGGTGTTCTATTAGCTTGAAGCCCGATGTAACCTGATGCTGTTTTTAATGTAACAATGTTTACATCACCTTCATAAAATACACCTGATGGTACTGTGATTAATAAATGAGTTGTATTATTCATTATTTTTTATCTGTTGATGATTCAGTTGAAATGTTATTTTCTTCTTGATATTTTTTGTAACGTTCAATAACATCATCAATGCTTCCAGCATATCTGAACATTTCTTCTGGAAGGTTATCTAATTCACCTGAAAGAATAACTTTGAAACTTCTAATTGTTTCAGATAATGGAACATATCTACCTTTAATACCACTGAATTTTTCAGCAACTGTGAAAGGTTGAGATAAGAATTGTCTAATTCTTCTTGCTCTGTTAACAATTTTCTTATCTTCTTCAGATAATTCACCCATCCCTAAGATCGCAATAATATCTTGAAGTTCTTTAAATCTTTGTAAGATTGCAACAACTTCTTGAGCTGTTTCGTAGTGTTCATATCCAACAATTAATGGATCAAGTAATCTTGATGAAGAGTTAAGTGGGTCAATAGCTGGATAAATTCCAAGTGCTGCTGTTCCACGGTCAAGAACTGTTTTAGCATCTAAGTGAGTGAAAGTTGTAGCAGGTGCTGGATCAGTTAAGTCATCAGCAGGCACATAAACAGCTTGAACTGATGTAATTGAACCTCTACGTGTTGAAGTAATTCTTTCTTGAAGAGCACCCATTTCTGTAGCAAGTGTCGGTTGGTAACCAACAGCTGATGGCATACGTCCTAAAAGAGCAGAAACCTCTGAACCAGCTTGTGTAAATCTAAAGATGTTGTCAACGAATAAAAGTACGTCTTGATTTTGTTTATCTCTAAAGTATTCAGCCATTGTAAGACCTGTAAGAGCGACTCTCATACGTGCCCCAGGTGGTTCGTTCATTTGTCCAAATACAAGTGCAGTTTTATCTAAAACTCCTGCAGCTTTCATTTCATAGTAAAGGTCATTTCCTTCACGTGTTCTTTCTCCAACTCCAGCAAATACTGAAAGTCCATTGTGCTCTGTAGCTATGTTGTTAATAAGTTCTTGAACAAGAACTGTTTTACCAACTCCAGCTCCACCAAAAAGACCAATTTTTCCACCCTTTGCATAAGGAATAAGCAGGTCAATAACTTTAATTCCAGTTTCAAGCACTTCTGATGAACTTTTTTGTTCTTCATAAGAAGGTGCTAGTGCGTGGATAGGATCTCTTTCAATGTCTTTTGGTAAAGGCAAGTTGTCAATTGGGTTCCCTAAAACGTCAAACATTCTACCTAAAACAACGTTTCCTACAGGTACAGAAATTGGTGCACCTGTGTCAGTTACAACCATTCCTCTTTGAAGTCCATTTGTAGAAACCATTGAGATTGTACGAGCTGTATCATCCCCAATGTGTTGAGCAACTTCGAATGTGTAAACTTTTCCATCATGTTCTAATTCAACAGCATTAAGTAAGTGAGGTAATTTTCCTTCTTCAAATCTAACGTCCACAACTGGACCTAAGATTTGAACGATAATTCCTTTGTTTTTTACCATTCATTCCTCCTTATTTTAATTAAGTAGCATCTGCACCAGCTACAATTTCATTGATTTCTTGAGTTATGTTACCTTGACGTTTTCTGTTAAATTGTAATCTTAACTCATCAACTAAGTCTGTTGCATTATTTGTAGCATTTTCCATAGCATTACGTCTTGAAGCGATTTCTGAAACTTTTGAACCTGTAGCAAGTCCATAAACCATACTTGCTAAGTAAAGTGGAATTGAGTTTTTAAGCACCACTTCTGAGTTAGGTTCAAATTCAATTGTGTTTCTAGCTTGCACACTAGCATTTTCAGATTCAATGTCTAGTGGGAAAAGTTTAAGTTTTTTAGCTTCCTGTGTAATGTTGTTAATAAATTCTGTGTAATAGATGTAAATGTTAGCAACTCTTTTGTTTGAATATTCTTCAAAAGCTTTTTTAGATACAACAGAACCAAGTTCATAAGAGATTTTATCTCCTAGTTCTGTGTATTTAGAAATGACTTGTTCATCATATTTAAATGAATGCAATAGAGCAAGTCCTTTTCCTCCGAGCACAATGATTTTGTCGCTTGGTTTAAGAGTTTCTTTAAGTAATTTAACAATATTAGTATTGTATGAACCGCATAATCCTAAATCAGATGTGATGATGATGTGTAAATCAGAATCAACATTAGTGTTTTTAGGGAAAATTGAGTAAAACTCTCTCGGTTCAACGTGTGATGCTAATTCTCTAAACATTTCATTTAGTGAATTTAAATATGTTTCAATACTTTCAAATTCAGTTCTAATTCTACGTAATTTAGCAGTTGATACTAATTGCATAGCATTAGTAATCTTTTTGGTATTGTTAATTACATTAATTCTATTTTTAATTGAATTTAAGTTTGCCATTTTAATTATTTAAGTAAGTCATTGTATTTTTTAGGAAATGCTTTATGCAACTTAGGATCATAGTTAGGAATTGTAGCGATGATGTTTTGTACTATCTTAACTAATACTTTTTCTGTTGTTTGGTAGTCTTCAGGTGTGAATAAACCTTTTGAAGCAATGTTTGAGAAAAGTTCCATACCTTCAGCTGTTTTGTTTACAAATGCAATAACGTTATCTCTGTATTCTTTAATGTATTCTTTTGGAAGTGGGTTAATAATTCTTTCTTTAACTCCTAAAAGAATAATAGCTTGTGTAACTTGTGGAATCGCAAAGTATTGTTCTTGTTTTAAAAGTTCATATACTTTAGCACCGTGTTCTAAAATTGATTTAGTTGACTCATCAAGGTCTGAACCAAATTGAGCAAAAGCTAACATTTCGTTGTATTGAGCAAGTTCAAGTTTAAGTGAACCGACAACTTGTTTCATAGCTTTAATTTGCACAGCTGAACCAACACGAGAAACTGAGAAACCAATATCAACAGCAGGTCTTTGTCCTGAGTTAAATAGTGATTCTTTTGTGAAAATTTGACCATCTGTAATTGAAATTACGTTAGTTGGAATGTAAGCTGAAATATCCCCTTGTTGTGTTTCAATGATTGGAAGTGCAGTAATTGAACCTCCACCATTTTCTTTGTTAAGTCTAGCTGCACGCTCTAAAAGTTGAGAGTGTAAGTAGAAAACATCCCCAGGGTAAGCTTCACGACCAGGTGGTCTTCTTAAAAGAAGTGAAAGCGTTCTATATGCAACTGCGTGTTTTGATAAATCATCATAAACAATTAATACGTCTTGTCCTTGAGACATTCAGTATTCTGCAATAGTAACTCCTGTATATGGAGCAATGTATTGTTGTGGAGCTAATTCTGAAGCTCCTGCAACAACTACTGCTGTGTAATCAAGCGCACCAAATTCATTAAGTTTGTTAACGATTTGCGCAACTGTTGAGTTCTTTTGTCCAATTGCTACGTAAACACACTTAACGTTTTTACCTTTTTGGTTGATGATAGCATCAATAGCCATAGCTGTTTTACCAGTTTGACGGTCACCGATGATAAGCTCTCTTTGGCCTTTACCAATTGGAATCATTGAGTCAATCGCAATAATACCTGTTTCAAGTGGTTGGTTAACTTCTTCTCTAGTCATAACACCAGGAGCAATTTTGAAGATTTCACTTTTAATTGTTCCTTGAATTTTACCTTTACCATCAATTGGTTCTCCAAGGGCGTTAACAACTCTACCTAAAAGAGCATCACCAACATTTACGTCAATAACTTGACCTGTTCTTTTAACAATGTCTCCTTCAGAAACAGAGTTAGCATCACCAAATAAAGCAACTCCAACTGTTTCTTCTTCAAGGTTTAAAGCAAGTCCATAAACACCGTTGTCAAAAACTACGATTTCGGCATTTTTAACCTTTTGAAGACCTGATACAACAGCAATACCATCACCAATTGAGATAACTTGACCAATTTCTGATCTGTCAGCTACTTTACCAATGTTTTGAATTCTTTCTTTAATGATTGCAGAAATATCATCTAATTTGATAGCCATAAATTACACCTCCTTTTCTTTCTGTTTAAAAATAATTTCGTTTTTGATTTTGTTTAAGTCATGTAGTATGTTCATTTCAATAACTTCGGTTTTAGACACAATTCTAAATCCACTAATAATATTCGGGTTAATTACATTGTGAATTTCAATTGTACGTCTTGTTACTTTTTGAAGTTTGTCGTTGATTTGTTGAAGTTGCTCATCACTTAATGGGAAAGCTGATTCAACTACTACATAACGAATTCTTAATGCATCATTTGATAACTTTAAATATTCAATGATGATGTTTTTTAATTGAGACACCATTTTTCTTTGAACTATAACTTTAATTGAGTTAATTACAATATAGTCAAATTGATTTTTATCAAAAGCCATATCGATTGTTTTGAATCTTTCAGCTTCAGGAATTAAGTCGTTTCCTATATATTCGATAAAACCTGGAATTGTGTCAATTAAATCTTTAACAGCCTCAAATTGAGGTTGAATTAATTTAAATTTATCTTGTTTTTTGACCAAGTCATAAATTGCTACTGCATATGCAGATGTATTTCTTTTTTTGTACATAATAAAATCTTAAAAGTTTTGCTATTTTACTTTTATAGTAGTTATATAGCTGTAAAAGTTAATTACTCACTTGATTCAAGATAGTTTTTAATAATTTCATCTTGAGTTTGTGGAGAAATTTCTTTACGTAAGATTTTCTCTGCTAATTCTGTAGCTACTTGGATTACATATTTTTTAGCATTAGCATCAAATTCTTTCTTTTGCAACGCTATATCTTGGTTAGTTTCTTCAAGTAATCTATATGATTCAGCTTTTGCTTTGTCAATATAAGTTTTAGAAACTTCACCAGCTTTTATTTTTGCTTTGTTAACAATGCTATCTGCTTGCTTGTGAGCTTCTTTAAGTTTTTCGTTTGCATCGTTTAAAACTTGTAAACTGTCTTCTTTTTGTTTAATAGCACTGTTGATATTTTCTTGGATGAAATTTGTTCTATTTTTCATCATCTTTTTAACTGGTTTATATAAAAGATATGTAAGTAATAAAAACACAATTAAAAAAGCGATGATAGTAGCAATCATCATTGGAACACTCGGAAATAGTCCATTGAATTTTTCTTGGACTTGTTGATTCAATGATTCTTGCTTAAGATAAATTAAATTTTGAACCATAGTTATTATTTAATGAACATTAATAATAAAGCAATAATAAATGCATAAATAGCAGCTGTTTCAGCAATACCAACACCGATAATTAACATTAAACGGATTTTTGATTCTGCTTCAGGATTTCTTCCAACAGCTTCTGCAGCTTTACCAGCAGCATAGCCTTGTCCGATACCTGTTCCTAAAACACCAATTGCAGCTAATCCTGCACCAATAGCAACAAGACCTGATTTGATGTCTCCACCATTTTGTGCAGCTGCTTGAGTAGTGTTATTTGCAGTTTCTTCTAGAAATTTTGTTACTGTTTCAATCATAATTAATCCTCTTTTCTATTTAATAAATTGCTTGTGATAATTGTGAATTAAGGTTTTTGTTACTTCTTACAATTTTTGATTTACCTTTTTTAAGTTTTTTAGGTTTAACTTCTTCTGCAGTTGACTCAATAGTTCAGTATACAAGTGTTAAAAGTGAAAATATGTAAGCTTGTAAGGTAGAGCCGAATAAGTCAAAATAAAAGTGTAATGCAGGTGATAAAATCAATCCAAAGAAGAATTGTTGATTACTTGATCCTGTTACTTTTGTCCATATTCATCCACAGAATGAATAAAATAAGAAAATAACTGTAGATCCTCCTATAACATTTCCATAAATACGAAAACTAAGAGAAATAAGAGGAGATACTTTACCAGGTAAATCAAGTGGGTTGATAAATGATTTTAGATATCTTCACTTACGGTACACTGCGCCACAAACAAAGATACCAAGTCAGCTCATTAAAGCTAATGTTAACGGAACTGAATAAGATGTTACGATCGGTTCTAAACCAAAGACAGCTGTAAGGTTACCAATTAGAATAAAAGTAGCTAAAGTCAAAATATAGTATCTTGAATTTTGCACTTGTGTTCCACCAGTTGCATCATCGAAAGTTTTGTCAATGAACTTAACATAACCTTCAGCAATGAGTACTACACCTTTTGGAGCTTCATTTGGTTTAATTTTTGATACTTTGAAATAGACAACTAAACAAATAATTAGTACTATAAAAACAGTAACTACAAGCGATAACATTTGTGGTTGATTTCAAACTCAAAGACCTTTTAAAAATGTATCCATCCTGCTCATCTCCTTTCTTTTTAGTTTCTTATTTTTTTATTAACTATTTCTGTGATGATAATCACAAAAATATTAGTTAATATTCCTCCAGCAAATGCAAAGAAATTAAATGGTTTATCTAATACTTGCAATACTGAATATTCGGTAATCTGGATTTGTTTTAGGTACTCAGTATTAATAAAAAACATTAAGTACACGATCGCACCTAAAATTAAGAAAAATAAAACTGATTTTAAAATCGATAAAGCATACAATTTTGTTTTTTTATTTCTTAGAAATAAATACGCAAAAAGTCAGTTTAATTTAAATAAAAAATAAATTAGTAGACCACCTAATGCATACCCAAAAAATAGACCACGATTAATTCCTATAAGAGATAAAAACACTACAGAAATTAATAAAAAAAAGATTGCAAATATAAAAGTATGCATTTGCATATATGTCATTTTTTTTATAGCCTTTTTAATTGGTAGCATGTTTCTATTTTAATACTTTTAGAAAGTTATATCACCTTTTTTACAATATTTTTTTAGGTTGCTAAAATTAGCGAAATAAGCTACTAAGACAACAAAAAAGAAACCATAAAATGGAATATTTAGTGAGGTGGTAAATCCACATACCTGAATTTTATGGATTCTTCATTTGAATCATACAAAATAAATGTGTTAATCTTTACCTCAAACAGAGGTGGCTTTCTTTTAATAAAGAGTTCGATTATCAATTTTAATTGGTAATTTTTTATACATTTTTTATACTACATACTAAAATCGATTTTAATGTAAATTTGATAATTTTAAATAAAACATTGCATTCCAACACTTACGATAATAATGCTAAATTAGTAACACATAGAATATTTAATTAAGAAATGAATTTTAATAAGAAAATATATTTTTATTATTTAGAAATAATAGTTTCTCATATCTATTTTTTTTGTAATTTTGGCTATTTACTTTGTTTTTTTTTTTTTTTTTTAGAATAAATTTAGATAGCAAAAGTTATCAATTTATTATAAAAAATAGTTATATCAACTAACTAAGTGTTAAATAGTTTTTTAAATAAAAAATCAACAGCATAATAGCATATATCTATCTTAAAATATAAAATATTTTAATATAATTTAAAATAACGACAATTTAGGTGTAAATGAAAGGAATTTTTATGGACAATACAAAAGAAATACAAAGAGCTGAATTGCACAAAACAATTTGAAACATCGCTGATCAATTAAGAAGTCAAGTTGATGGATGAGAATTCAAAAACTATGTACTTGGAACACTTTTTTATCGTTTTATCTCAGAAAGTATCACAAGATATGTAAATACCATTCAACACGAAAGTGGTGATTTAGATTTTAATTATGAAGCTTTAAGTGATGACGAAATTAAAGATAACATCAAAGAAGCTATTATTTCTGCAAAAGGGTTTTTCATTTACCCTTCACAACTTTTTACAAATGTTGAAGCTAATGCAACCAACGACGAAAACTTAAATGAAACACTTGAAAATATCTTTAAAAACATTGAAAATTCTGCAAAGGGTCGTTCAAGCGAAGGTGACCTTAAAGGACTTTTCGAAGATTTTGATGTTAACAGCAACAAATTAGGAAACACAGTTGCAAAATGTAACGCTACATTAAGAGCACTTCTTACAGGTGTTAAAAAAATGGAACTTGGAAACTTTGAAGACAACACTATTGACTTATTTGGTGATGCATATGAGTTTTTAATTTCTATGTATGCTCAAAACGCAGGTAAATCAGGTGGTGAATTTTTTACTCCACAAGAAGTAAGTAAATTACTTTTCAAACTTGCTCTTGGAAATAGAACTGAAGTTAGAAAAGTTTATGATATGTGTGCTGGTAGTGGTTCTCTATTACTTCAATCAATTAAAGTGCTCGGGAAAGACAACATTAAAGAAGGTCTTTATGGACAAGAAATTAATGTTTCTACTTATAACTTATGTAGAATCAATATGTTCTTACATGATATTAACTACAGTAAGTTTAAAATCATTTGTGATGACACATTAACTCATCCCGGTTTAGATGAGGAAGAACCATTTGATGTAATCGTTTCTAATCCACCTTACTCAATTAAATGGGAAGGCGATGCTAATGCAACATTAATTGCTGATCCTAGATTTGCACCAGCTGGTGTGCTAGCTCCCAAATCTAAAGCTGACTGAGCATTTGTCCAACATGCACTTCACAAACTTTCAGCAGATGGTACAGCTGCAATCGTTTGTTTCCCTGGAATTATGTATCGTGCTGGAGCTGAAGCTAAAATCAGAAAATACTTTGTAGATAACAACTTTGTTGATGCAATTATTCAATTACCAGACAACTTATTCTATGGAACAAGTATTTCAACTTGCATCCTTGTAATTAAGAAAAATAAAACAAGCAATGAAGTTAAATTCATTGACGCAAGTAAGGAGTTCATTAAAATTGCAAATAACAACAAGTTAACCGATGAAAACATTCAAAACATTATCAACTTATACAATTCAGACGAAGATAAAGTAAATGTCCTTAAAATTGTTAGAACAGAAGATATAGCAAATAATAATTACAGTCTTTCTGTAAACACTTATGTTGAAAAAGAAGACACAAGAGAAGTTATTGATATTAAGAAGTTAAATCAAGAAATCAAAGAAATTGTTGCAGAGCAAGCTGTGCTTAGAGCAAAAATTGATGAAATTGTTGAAAGATTAGCTAAAAGTCTTGGAGACTTGTAGAAAAGGATTTTAAATATTATGAAAAATGAAAATCAAACTAATTTTTCTATTGAAAACTTCCTTTCAGCAAACGACATAAAAAATGTACAAATTAAGAAACTTTATGAAGTAACAATTTGAAGCAAATCATTCGCTAATTTTGACAAAACTAAACTCTTAAAAAGTGAAATAAACTATAAGTCAATACTTTCAAAAGAAGCCAAAGAATTAGTTGTAGAAAATGGAGATATAAAACTACTTACAACATATCCATCTGATATGTTTACATCTACAGATATTTGAGATGGAGATGTTTATGAAGAAGAAATTGTTTATATCCCATCAGGTGGTAACCCTTACGTTCAATACTATAATGGTAAATTTATTAATGCAGGTAACATAATCGGAACATCATATGATAAAAATGTTCTATTAACAAAATATGTATATTACTTCCTAAAATCTAAAAACGATTTAATTGCCAAAGCATTTAGAGGCAGTGGAATTAAACACCCATATATGCCTGAGATTTTAGAAATTGAAATCCCTATTCCATCAATCGAAGTTCAAACCCAAGTGGTTAATATATTAGATATCTTTTCTAGTTACGCAGAAAAGCTGAAAGCGGAGCTGAAAGCGGAGCTGAAAGCTAGATCCACACAGTATGAATACTACAGAGACAAATTGTTATCAAACAACAATTTGTCAAATGACATTAATTTTTTTAGCAAAAAATTAAGCGAAATCGCAGAAATAAATATTGGTAAACAGCCTTCTAAAGAAGATCTTTCAGAAAATGGGTTATATCCATATATGAATGGTGGTATTAGCAAAAGTTCTAACGCTAAAAACTTTAATAATATTAAAAATACAATCATTGTAAGTCAAGGTGGATCAAATGCCGGTTATGTTCAATGAATGTATGAAGATTTTTACCAAGGATCCCATTGTTATTCATTAAAAGTTACTTCTAAACAGATATTGAATAGATTCTTATTTTTCTATTTAAAATCTAATCAAGATAAAATATTCAATTTGGTTCAAGGTAGTGGAATACCAGGCCTAAAAAAGACATCTTTATCTTCATTAACAGTTTTAATCCCCTCAATTCGAAATCAAGAAAAAATAGTGAAAGTTCTTGATAACTTTGAATCAATTTGTAAAGATCTTAAAATCGGACTGCCTGCTGAGGAAATAAAAAGACAACAACAATACGAATTTTATAGAAACTCTATCTTTGAATATCTTGAAACTAACTCATTTGAAAAATTAATGAGAGAGAGAGAGAGAGAAGATAACTTAACCACAGGTTTAATTAAGTTAATTCAATATATCTTTGATCAAACTATTTCATTAAAATTATCTAAACTAATTCAATTTACAAATGGATTTAACTTCCTAACAAATGCAAATTTTGATGATAGCAAACCTGCAGCATCAATCATAAAAATAGCAAACATTGACAAAAACAACAATTTAAACATTAATAATGCTGAAAAATTTAATTTTACTTCGTATCCTAACAATGATTTATCTAAATACAAAGTTAATAAAAATTGCATATTAATAGCTATGTCAGGAAATACAATTGGTAAAACTTATTATTCAAGTGAAGAATTAAACTGCTATATAAATCAAAGGGTCGGAAAAATTGAAACCCAATTAGATATTATTAACCTAAAATTCATTTACTTTTATCTAAATAATATAATCCCTAATTGAATTAAACAGTTTTGCTTAAAATCTTCACAACCAAATATAAATACTTCAGATATCTTTGATATTGAAGTAAAAGTTCCTTCTCTGGAAATACAAAATAAAATAGTTAATACACTAGAAAATTTTGAATTAATCTGTAAAGATCTTAAAATTGGTCTTCCTGCAGAAGAAGCAAGAAGACAACAACAATATGAATTTTATAGAGATTCAATCTTTGAATATCTTGAAACTAACTCATTTGAAAAATTAATGAGAGAGAGAGAGAGAGAAGATAACTTAACCACAGGTTTAATTAAGTTAATTCAATATATCTTTGGAAACACAATTTTAATTTCTCTGAATGATATATTTGAAAAAATTTACACAGGAGAATTCATTGTAAAAAATCCTGGTTTTGGAGAATTTAAAATTATTAATGGTGGTAAAAACGTTCTCGGGTATACAGATGACTACAATTGCGAAAATGCAATAACTATTGCAAAAGTTGGTTCAACGGGTTATGTTGATTTAATAGAGGAAAAATTCTGATTAAGCAATAGTTGTATTGCTTTAATACAACCGAAAGAATCAATTGTAAATAACAAATATGTGTTTTATTACTTAAAAAATAATGAACAAAAATTAAAGAATTTGGCTAACAGTGGTACATTATCTTCGATAAACTTGAGCGATTTAAGAAAACTACAAATCAAATTACCATCACTAGAAACTCAAAACAAAATAGTCGAGATTCTAGATACTTTTGACACTATGTGCAACAATTTAAAAATAGGTCTTCCGGCTGAAGAAGCAAGAAGACAACAACAATATGAATATTATAGAAATTTAATATTTGATAAATTATCAGATAAAAATAATTAACACTTTAATACCTATATCCAAGCTGTATAAAACTAATTATAAGCAACATATAACAACAAATAAAGGTGGATTTACTATGGCAAAAGAAAATCACGCAATATTACATACTCCTGAAAACACAGTTATTGCTGAGTTTGATTTTGAAAAACAAAGACAAAGACCTACAAATTATCAGTCAGAAGCAGATTTAGAAAAAGAGTTTATTAATCTTCTAACTAGTCAAGGTTATGAGTATATTCAAATCAAAAATTCAACAGAACTTAAAAATAATTTCAAGAAGCAAATTGAAAGATTAAATCAAGTTACTTTTACAGATAGTGAATGAAAACACATTCTCTCTGAAGTTTCAGGAGAAGGTAAAGGTATTAAAGAAAAAACTGAAATTATCCAAAAAAACAACATTATCCCTCTTAGAAGAGAATTATCTAATGGTGAATTTCAAACTAAAAACATTAGATTAATTGACTTTAAAAATCCACAAAGCAACATACTTCAAGTAATTAATCAATATGAAGCTAATCACGGTAAATATAAAAATAGATATGATGTAACTATTTTAGTAAATGGTCTTCCTTTAGTTCACGTTGAACTTAAGAGAAGAGGTGTAGACATCAGAGAAGCTTTTAATCAAATTGAAAGATACCAAAGTGAAAGCTTCTGATCTGATGATGGTTTCTTTGAATTTATTCAAATCTTTGTCATTAGTAATGGAACTGAAACAAAATACTACTCAAATACAACTAGGGATTTAAAAACTTCATCAAACAAATCTGGTTCAGCTGTTAAGAAAAGTAAACAATCATTCCAATATACATCATATTGAGCAGATGGTAAGAACAGAAAAATAACTGATCTTATTGACTTTACTAGAACATTCTTTTCAAGACACACATTATTAAATATTCTTACTAAATATTGTGTCTTTGATTCAAATAAACAACTATTAGTAATGCGTCCATATCAAATTGCAGCTACAGAAGCAATCATTTCAAAAATTAAAATGATGTCTTCATTAGGCAACTGAGGTAAAAAAGACGCAACTGGATATGTATGACATACTACCGGTTCAGGTAAGACACTTACATCATTTAAGACCGCTGAATTAGCAAAAGAATTAGATGATATTGAAAAAGTTATCTTCGTTGTAGACAGAAGAGACTTAGACTTCCAAACAATTAATGAATATAACCGTTTTGAAAAAGGAAGTGTTAAAGGTGTACAATCAACAAACATTTTAAGTCAAGTGCTTGAAAATGAAACTGTTGAAGATGAAAGATCTAAAATCTTAGTCACAACAATTCAAAAACTTTCAAAATTTATTGAAAAAACGCCTAAATCAACTATATATGATAAAAAAGTTGTTTTTATCTTTGATGAATGCCACCGTTCACAATTCGGTAAGATGCATAAAAGAATTGTTAAGAAGTTTAAAAAATACTTCTTATTTGGATTTACTGGAACACCTATATTTGTTGAAAACGCAAATACAACAAATGGTCAAATGCTAACAACTGATATATTTAAAGACCAACTTCATACTTACACAATTTTAGATGGTATTAGAGACCATAATGTTCTTAAATTTAAAGTTGATTTCTTGAATACATTTAAATCTGCTTCTGGTGTTGAAGATAAGAAAATATATGGAATCGATAAGAAAAGTATCAAGGAATCAGACAAAAGAGTTGCAATGAATGTTCAGTACATTCTTGAAAACTTTGATAGAAAAACTAGAGCAAAAGATGGTTACTCATTTTCTAAATTAGTTAACTATGATGAAATGGTTAAAAGCAAAGATAACACTGCTAAAGAAATAAAAGTTGACACAAACCTTCAAGGTTTCAACTCTATTTTTACAGTTGAAAATATCTTGATGGCTAAAAAATACTACCTTGAATTCAAAAAACAATTAGCAGAGCAACATAGAAATTTAAGAATTGCAACAATATTCACATATGCACCTAATCCAGATCCTGAATCAGGAGTTTTTGAGGAAGAAGATATTGATATCCCTACAAATGTAACTTATGATTCGACTGATAAAGAATTCTTAGCACAAGCTATGGATGATTATAATCAAATGTTCAAAACTAACTTCTCATTAGATGGCGCTGAAGGGTTTGCTAACTACTATAAAGATGTTTCATTAAGAATGAAAAACAAAGATATTGATATCTTAATAGTTGTTGATATGTTCTTAACTGGATTTGACTCACCTACATTAAATACTTTATGAGTTGATAGAAAACTTGAATATCACCGTTTAATTCAAGCATTTTCAAGAACAAACAGAATTTTAAACTCTGTTAAAGTATGTGGGAACATAGTTTGTTTTAGAGATTTAAGAAAAGAAGTTCAAGATGCTATTGCATTATTTGCTCTTAACGATAATGAAGCTTCTAATACAGCTTTATTTAGAGATTATAACTTCTACTTAAAGGGTTACATTGACTATGTTAATGAAATAAAAGAAAAATTCCCACTTGAGAATTTAGATCAAAGAATCGAATACTTCCCTGAAAGTAAGAAAAAAGAATTTGCTAAGTTATTTGGAAAAATCTTAAAATGTAAGAATACATTAATGGTCTTTGATGAATTCCAACAAGATGCTAATAAAATTATTCCTGACAGAGACTTGCAAGATTATCAATCTCACTACTTAAATATTTGAAATGAATTTAAGGATAAAGAAAAGAATGATGGTTACAAAGAAAATATCATCAATGATATTGTCTTTGAAATTGAATTAGTTCAACAAGATGAAATTAATGTTGAATACATCATTAGATTAATTGCAACTAGATTTGCTCAAAAAACAGATACTGAAAAAGTTAAAAAAGAAGTTACTAAACTTGTACAATCAAGCACTTCTCTTAGAAGCAAAAAGGATCTTATTTTAGAATTCATTGACCAATACAATATTCAAGATATTTCAAATACTGCTACTGAAAACGAAATCGAAACTAACACTTGAGAAGAATGAGAAAAATTCGTTCATCAAAGAGCTGGACAAGAAATTAACACAATTATTAATAGCCAAAACATTCAAGCTGAGCAAGCTAAAAACTACATTCTTAACTCACTTGAAAGTGGAAGCTTAAAATTTGATGGTCAAGACTTCGATTCAGCTATCAAAGCACCATTATTTCCACGTGGAGCAAATTCATCAAATAGATACGAAACTAAGAAAAAAGTGTTCTCAATCTTCCAAAACTTCTTTAACAAATTCAAGGATATTCTTAATATCAAAAAGTTCAAGAATACTTTAAAAAATGATAAATAATTCAATGTTACCAGAGATTCTTCTGGTGATATTTTTATTTATCCCTATGGTTCAAACACAGAAGTTACAATCAAATATCTACAACTTGATATAATCAAAATAAGGGGTGTAAATATGGAGCAAAAAAATATTATTAAGATAACTGCAAACAACTTTCTAAAAGTTTTTTTCAAAAATCCTTTACTGATTTTTCATTCAAATAACTTAGTTGATTGAATTAAAAAATCAGCTTATTTTGATAAATATAATGTATCAATGGATGATTATTTAAGCAATATTAAATTCGGCAATATTGATGAATTAGATGACGATGAGGATGAATCTAGTGAAAATGCAATTGATGCAAATAAAGTGTCTGAATTTATGTCTGAACAAAACTTGCAAATGGAACTAGATACAAATTCAGACAAACTTGTTTGAAGCAATAATTTCTTACACGAATTAGGTTCAATTTTTGCAAAACAAGAAAACAGCGAACAAGTTGAATTTATTAAAGTTAACATTTCTGAATTCTTGCAATTTAAATTGGATGCATACAATTGATATTTAAATAAACACAACTATAAACCAAATGAAGTTGGTTATATTAAACAAATTGATAATTTAGAAATTAAATTGCAACAAACACTTAATTACTTAAATGATGACAAAATCAAAGTAATTATTGAACCTGTATTTGCTTATAAAATCGAGAATCAAAATGATGTATTTTATTTAACTTCATCAGCGCTTATATATGATAAAAAACTTAAAAAATATGTAGGTTTATCATATGTCGATAAAGCTAAGAAAGATTTATATCAAAAAAACTTTTATAACTACAACGTGCTAAAAAAAGAAAATATTCCTCTTGAATCTATTAGCGAAATTATTATTAATCCATTTGTTAATAAACTTAGATTAACTCAAAAAGACAAGATTGACTTTT
Source organism: Mycoplasma sp. 2704 (assembly GCF_034863285.1). Lineage (NCBI taxonomy): Bacteria > Bacillati > Mycoplasmatota > Mollicutes > Mycoplasmatales > Mycoplasmataceae > Mycoplasma > Mycoplasma sp. 2704. Next base: position 99,982 of record NZ_JAYFFD010000002.1, on the reverse strand, counting down.
ACGAAGTCTTTTCAGCAATGACAAAGATAAAATCGCCTTCAAAACCAAGTAATAAATCTGATAAATTAGATTGAATGAGCGAAGATGAATTTTATAATTTATTCACCCTAATCGAACACGGATTATTAAAATCAGGAACACTTACATTGTATGATTCGTGAAATGAACAAGACTACTTAAATAACTTTACAAAAAATTCAAATTCCTTTATTTTGAGTGCTAAAAGAGGATATTATTGCGATAGAAGTTTAGGACTTAATTTAGAAGAATTTGCAGCAATACCTAATGTAATTAAGATATTTAGTGAATTTATAGACCAAATAAAAGAAACTCATGATATCTATAAATCAGTTAATTCATTAATAGAAAAATCAAATGGTGTTTTTCTTACAAAAGACAAGAGAGGAAGTTCACCTGAGTCATATGTTTACTACGAACCATTTGATAGTTACATTGACAAAATCATCAATTCTTATTATTTAGCACCCGAATTATCTAATATTGATTACAACTTATTTAGATATTGTTTTAGCAAAGATGCTGAAGATAATTTTGAATTAATAAATAGTTTAAATGATTATATAAATGCATACAAAAACTCAAAGATTTCAAATAGTTCTCTTATTAATATACCTACAGATGTATTCAAATCACCTGATAAATTAGTTATTAGAGCATATCTTTATGGAAAAGATTTTATGCCTTATTCATTCGGTAGAATAACTAAAGAATCTGAAGATAAAGTACTTGAGCTAATTAACAAATATGAAAAAATAAATGCAATAAATGTTAAAGCGGCTCTTGATAAAATCTTTAAAATTCACTTAAAAGACTCAGTAATTGTTTGATATGACTATGAAGGTTTTTCATCAATCTATCCAGTTATCCCCGGTACATCATCATATCAGCAAATCGTTAACCAAGTATCTGTTATCAAAACTCAAAATGGCAAAGAAACTTACAAAGAGAACTTTGTCATAGACACAAAAAACTTCGATTTATCTAAAACAATATATATGTTTAAGATAATTCACGATAAAGATGCTAAAGGTTATGTTGTATATAACAAGACATATGAAAATACAAGAAACAAAGAAATTCTTAATTTAATTGAAATTGAATACAAAAATAATAATGAAAAAATTCAAGAGCAAATTCACTTGCATTTTGAAACATTAGGAAACTTCAAACAAGCAATTAATGAAATCAACAATTTAGCAATCGACTTAAATGATATTTTTAAATCAACATCAACAGAACTTAAATCTAGGTTAATTTCAGATAAATATTTCATCGTATTTAAAGAAAATACAAGCAATGAAACATTAGAATTAGTTAAATTAATTAATAGCGATACTGAAAAATTTGCATTAGATAGAATTTGTTATATTAATGAACTACTAAGATTTAGTAGCATTAAGAAAGTTGAAAAATACATTACACATAACAATTTAAAACTCAAAACATTGATTACACCTTATTCAGAATTAGTTATTCAAAAAGGTACTATGGCAATGGAAAAAGCGCAAATTAGACACGCAAAACTAATTGGGGATTCACATTGAGAAAATGACATTGTTCCTGAACTTAAAAAGTACTGTGAAAACGATGTTAGAGCTATGATAATGGTTTATGAGCTTATTATGTACATTCTTAGACTTAAGTTCCCAGAACTTGATGAATATGAGTACAAAATTGATTCAGAAAAGTATGAATACAAGATAGAAAATGAGCAAATAACACTAGCCCCAAGAGATTAAAATAAAAATACAAGCAATTATTACGACTGAAACTGTAATTATTTGCTTGTATTTTTTAATTAGATTTAAGAATGGCGATTAATTCATTTAGAAATTCAATTGTTCTATCAATTTGGTAATTAGTTTTAGATTTAACATCATTACCAAAATAATTGTTTTGATTTTCTTTTAATTTTAATCATTCATTAAAATTAATATTTTTAGCAGCATAATTTTTCAAGTGTTTGAAAAACTTATGATTTGAATTTTTGTTGTTCCTACTTGTCTCAATTACATTTTTAATATGTTGCAATTGCTCAATTAATTCATAGAATTTGCTGTTATTATTGTTTGAATTCATCATTTCGTCAGCCGTGAAATATCTTTGCTTGATATTATTTATTTCATCTTCTGTAAATGAATATGAAATATTATATAAATTGCCCAAATGCGAATAGTCACCTTGTCTTATTTTTATTTTGAAACCTTCCAATCCTGGTTCTTTTAAATATTCAACATTTTCTCCATAAGTAGATAAGTAATAAGATATTTTAAATCATTCCATATCTTCTTTAGTAAAGTCTGGCTTGCTCTGTATTTCAGCTCATATTTCTTTCATATCTTCAGATGACTTTTCAAGTAATTCTTTTGGTATTTTAGCTAAATCAATTAATTCTTCATAATGACTTAAATCTTCAAGATTCAAAATAGATCATGGAGACATTCGATAAAACCTCAATATAAACTGACATATTCTCAAAAATTTGTTCATAAAAGTTGAATAAATATTTTTAGGAGTTTTAATAAAAACTTTATTACCTTTATTATTTTTTACATATAAATTATTAAATGGATTTATATTAGAATTAGTAACCCAATTATCAATACCATCCTCTGGATCATACCAAATTAAAATATCTTCATCAGGATTAAATCAATCAAGTGCAATTGATAAGGTTGTGATATTTTGGTTAAGATCATCTAAACGCTTATTCATTACATTATTATAGAATTTAGATTTTCTATTTTGTGGATTTTTGAAACCATTTGTATTTAGTGTATTTAAAGATCAAAAATTTGATTCTTCTCATTTTCTAGAGATATCATTTAAATATATGTTATTGTAATAATTTCAAAATTCAGTAGTAGCTCACTCTTTAACTCAAATATGACTTCTATCTACTATCTGATCAGCGAAAATATTTCAATCATCTTTTCCTGAGGAATCGACTTCAAATTCTTTCTCAGACGGCATAAGTTGCAATACTTTTTTAATTATTTGAATAGCTTCATTTTTATTGTAATCGCAGTCGTTAAAAATCAATTGATCAAAAAAGTATTTTTTATTGTTTATTAAATCTACTTCAACCTTCTTGCTTAATTCATTGCTTATGCTTAGTGAGTCCCAATAATTAATTGATCAAATATTTGCATTTTTAATTAATCTTAATAAATTAGGATCACTAATAAATTTATCTTCTTCATAGTTGAATTTTCAGAAATTTATAAATTTACCTGCTAATTTGACAAATTCTTCTTTTGTTTTACTATTTGTTGTTTCTGAAAATATTCTATTCACAACTTTATCGTTTAATGTTGTTAATAAGATATCAGAAAATCAAAATTGATCACTTCTGTTTTGGAAAATATCTTTTTCAAACTTAGATATAGAGCTACCAAATGTTCATTCAAAATTTTTATAAAAATTCTTAAAAGACTTTAAGTTAATTTTAAATTTTCTGCTCAAGTTATATTTTTGAGTTTTTTCATTGTTTATTTTTTTAATTATATCCAACCAATTGTTTAAAATTGTTTCATTAAAATTAGTTTCAACCACATATTGAGATAATTTAGATTTTAGTTCATTTAACTTTTCAATTTTAAATGATTCGTATTCAGATTTTGGTTGCTCTTTTTCGGTATTTGTATCTATTAATTGTTTCAATAACGCATATTTTTCTTCAATTGAATTTAATGTTGATGAAATCAAAAATTGAATTTTATTTCTTTCATTAACAAAATTGATCAACGATTCATTTTTATTATCATTAGAATTTATGAACAACAAATTCTTTAAATATATAGATATATTTTCAATAATCTTTTTAATTTCTGTTTGAAGTTCATTTGTTTGATTAATTTCACTTATCAGCGAATAAGACTCATTAAAAAATTCTTCAGGTTTATATTCACCCCCTCATATTATCTTTTTTTCTTCTTTTGTGAAAAACTTACTTTCATCTTCTTCTGAACAGCTTACCATTGTCAATGAAGAAAGCAATATACCTGAAATAGCACCTAATAATAAAAACTTTCTATGCATAATAAACATCTCCCAATACATAATCATTCACTAATATATTATGTAAAAATCTATTCAACAAACTTTACATTTTGTTAGGTTTATTCTTTATTCTCTTAAAATTCAACATTTCTCACCCTGACTGACATTTAAAAAATATCTAATATATCTTGATTGTACTCCTTATTAATCTCAATATCTTATTTTTATGTAATTTTTTTATAAAAAACTATATTTTTCATATTTTCTTACACATTTTGCTTCTAAAACAGAAAAATGATTTTTGTAGTGTCATAAAATAGGGTGATTAACGAAATTTTTATGAATTTAGTAGATATATTTAATTAAAAAAATCAGGTATTTTCTGTTAGTTTGATAAAAGAAAAATATAATTTAAATATGAAAAAAATATATCTTCACACAAATACTGAATATTCATTTTTAAACTCTGCTATCAGAGTTGAAAAACTCATTAAATTAGCAGTTGAAAATAATTTAGAATTCTTACCTTTAACAGATAAGGAAAACTTATATGCATTGCAATATTATTGAAATATGCAAGATAAGTTTAATATCAAACCCCTTATTGGTATTGAACTTGATTTGTCAGAAGGATTTACTGTTATTGTATTAGCTAAAAACAATAATGGATACGCTTTTATTAATCAACTTATTTATGCTAAATCTGAAGGTAAAGTAGTTTCATACCATGAACTTGATAATTCAGATATTTTCATTATTGACCATCAATACCTAGGACATAGATCTAAAGGTATTGCAGTTGATAAATATTTAAGTAATTTTTATTTAAATAATAAAACTCCACTTGAATATCAAACTGTCTATGCACCAGCTAAAAAAGTTTTAAATTTTGAGGATAATGAAATCCTCAGAGTTATTCAAAAAATTGGTTCAATTAACGAAGAAACTCAAACATATAATGAATATTTAGATGAAGAAGATTGACAAGATCTTCACGAAGATGTATATAAAAATATGTTATACATTGCACAAAATTGCAACGTATCTAAACCTAATAATTCAATTAAATTAGCTAAATTTTCAGACAATGCAGCAGCAGAATTTAAAAAATTATTAATTAATGATAGAACCAAAGAACTTATTTACAAATTCGGTGAAGATGTTGTTGTAAATAGAGTTAATTATGAGATTTCTGTTATTGCTAAATTAGGTTTTATTAACTACTTTTTGATTATTCAAGATGCAATTGCTTGAGCTAAGAAAAATAAAATTGAAGTAGGACCAGGTAGAGGTAGTGCTTCTGGGTCAATTATTTCTTATATATTAGGAATTACGGATATTAATCCACTAGAATTTGGATTGCTATTTGAACGTTTCTTAAATATTGACAGAGTTTCTCTTCCAGATATTGATATTGATATTCAAGATAACAGAAGAAATGAAGTTTTAGAATACATTAAAAATAAATATGGAGAAGAAAATGTTGCTCTAATTACAACGTTTCAAACTTTAGCACTAAAAAACAGCATCAGAGATGTTGCTAGATACTTAGATGTACCACTTTCAGAAGTTGAAAAAATTTGTAATGCAATTAAGTCAACTGACTTAAGTCTTGTTGATGCTTATGAAACTAATCCAAAATATAGATCATATGTAGATAAATATCCTAACTTACACGAGTATGCTTCAAAAATTGAGGGGTTACCAAGACAAATCGGAACACACCCTGCTGGTATTATTGTTTGTGATCAACAAATTAATAAACTTATTCCCACAATTTACAATAACGGATTAATTCAACAAGTTCAATTTACATTAAACCATCTAGAAAAATATGGTCTTATTAAAATTGACTTTTTGGCACTTAAGAACTTAACTATTCTCAAAGAAATTGAAGATTTATTAGAACCTGAACAGACTTTTGAAAAAGTCATAGGAGATAGTTATTCAGTTCAATTAGAAGATAAAACTAAAAAATTACTTAATAACACACATACAAATGGAATTTTTCAACTTGAATCAATAGGAATGCAAAGAACAATTAAAGAAGTTAAAATTGATTCATTTGATGATATCTATGCAATTGTTTCATTGTTTAGACCTGGTCCAATGGAATTTATTGGTACATATGGTAAAAATAAACAAAACCAAAACAGAATCGAAACAATTCATCCACTATATGATCAAATTGTTAAACCTACATTTGGAATTATTGTTTACCAAGAGCAAATTATGCAAATTGCACAGCAAGTTGCAAATATGTCTTTTGCTCAAGCTGATTTACTTAGAAGAGCAATTTCTAAAAAAGATGAAAAGCTATTACATAGCTATAAAGCTGAATTTTTCAAAGGTGGATTACAAAACAATATTTCTATAGACTTATTAGAAAAAATTTATTCAAATATTGAAAAATTCGCTGCTTATGGATTTAATAAATCACACGCTGTTGCTTATTCATTAATTTCATATAAGTTAGCTTTCTATAAAGCAAACTACCCACTTATTTTCTATAAAGTGTTAATTTCAAATTCATCATCAGACCAGCAAAATATCAAAAAATACACCGTTGAAGCTAGTGACCAAGATATAAAAGTTCAATCACCTGAAATTAACAATTCATCAAATATGGTTGAAATTGTTGATAATGAACTTTATTTACCATTAAATATGATTAAAGGAATTGGTGAAAGTGCTGTTGAAAAAATACTTGAAGAAAGAAATCAAAATGGCCAATATGAAAACTTTATAGTCGCATATCTTAGATTAAGAAATTTAGGAAATGTAACTGAGTCAAATATTGAAACACTTATTAAAGCTAATGCATTTAGAGAATTTTATGGAATGCAAACTTTATTAAATGGACTGATCATTTGCAAGCAACTTAATGATTTATTTGTTGCTTCATATAAGAAAATTGAAGGCGATAAAAAACAACAACTCCAAGAGTTTATTAAAATGCAAAATATTGAGCAAATTGAATTTGAACTCGTACCAAGTGATTTAAATGAACAAATTCAATATGAATCTCAATTATTAGGAAGCATTTATAACTTAAATTCAAATATTTCAAACAAACACAATACATTAACATTAGATCAGCTTACAGATCAATATGAGTGAATTGAAGTTATGTTAACTAAAGTGACTAAGGATGCTAAAGGTAGACCTAGATTATCGGTAACAGATTCAACAAAATCTGTAACAGTTTTTGGCTTTAATAATAGAGCTATTGAAATTCTTAATGATACAAGACCTAGAAAAATGTTGATTTTAATCAAAATTAGTAAAGGATTTTATAACTTTAGTGATTGAAGAGAGGTAGATAATGGATAACAAAAACTTACATTTATTAGTTGATGGAAACTACTTAAGTTTTCAATCATTTTATGCAACATATTATGGAAATCCTAATGACATTTTAAGAACTTCAACAGGTTTCCCTACTAATGCAATCAACTTATTCTTCCATCAACTTCTAAAAATATTCAACCAATTTAATCCAACACACATTTTTATAGCTTTTGATAGTCAAGGAAAAACTTTCAGACACGAAGCTTTTGATGAATACAAAAGCGGTAGAGCTTCAGCTCCATCTGAATTATTTGTTCAAATGGACAAAATTAAAGAAATGTTAACTCTTTTAGAAATTCCTTGAAAAGAGCAAACCGGTTATGAAGCTGACGATTTAATCGGAACTTATGTTAAAAATGTCGCTCAAGGAGAAGAGAAAATTATCTTTTCAAAAGACAGAGACTTACATCAATTAATTGATGAACACACATCAGTTATTGTTAAGAGACCTAAAAAAAATAAATTTGATTTATTAACATTAGATATTTATCCTGAAGAATATGGAATTTATCCAAATCAAGTTCCTGATTATAAAGGTTTAGCAGGAGATAGCAGTGATAACTTGCCAGGTATTAAAGGTATTGGAAAAAAAACCGCTATCAGTATTCTTGATAAATACAAAAGTTTCATTAATTTATATGAACAAAAAGATACTTGAGCTGATAATTTTACAAAATCAATTATTACAAAATTAGAATCCGGATATGACCAAGGGTTATTCTGTTATAAAATGGCTCAGTTATATACAAATGTTCCAGATTTTAATGAATCAAAAGATAACTACTTATTAAAACTTAATCTACAAAATGCAATGTCTATTCTTGATGAACTTGAATTAGTTAGATTAAAAGAAAGTATGCTAAATTATGATAGCAATAGTAGGTAGAATTTGCTCTGGCAAAACTTACTTTTTAAATACTGCAAGAGAATTAGGTTACAAATCATTAAATCTTGATGAATTTGTAAATGATTTATATGAAAAAAATACTGATTTTATCAACAAAATTAACAATAAAATCGGTAGTTTTTTAATCAAAAATAATCAAGTTTGAAAACCTTTTATTAAGCAATGGATAAGTTTAAATCCAAATAACTTAAAAATACTTGAAAAGTATGTTTTTGAAGTAATTTTTGAGCACCTTAAATCAAATCAGTACGATTTTGTAGAAATACCAATTTTATATACAAAAATAGTCGATTTTTCAATCTTTTTCTCTACGGTCTATCATATGCAAATAGATGAAGAAAATAGGTCAAAATTCTTAAAAATTAGGGGTGTGGATAACTTCACAAAAGAAATTTTAGACAACCAAAACAACTACAATTGAGACACAAAAGATTTTTTTAGGTCAAAAAAGGTTGTGCATATCCCTATTAATATGAGAGATAGTAAAGAAAAAATAAAAGAATTTTTGGAGCTAAAAAAATAAGTAAGTAAAATTAGAGTACCAAAAATTTCAAACACAAGAAAAAACAGGAGGAAGCACCGATGATTTATCAATATTTCGCAGTTGAAAAAGTTAACGAAATAACAATGGAGGACCTTAGTAATTTACGTGAATTTTACGGTCCATTTTTAGGTGCTGACCCTGTTTTTCTTTACCAATATTTATTAGATATTGTTAAAGATAGCAAATACAAAAGAAGTAGCTATGATTTTTTAACTCTAACTACATTCTTAAATATGCACGAAAACAGATTAAATCAAGCTAGATTACAACTTGAAGCCGTTGGTTTAATTGATACTTTGAGAGATGATGAACAAAAAATCACTATCTTTAGTATTCAAAAACCACTTAATGCAGCTGGTATTAAAAATAACCATTTAATTTCAGAAATGTTGAAATCTAAAATTGGTGATACATACTTCAAAATTAAAGTTAATAATAGATTGAAAAAATCAAACATCATTGAAACACCACACATCCAAGACGTTTCAGCAAGTTTCTTTGATGTATTTAATAATGAGAATGAGCAAGCTCAATATCCAAATAATGAATTTGTTGACAATTTAATTAATTTAGGTAAATTAAGACAACAAAATGCCGATTTTGCACCAGTAGATTTTTCTATGTTAGAGCCTATTAGCTTATTAAACGAATATAAGTATTCAAATAAATATGAAGCTTTAATTAAATTAAGCACAAGAGATTTCTATAAATCAATTTCATATGGTTTTAGAAATGAAAAAATTGAAAACAAATTAGATGAATGAATCAGTAAATTTGCTGATTCAAAAATCATTAACTATGTTTTATATATTTCTAAAGAAAAATCTTCAACTCCTAACGAGTGATTTAAACATGCAAACTCAATGATGGTTGAAATTAAAAATGCAGGTCTTATGAGATTTGACACAATCGAAACTTATTTTGATGGAAAATTTAAAGATCAAAAAGAACAAAAAATTTTCCATGAAAAAGAAGCTTTTAAGAATGCTCTTAAACATTAATTGGAGACTTAATTAATGACAAAGAATAATCAAAATCTTGATTGAAGAATTTTTCTAGATAAAAACTTGAAAATAGATCCTGCACAGATTATTGCTGATATTAAGAAAAAAGAAATATTAGCACAACTAATTGATGAATTAAATATCTCAGATAAGGAAATTTGAGATTATTTTGTTCATTTAATTGATTACTATAAACAAAGAACTATCGATAAAAATCTACCTATTAGAAATTATTTTTTAAGAGATGAAAATGGTAAATTGCAGTTAGTCAGAAAAATAGCAAATAATGATGAAGGTAGAAAATTAAGATTAGAAAATCACTTAATTTTCACAGACATCAGTGAACCGATTAATGATGAAGTTATTGAAAATGTAGTTATAAATGATGATGACTATATTGACTTACACAAGTATGTAGAAGAGTTAAAAGTAAAATTAAAAGAACACAATGAACTGTCAATGAAGGGTCTTTTAATTTCTGGAGTAAGAAAATCTCAAAGAAGTAATTTACTTTCAAGAATCGCAAACTCTTTTGCATTAGATAACAAAACTGTTGCTTACATCAATATAAACGATTTAGACCAAGAAATCAAAAGAACATTTGATAAGAAAAACTCAAATGACATTGATTTTATTAAAAAACAGCTTAGTGAAGTTGATTTGTTAGTTTTAGATGAAATTGGACTTAAAAACTTAAGTATTTGATTCTGAGATTCAGTAATTATGGAAATTTTAGAACAAAGATCAATCAATAATAAAATTACTTTCTTTGGAACATACTTTACATCTGAAAAAATGTTTACACACTTAAAAGAAATTAATGAAAATAGTAAATCAACGACTAAATTAACCGAACAAATGCTTACTAAAATTGTTGAAGTTATGAGAGAGCTAATTTACAAGGAAATCACAATCGGATAGGAGAAAAATGAATAAAACAAAAATTTTATTAGCAGGAACACCGGAGTTCTCGGTTCCTATTTTTGAAGAAGTTATCAAAAACTTTGACGTTGTAGGAATTGTTTCGCAACCTGATAAACCAGCAAATAGAGGTTATGCACTTTTACCTACTCCTACAAAATTATTAGCTCAAAAATATAACATTAGACTTTTTCAACCTGAAAAAATCGGACAAATTTATGACGAACTTAAAGAATTAGATTTTGATATCTTACTAACTTGTGCTTTTGGTCAATATGTTCCTGAAAAAGTTTTAGCACTTCCAAAATTAGCTTCAATTAATATTCACGGTTCACTGTTACCTAAATATAGAGGTGCTGCGCCTATTCAATATTCACTTCTTTATGGAGATAAAGAAACCGGACTTTCATTAATGTATATGACAAAACAAATGGATGCAGGTAACATTATTAAAATGGTTTCAATTCCAATTGAAGACACAGACACATCTGATACATTGTTTGTAAAATTATCAAAATTAGCTACTGAAAATATCACAAAATGACTTGTAGACTACGTTAAAGGTGATTTTGAGGAAATTGTTCAAGATGAAGATAAAGTCGTTTTGAGTCCAAAATTATTAAAAGAAGATGCACTCTTAACAAGTGATTTAACAGTTGAACAAGCATTTAATAAAATCAGAGCATTCTCATCTAACCCGGGTGCTTATGTTATTTTAGATAACAAAAGAGTCAAAATTTATTATGCTGCAAAACACAAAGTTCCAAATGGATTACCACTTCAATTCACTGATGGAAAACTATGAGCAGTTGATTATCAATTTGAAACTAAAAAACGTGTTAAATTAAATTACTAAACTTGATTAATTTCAAGTTTTTTTATTTTCTTCAACTAAATATGTTTACATATTTCAAGTATAATTATAAAGTATGAAAAAGGTAAAAGTATCATTAACTATTAATTCGAAAATCAAAGATGCAATTATTTTCGAAAAAGAAATGAAGCAGATTATCAAAAATTTTGCAGAATACTTCGGTATCAAAAAACAAATAATTGTTGATGTTTCTTTAGTTTCTCCTCAAAAAATTAAGAGATTAAACAAAGAATACAGAAACAAAGATTATGTAACTGACATCCTTTCATTTGGATTTGATGATAGTTCTATGTATGATGAACTTCCATTTATTCATCTTGGAGAGTTAGTTATTTGTTGAAACAAAGTTGTAAGACAAGCAAAATATTTTGGACACTCAATTAAAAGAGAATTCTGCTACTTATTCACTCACGGATTAGTCCACTTAGCTGGATATGACCATGAAATTGAAGAAGAAAGAATTCAAATGAATAAAATAGTTGATGATATTTTTAATCCTTTAAAAATAACAAGAAAAGAAGGAAAAGACATGACATTTGAAAAATTAAAAGATTTACTTAAATACTCTTATGTGCCATATTCAAAATTCCCAGTAGCTGCAATTTTAGTTGCTGAAGATGGAAAAGAATACTACGGAGTTAACGTTGAAAACGCTGCTTATCCATCAGGTTTATGTGCTGAAAGAAGTGCTATGTTTGGTTCAGTAGCATACGGTGGAAAAGTTGGAAAATTTAAAGAAATTCACATTATTAGTGGAAAAAATGAAATCATTAGTCCTTGTGCTGGATGTAGACAAGTTATGACTGAATTTATGCCTCTTGATGCAAAAGTTTACCAATACAGTAATGATGGAAAACAATTAAGAGTTAACACAGTTGAAGAAATAGTTCCATACAGCATTAGAGCTGAAGAAATTACAATTAAATAATTATGAAAATATGTTTTGCAAGTATTTTAGGAAGACCAAACGTAGGTAAAAGTAGTCTTCTTAATGCTATTATCGGCTACAATGTTGCAATTGTTACTAATGTAGCTCAAACAACCAGAGACCAAATTACAGGTATCTATACAGAAAATGATTTACAAATCATTTTCATTGATACACCTGGTATCCATAAACCACAAAATAAACTTGGAGAAGCTTTAAACAAAAACGCTTATGATGCAACCAAAGACATAGATGTTCTTTTATTCTTATCACCTGCTGATGAGGCAATTGGCAAAGGTGATGAAATGATTTTAGAAAAAATCAAGCACGTAAAAAACAAGATTGCTGTTATTTCTAAGATTGACAAAATTAAAAAAGATCCTCAAAAGCTACTTGATAAAATCAAAGAGCTTAAAGAACACGGTTTTGAAACAATTATGTCTACTGATGTAAACGATCCTAAATCAATTAGTGCTTTAATTACTGAAATTGAAAAATACGCTTACGATGGTGAAGCTCAATATGATCCTGAATACATCACAGACAAATCTATGCGTTTTATAGCGAAAGAAATCATTCGTGAATCTGCAATTAATGAACTTTATGAAGAGCTACCTCACTCAATTGCTGTGGAAGTTCTAGAATTTGAAGAATCTGAAGATAGATTAGATATTGATGCAATTATCTATGTTAAAAAAGCTTCTCAAAAAGGTATGGTTATAGGTAAAAACGGTGAAAAAATCAAAAAAATAGGTACAGTTGCTAGAAAGAAAATTGCGCATCAATTCGATATTCCTACATCATTAACTTTAAAAGTTAAGATAGCTAAAAAATGAATCGATGATGCAGATGCACTTGAAAAATTTGGTTACTCTACTAAATAATTTTTACAGTTGGTATTTGTTAATTAATACCAACTTTTTATATTATTTTTGTGTTTTATCATACCTATTATTAAAAGTTTGCTAAAATATACTAATATAAAAAGTGATTTTTTAAGCTAAAAAATAACTAAATATTAACTTTTTATAAAATTTAAGGGGGAAATATGAAAAAAGTATTAATTTTAGATGGAAATCTTTTACAAAATGAAAAATCATACTCAACTAACATTTTAAATTACATTGAAGAAGCACTTAAATCAAAAGAAAATGCATTAATCGAAAGAGTGGACTTATCAACTACAAAGCTAAATGAACATTTTTTAACTAAGCAAACATTTACTACTTATTACACAGATGTTGAGTCAGATAGATGAATTCAAAAACTTAAAGAAACTGATTTATTAATCATTTCAAACCCAATGATTAACTTTGGACCTAGTGTCATAGTTAAAAATTTCATCGATGCTATTTCAGTTGCTAATAAAACATTTAGTTACAAATACTCAAAGCAAGGTGACGCAATTCCTTTATTAACTAACTTAAATACAGTTATAGTTTCAACTCAAGGTGCACCACAGGGTTGATACACTTGAGGTAATCACTCTGATTGATTAAAAGGAACATTTAAATTCTTAACAGGTAATGATTCAAAAGAAATTAAATACTTTGGAACAAAAGTTTCTCCAATTAATCAAACTGAACCAAATCACGTTGATGAACACATCAAAGAACAAGTAAATCAAATATTTAACTAATCCATCATTTGGTGGATTTTTTATATTAAATAAAAAAACATTCAGTTGCCTGAATGCTTGCATCTATAAGCCGTGTTCTGTCTAGGTCGACAATTTATCTAATGACTTAATGTCACTCCATTATTTTATTCAGTTCTAAAATAATGATTCCTCTACCAAAATTTGAGTTTCTAACTCGTGGAGTTTACCCGTTTCATATTTCTCGTCTCTGTGGCACTAGTCGTTTATACACATAATGCATAACCTAAGCTTATTTGGCTTAGCACGATCACTACCATCATCGCAGATGGTGTTAGCACGGACTTTCCTCTACATAAAATGCAGCTGTCGACTGATGCAAATATATAATAGCATTTTATTTATTTTATAGTCATAAAAATCTTAAAAATTCTTAAATTCGTCTAAATTAATGAGAAAAATCATTAAACTTTTTATTATTGTTTAGTTATTTTGAAAAAACTATAAAATATTGCTAAATAAATAGGAGACATAATGAATAAAAACAATAAAAAAGTTAGTTTTTGAGAATTATTTTGATTTATTATCAAAGTTACTTTTATTGGATTCGGTGGAGGTAATGCTCTTTTACCAGTTATTAAAAAAGAAGCAGTTGATAATAAAAAATGAATAACTAACGAAGAAATGGATGATATTGTAATTGTTACAAATATGCTTCCAGGTGCTTCGGTTATTCAAACAATTTCATATATATCTATAAGTCTTTTAGGTAAATTTAAGGGAACATTAGTTACTTTATTAGGAATATTACCTCACGTAATATTTGCATTTATTTTCTTAGTTATCTTGACTAAATACATACCTAGCGAGTACTTAAAAATAATTTCAGTCGGTGTACTTGTTTCAATTATTGCTTTTTTGATTGCATTTGCACAAAGATATATAAAGCAATCTAAACAATCACTCAAATTACCAGTCTGATTAATTATTATGCTCTTTTCAATCTGTATTTCCTTGTTTGTTCCATCACCTTACAATTTACCAATTTTCTCAATTGTAATTATCTTATTTGTCTTTGCTGTAGTGTTTTTAGTAAATAAAAAGCACTTTATCAATAAGCAATCATTAAATAAATCACTTGAGGAAAATGGGATTACCTTCATTAAAAAAGGAGGTAAATAATGCTACTTACTGCTTTATTAGTTTGCTTACCTCTTTTAATTTTAATTTCGCTTTCAATCTTTGGTGGTGGTCAAGTTTTTATGCCAATATTCCAATGATTGTGAAACTTTTTAGCACAAGTTTTTGGTGCAAATATTGATGAAAATGCAATCAATAATGTGTTTGCAATTTCAAATACTACACCTGGTGTTGTGTCAACTAAATTCGCCTTTTTCACAGGTTACCTAGTTGCATCTGGTCAATGATGAGGTTATATAGCAGTTTTCTTAACTTATGTAATTTTCTGCTTACCAGCTATTATCGTTATGGTAATTGCAATGAAGTATATTAAAAAATTTAAAACTAATACTTTCATTGCTAATATGTTAATCATTATGAAACCAATTGTTTCAGGAATAATTATTGCTCTTGCGATTCAATTATTCATCTCTATTTATGTACCTGAAATTTTCTTTAATTCATCTTCTAAAGGTTATGCAGGATGGACAAGCAATAATTATTTTGTGGGATACAAAAATATTCTGTTAAAAATCTATGTACCAATAGGTATTTTAGGTTCATATTACTTAGCTAAAAGAAGAATTTCTTTATTCTGAATTATTCTTATAAATATAGCAATTTCACTTATTTTATTTGCTCC
Organism: Mycoplasma sp. 2704; assembly: GCF_034863285.1. Classification (NCBI taxonomy): domain Bacteria; kingdom Bacillati; phylum Mycoplasmatota; class Mollicutes; order Mycoplasmatales; family Mycoplasmataceae; genus Mycoplasma; species Mycoplasma sp. 2704. The sequence continues at coordinate 84,011 of NZ_JAYFFD010000002.1, read as the reverse complement.
TTATGCTGGATAATTAAAATCAAAAAACGAACAGTGTTTTTTTAATGATTACACTGTTCGTTTTTAATTTCTATTTGTTTCCTTTAGCTTCTTCTCTAGAAGGTAAATCTAAAACTTCTTTTGCAACTGACATTGATTTAGCAATATCTGCTAAGTTAGGTGGAATGATGATTTTTGTAGCATGACCATTTGCAAGTTTTTCTAATTGTTCGATACTTTGTAATTGTAAATATTCAGTCGAAATGTTTGCAGTTGTAATAAGTTCAATTGCTTGTTTTTTACCTGTTGCTCTTTCAATCATACTTTCTTTTTCTGCTTTCGCACGTAAGATTGTACTTTCATATTCCCCTTGCGCTCTAAGAATTTTACTTTCTTTTTCAGCGCTAGCTTCAAGTATTTGAGCTCTCTTGATACGTTCAGCTTGCATTTGTTTTGTCATAGCTTCTTGAACTTCTTTTGGTGGAATAATGTTTTGAATTTCAATTCTTTTTACTTTAATTCCTCAAGCATCTGAAGCTTCATCTAAGATTTTAGTTAACTTAGCGTTAATAATTTCTCTAGATGTTAATGCTTCATCAAGTTCAAGTTCCCCGATTAAGTTTCTAAGTGTTGTTGATGTTAAAAACTCAATAGCTAAAAATGGATCTTCAGCTCCATAAGCAAATAATTTTGGATCAAAGATTTTTAAATATACTGTTGTGTCCACTTGAATAGTAGCGTTATCTTTTGTAATAACGTGTTGAGCAGGGTAGTCAAAAACTTTTTCCTTAAAGTTATTTTTAACTCTGATTTTATCAATGTAAGGAGCCATAAAATTTACACCCTTAGTCATTGTTTTCTTGTATTTACCAAGTCTTTCAACAATGCAGAAGTTAGTTTCGCTAACAATTCTCACTGAAAGACAACTTGTAATCACAAGCATTACTACAGCAAGCACTGCAACAATTATAATCACAGCAATAATAATACCTGACATATAACCTCCTTAATAATTTGGTTATTTTAATTATACTCCTTTGATTTTACTACCTTATATTATTTGAAAAGTTTGCTTAAAAATATGAAAAATTTACATAAAAATTTAGGATTTTACTTTTGCAAAATAAAAAGCACATAGAGTGTTTATCCATGTGCTCAAGTGTTATTGGTTAAATTTCATCTTCTTCATCAATTTCTAATTCATCGTTTTCGACTTCACCAAAAATTGATTCTTTAACCTTAAGTAATTGTTTCTTCAGTGATTTGCTTAAATTCTTTGTTGTAGGATCATTTAATTGTTCATCAATATCTATCTGTTTACCGAAGTTAAGTTTAACTTTAGCTAATTTTTCATCAGTCGGTTCGTCAAGGAACATAATTGTAGGAATAATAATAGGATTTCTACGTTTTTCCTTGTAGAATAATGTACTTAATCTATCTTGAATTAATTTTTCCAAATCTTTAACAGATCATTCTGGATTATTTTTAATGTAGTATAGAACTGCACCGTGAGCAACTCTCCTTGTTTCTTCAATTAATTGTTTTGAAGTTTTTACAAAGAAGCTTCCTCTTGTTACGATTTGAGGTCTATTAACGATAGCATTTTTGTTTCTATCAATTAAGAAAACAATATTAACAAATCCACTATCTTTAAGTTTTGCTCTTTCTTGAAGCATTTTTTCTGAAATGTTTAAAACTGTGTTTCCATCAATGTAAATAGGTCCAAAGTTAATCGTTTTATTAGTTGGCTTAATAACGTTATTGTACATTTCAAACACTTGACCTTTTTTAGGTATTAAAACATTTTTAGGATTAACTCCATTTTTAATAGCTGTTTGTCCGTGAACCAAACACATTCTGTAGTCACCGTGGTATGGAAGGAAATATTTAGGTCTAGTTAATTTAAAGATTTTATCATGCTCTCACTCATAAGCGTGACCTGATGTATGTAAGTAACCATCAACACCATTTTCTTTAATAATTGCACCTAATTTATAAAGTCTGTTTGTAAGTAACTCAACGACCATTCTGTTTCCAGGGATTGGACTTGATGAGAAAATAACCATATCACCTTTTACAATTTTAATTGTCGCATGCTTACCATAACTCATTCTAGATAATGCAGCAAGTTCTTCACCTTGAGAACCTGTTGTTAAAACAACAAGGTCTGAATCTTTAATGTTAGGCAAGTCTTTTTTATCAACAATCACACCATTCGGAACATTGATGTAACCTAATTTTCTACCAATTTTAATCCCTTGGATCATTGAACGACCGAATGGAATAACTTTTTTACCTAATTTAGCAGCAAGTTCAATAATAACTTTAACTCTTGTTAAGTTAGAAGCAAATGAAGTAATAATAATTTTTCTTTTTGCAGCACGCATATGACGTTCTAAGTCAGTTAAGATATCTGATTCACTAGGTGAATGCTCAGGTCTCATAGCATTAGTTGAATCTGATAAAAGAACTGTAAGTCCCTCTTTACCAATTTCATCTAATCTTGCAAAGTCTGTATAGTTTCCGATTGGTGTATAGTCAAATCTAAAGTCTCCTGTACACATAAGTGAACCGTTTGGGGTAGTTAATCTAACACCAAATGCATCCGGAATTGAGTGTTGAGCGGTTCAAAAGTCAGCTCTACATCCATTTGCAAACTTATAAACATCTGATTTATTGATTTCAATAAAATCAATTTTTCTTGTAATTTTGTGCTCTTCAAATTTAAGTTTTAAATATTGAATTGCAATTCTTGGAGCAAAAATCTTTTTGATTTTTGTTTGTTTAACTAAATAAACAACACCACCAATGTGATCTTCATGTCCGTGTGTAATGAATAAACCTTCAATTATTTTTCCAGGTTGATTTAAGTATGAATAGTCAGGAATAATACCTTTAACACCAGTGTTGTAAGTGTCTGCAAATTTAATCCCTGAGTCAATTAAGAAAATATGGTTCATATGTTCTACAACTAATGTGGATTTACCAATTTCTTCAACGCCACCTAAACCAAATATGTAAGTCGGTTGTTTCTCTCTCATATTACCTCCAAAATATGAATAAATAATGTAATTTTTAATCAAATTATTTAAATAAAATAATGTTAAATACATATAAATATGTATTTGCTTGCTATATTATAAACTATTATTAGTTTATATCATGACAATATCGAATTTTATTATAAAAATAAGTGTTTTAAGATAGCGAACTCTAAAAATAAATATAAAATTTAATTAACACTATTAATAAGGAGAAAAATGTATAAATTCGGTAACCTAAATATCCAACTTAAGGATGTGAATTCAATATTAAAACACAGCAAAATTAATGAAATTATTAAAAAAGTTAACAGTATTCATAACAACTTAGTTTTAAATTTTCAAAACACTGACGATGAAGAAACTAATGTGCTTAAGTATATTGATGATAATCTTGAATTTAACTTAGAGTTAATTAAAGCTAAAGTTGAATTTTTAAAATCTAGCAAAGTAGATACATTAGTTGTGATTGCTGATGGAGAATCATATTTAACTACTAAAGCGATTTATGATTTTATTTTTAATAATTATTTAAATAATAAACCTGATTTTAATATTATCTTTACACAAAACAACATTTCTCCTGAAGTTTTAACAAATCAACTTTCTTCATTAATAGGGCAAAAATTTGCTATCTATTACATTTCAAAGAGTGCGATTTCTATTGAAAGCTCTGTTTCATTTAGAGAATATAGAAAACTACTTGAAGCTAACTTAAAAAAAATCGATAGTATTGAAATGCTAAATGCACTTATTACAGTTGCAAGCACTGAAGCAGATAATATACTTAATAAGATGGCTAAAATTCATAATTATTTATTCTTGAAATTACCTACAAACATACCTGAAAGATATGTTTCAATATTTGATCCATCATCATTATTTGTACTTGAATTCTTGAATTTTAATTCAAGAGAATTAATCGAGACATTTGTCTCAATTATTGAAAAGACCTTGAACACACCAATAAAAGAAAATATTGTGTTCCTTACAGCTATTTTTAGATACATTTTTGCAAGATACAATAACAAGACTGTTGAAGTTGTTAATGATAATGATTTTATATTAGATTCCTTTGTTGAATACATTTGTTCATTATATAACTCAAGTGAAAATAAAGAAAAAAAAGGTTATTTAACAATTAAGGATTCTGTTAATAATACAAATAGTTTGGATAGTGATTTTTCAATCACAACAAATATTGTATTTAACAATAAAAAATACAACTTAAATCAAGACAATAAAAAATTCGATCAGCTAGGTCTCCTAGGCACAAAAGGTGAAAATCAACCTAATTTTAATATCAAAAATAATGCATTTGACAATGATGATTTAATTATTGAATTTGATGAAATTTCAATCAATAATTTGGCTCATTTATTTGCTTTCTTCCAGTTTGTTGCAATCTTATCTTCATTGTTATTTGGAGTTGACCCATTATCTCAACCAGGGGTAGAAGTTTATAAACACAACATTTATAATGCTTTACTAAAATAATATGACCAGATTAGATAAATGACTTTCATTTAACTTAAACATCAGTAGAACTGATGCTAAAAAGTTAATTTCCTCTAAAAGAATTAAAGTTGATAACAAAGTGGTTAAATCAATTATTAATATAATTAATGAAGAAGTTTGTTTGGATGATAAATTAATTGTTCCTAAACAAGAATTTATTTATGTTTTACTAAACAAACCTGCTCACTACGTTTGTGCAAATTACGATAACTTAAATAAAACTGTTTTTGAATTATTAGATGAAAACATTAACTCATATAAAGATATTCATACAGTGGGAAGATTAGACAAAGACACTACAGGACTACTATTAATAACAAATGATGGACAATTAACTCACGATTTGCTTTCACCTAAAAAACATGTTGAGAAAACTTACTACGTTGAAGTTGATAACAAAATTCACCAAAACTTAATAACTGAATTCGAAAAAGGTTTTGATATAGGAGATAATGAAATAGTCTTACCTTCAAAACTTCAAATTCTTTCAGATAATTCTGCAAATCTTACAATAAATGAAGGTAAGTACCATCAAGTTAAAAGAATGTTTAAACATTTTGATTTAACAGTGACTAAATTACAAAGAATTTCATTTGCTTTCTTGGATATTAAAAAGGAAACACTACAAGAAGGTCAGTTTAGATATTTAAATGAAGATGAAATTTTAAAATTAAAAAATAGAGAATATTAAAAAATGGTGTTATAATATTTAAGCCATCAGAACAGTAACCCACTAACCTGGTCAGGACAGAAATGTAGCAGCCACATGAGGAAGTGCTGTGTCTGGTGGTTTTGTTTAGATATTTTTAAAGAGAGTCTCACGTACAGCCATGAGCTCTCACTTTTTTTATAGTTAATGAGATAAAAAAGAAAAACCTTACAGATTTTGTAAGGTTTTTTAATTATAAATTTGAATTAATTGAAGTTATATTATTCAACTGAAACATCTGCACCAGCTTCAACTAAAGCTGCTCTAATTTGTTCAGCTTCTTCTGGTTTAATGTTTTCTTTAACAACAGCTGGTAATGTGTCAACGATTTTCTTAGCATCCATTAAAGCAACACCTAATAAGTCTTTAACAACTTTAATGATTGCAACTTTTTTACCGTTGTCAGCTTTTAAAACAACTTTAACGCTTGTTTTTTCTTCTGAACCACCTTCAGCAGGAGCTGCAGCAACAGCGACAGCAGCTGTAGGGTCGATTCCGAATTCTTCTTTCATAGCGTCTACAAGTTCCATAACTTCTTTAATTGACATTTCTTTTAATGATTCGATGAATGTTTCTTTTGTTAATTTAGCCATAATATGTTTCCTTTCAAACTAAATATTTTTATTATTCTGTTTTACCTTCACTTACTAATTTAAGTGATAATGAAATTTGTTGTAATGGTGCCATCATTGAACGTGCAAGAATTCCAAGTGCTTCTTCATATGTTGGAAGAGTAGCAACTTCTTTAACACCTGCAGCGTTGATAACTTTACCTTCAAATGTTCCAGCTTTTACAACTAATAATTTGTGAGTTTTAGCATATTTTGTAAGTAATTTAGCTGCTGACATATCGTCATTGTTTGAGAATGCGAAAATGTTTGGACCAACTAAGTATTCTGCTAAGTCAGCAAATCCTGTTTGTTGTGCTGCTAAGTTGAATAAACGGTTTTTGTAAACTTTGATGTCAACACCAAGTTTTTTAGCTTCTTTTCTGAAATCTTCTAATTCAGAAACTGTTAAACCACGGTATTCAGCAAAAGCAACAGCTTTAGAGTTTTGAATTTTATCAACAATTTCTAAAACAACTTCTTTTTTAGCTGCTTTTAATTTTGATTCTGACATACTTGTGCCTCCCTTCAAAATCTATTACGCAATACAATTTGAACAGGAATGAGATACACTCGGTAACAAATTAAGTATAAGCATTTATACAGTTACTGTCTATATGTATTGCTTTTATATTATATAGCATAACTTAAAAATTAGAATAATACTTTTGATACTTTTATACCTATAGCATAGTAATAAAAGTATTTTTATGAAATAAAATTAAATTTTTAATTTTCTAATGTTATTGGTAAATTTTGCTAATCAAAAAAATTGTAATTTTCCTATTTTTCACATTTTGTGAAAATTTCAGCTATTTCTTTTTGTTTTTAAATTTTGTCTTTATAATTCATTTACAGCAATCAGAAATTAATCAATTTCTATCGTTGTTTTTATTTCAAATTTAGATTCATAAAATGCATAATTTAATGCACTATTAACAATAAATTTATATAGATACAAGGAGACAATATGAGCAAAAACAAACACGTTATTATTTTAATCAATGGTAAAAGACGTAGTGGAAAAGGTTTATTAAGTAATGAACTTTCAAAACAATTAAAACCTCAATTTGAAGATAACACACACATTTTATCTTTTGCACAACCAATTAAACAAATTACTCAACCTATCTTAGATGAAATTAATTGAAATGGTCAAGACAAAGAAATTGTTAGACCACTTTGGATCGCTATGGGGGAAGTTGGAAGAAACATCGATACAAACATTTGATGTTCAAGAGTTTTTGAAAAAATTAAATCAATTGCTAGCGAATCTTCTAAAGCAGGTAAAAGCAGTTTATTCATCATTGACGACTTACGTTTCCCTAATGAGTTAGAATACTTCAAAGGAAACATTAATTCAGTTAGAGAAATGGTTTCACCTGATGATGAAGTTAAAATTGTTTCAATCAGAATTGAAAAATACTTTGACCCTGAAAAATTTGTTAAAGGTGTTGATGACAACTCAACTGAAACAAGTTTTGATAAATTAGTAAACATTAGTTTCGATCATATTGTTCCTCAAAATACATTAATAGATTGAGAATGAAAACCAATCTTTGCTAATGTTGATGTTACAGCTAAAAGTATCATTAGAAACTTTGTTGACAAACCTCAAAATTAATTTATATAGCTTATATACTATCTCGGATGTTTATTCTGAGATTTTATTTTGCAATTTTAAGACATCAAAAAAAGCAAAATAAAAACACATCCATTCGGATGTGTGAATAGCAATTTAAAATTAAGCTTGTTTTGCAATATCAACTAAAACTGCAAATGTTTTTGGTTCGTTGATAGCTAATTCTGAAAGCATTTTACGGTTAATTGTTACACCTGCTCTTTTTAAACCGTTAATAAATCTTGAGTAACTCATTCCTTCTGCTCTAACTGCAGCGTTGATACGAGCGATTCATAATTTACGGAAGTTTCTTTTAACTTGTTTACGGTCTCTGAAAGCGTATGTTCAAGATTTTACAACTGCTTGTTTAGCAACTTTGTAACCGATTGATTTGTGTCCAAAATATCCCTTAGCTAATTTTATTCATTTTTTACGTCTTGCTCTTGTAACTGTTCCACCTTTAACTCTTGCCATAATTTAATTCCTTTCTTAAATAATGTTAATTATTATCTTGTTTATGAATTAACTTAACAAGATTAGATTAAAGCTTTAAATCTTTTAAGGTCTGATTTAGACATAAGAGCAGCTTTACGTGAGTGACGTTTTTGTTTTGTAGTTTTGTTTTGTGCTAAGTGTGAACGGTAAGCTTGTTCTCTTAAGATTTTACCTGTTCCTGTAACTTTAATACGTTTTTTTAACGCACTTTTAGTTTTCATTTTTGGCATTTTATTCTCCTTCTTTAGCATCTTGATCTTTTGATTCAAGACTCTTTTCTTTTTGGTATCTAAGTACTTTTTGTTTATTTGGTTGGAGATTCATGTCAAGGAAACGATTATTGATTAATTTAGGTTCTGATGTGATTTCAGCAATATCTTCTAATGTTGCGAAGAATTTTTCTAAAGTCTTGATTCCTAAATCTTTCATCAATAATTCACGTCCTCTTAATTTTAATGAAACTTTGATACGATCACCTTTTAAAAGAAATTCTCTAGCTTTTCTACTTTTTGTAAGTAAATCATTTTCTCCAATCATCGCAGTTAATCTAACTTCACGATTTTGAATAATTGTTTGTTTTTCTTTTAGTTCTTTATTTTTCTTTTTACGGTCATATTTGAATTTACCGTAATCAAGAATACGACAGATTGGTTTAGGTTCAACGCTTATTAAAACTAAGTCCATTCTCTGGCTTTTTGCCAATTCAATTGCTTCAGATGTGTACATTACACCAATTTTTTCTTGATCTGCTCCGATTACAAAAACTTGTTTGAATGGAATATCAGAATTTACGTAATGTTCTGAAGGTGTTTTCTTTCCTTTTGCTTGAATAATATACTCCTTAAATAAATGTTAAGTAAAAAAGTGGTTACCCACTTCCTTGTTCTACTAAAAAAGGTATCAGAATTTTTGATACGTTTAATTGTAGCTAAACCCAAGACTATGGTCATCAGGTGAGAAGTGTCTTCTACTTTTCTGCAATTTAAACTTTTATATTGCTTTTTAATTTTATCAAAAAAATATTTTTTGATTAACCTTACATATAACTATGTTATATGTTAGTTTTTAACTAATATACCTATGTGTAAGGTAAAAAAGTTTTAGCAATTTCATTTATGCAAGTAATTATAAATAAATTTATTTTATTTGAATGTCTAAATCCAACTTTTATATGCATTTTTATGAACTAAAAATATTGCTTATTTGTTAAAAAATAACTTACATAAAATATTATATTTTTTATAATTAAACTATGAATAAAGAACATAAAACATCGTTTAGTTGAGAGTTAAAAAAAGAAGTCATAAACAACTTATCTAAACCACACGAAATTAAGAGGTTTTTAAGTGGTTTACTTTTTTGTGCTGCAGAAGTTGAAAAAGAGTTTTATGTTCTCAAAATTAAAAATGAATATCTTTATTCAAAATTGCTTAGAAAACTTGAAAAAATTAATATTAAACCAATCATTAATCTAAAATGAAAAACTAAAATCTTAATTAAGATTTCTGACTTTGAAATGATTGAGAAAATTGATTTTAAAGATTCACTTACAAGTTTTTTTGCTGGTGTATTCTTTGGTAGTGGTAGCATCTCAGGAAAATCATCAACTTCATACCACTTAGAAATTTCTTCACATAATCCTGGACACTTAGTAAAAATTCAAGAAAAACTAAATCAATATGACTTTAATTTCAACTTCTTGAATAGAAATAATAAATACATAATTTACCTTAAAAATAAGGAAAAAGTTATTGACTTTTTAGCAGCTATTGATGCTAAAAAGTCTTGGTACAAGCTTCAAAACATAATTATTGCTCGTGACTTTGAAAATGTTGTTAACCGTATTAATAATATCGATATGAGTAATATTAATAAGATTGCAAAGAGTACAATTAAGCATATTGAAAACATTAACTATATGTTTGAAAATGGATTAGATATTCATTTCACAGACAATCAACTTGTTTTATTTAGATTAAAAGTTGAAAACAAATGATTGTCACTCCCTGAATTATCAAATTTACTTAACACTGAACATAATGTGTATGTTTCAAAAAGTGGAATAAATCACTGATTTAGAAAACTTAATGAAATTGTTTCAGAGCACAAGAATGCTAAAAAATAGAGTTTTGCATCTCAGTAACTTGAGATGTTTTTTTAATCAAAAAGCAGACATTTTAGTCTGCTTCAATTTCTATTGATCTTGTAAATTTAAGTCAAATAACTTAACTAATTTGTTTTCTGAATTTTGATCTCCAAATGAAAACTCAAGTTTGTTTTCATTTTTATTCAGGAAGATAAAGAAGTTTTTGTAGTCTCCACTATATACAAATTCTTTTTTAAGTCCAGACGTTTTAATATTGTATGAATAAATATAATTTCCATTATCATTTTGAGCCATAAAGAACATTTTATCCCCATGCATAGCAGCTTTTGGTAAAACTTTTAAACTTAGTCCACTAACTAATGAACCAAATTCATCAACTGTATGAATTGAGTTTTCAATATTTTCAATTGGGATAGTTTTGTTTGTTTCAACGTATTGCAATTTAGGTTGATTATCTTTTATCGAAACAAAATACAACTTATGATCGTTATAGTTTAATGATGAAATTTCTTCTCCATTTGCATACATATCTTTAAGTTTGTAAACTCACTTATTAAATAATGAATTATGCATTTCTTGAGAAATAAAGTTAATTGCTTCATTTGAACCATCATTTGGTTTTAAATCAAATAATGTGAAATCTGTTGTAACTGCATTTTGATAATTAAAAAAGTTTTTCATTTCAAAATCTAAATCGATTTCACCTGATTTTCCTAGAGGGAAGTATTTTTCAGCTTTTCCTGTATCTGCATGTGTTGGATCAGTTGAGAACCATTTACCATCTTCATTTTGGATATTCAATCAAGTGTGGTAGTCACCTTGCATCACTTTGTATGAAATATTTACATTAGATAAAAGTAATGCCATTTGATCAACATAATGTCTACATACACCTTTATGTTCTATGTAAGCAAAGTCAAGTGAGTTCATTGTTTCTGTACCTGGTTTAGTTTTATAAATTAAGTTTTCTAAAACGTATTTACCTAGCACATAGACTTTTTCATAAGTATTCATTGAGTTATCGACTAAACTAAGCGCATTTTCAACATATTTATCAACAACTTGATTCATATCATTTCTTCTAAAGTCATTTGCATTTATTAAAATTCCATAAACTTTATTCTCTGGTGTAACTTCAAATGAAATTGCTGATGTTGCAACTAACGAAATTTGTTTGAAATTTCTAAAACCTGATTTTAAGAAATCTTTAACAACTTCATAATATGTATCAGCAGGAATTAAATATCCATTTTTATCATAATTGATTCTTCCATTTAATTGTTTGTAGTTTTCATCGTTTGAATGATCTTCATTTTTATCTGCAACAACTCTTTGAACAACTTCTTTGAAATGTTCTCTAACTTCATCAATTGTCATTTCAGATTTTAATGAATAAGTAGGAGGATTTATCGCAGCTAATTGCTTATTAAAACCTTTAACAAATGTCGAAAACATTTTGTTAATTTTTGCATATTCTTCTTTTGCAGACTCTACATTATTTCCTACTACAGTATCTCACCCATCAATTACTGTATTAATTTTGCTAAAAATCACATCGGCAAAATTTTTGTAAGATCCATATTGCTCATCAGTTCCTTCAGGTCTAGCCATATGAAATACAAATGATTCAGCACGTCCTTTATAAACATTTGCATAATTGTTCAAGTAATTGTTAAAATCAACTCTTGTTTGCTCAATTTGTGATTTATATGATTCAACACTATTTAATTTTTCTGGAGCATCCGGTTCTGGTGTTACTGGATTTGGTTCTGGATCTAGTGCAGGAGCAGGATTTACAGGTTTTGGTTGTATTGGCGTAGGTTTTTCTGACTCAGCAGGCGTCGGCTCTTCAGTATTTTTATTACCACAAGAAATTGCTGAAATCAACAAACTTGTTGCAGGTGCTAAAAATAATAATTTAAATAAACTTGATTTTTTCATAAGTCTCCATCTGTAAGTAAAAACAAATAATTACTTTACTTACTCTTTATATAATTAAATGATATAACATTTATTATATTTTTACCTAATTAATTAATTTATTCTAAAAACTTAATAAATTAATAAAAATAAAGAAATTTAAATCCATGGATTTATATTGAATTGATCGTTTTCCTTACAGTCTCAAAATCTAAACGTTTTTTTAAAATGACCAGTCTTGGAAACATCTTTAAATGCAGAACATAAATAATTACATTTATTAATTCTTAAATCTTCAATTTTCTTATTAAATTCATCCTCAATTTAATTATAGACCGTTGGTTATTGCGAAGATTTATTTCTTACCCCCACGTCACATAGGTTTAAACAACTATTCGTCACTGTCATAGGTTTAAAAGTATTGAAAATAATAAAAAACATGAATGATATAAACTCTAATTTTCAATATCGAAAATATCTATTGACCATTATTTATTTTTCAATTTGAATTTCATTTGAAAAAGTCAGAAAAAAACTACCTTGTTAATTAAAAGGTAGCTTTTGATTTTTGAATAAATTATTTTTTATCCATTTTGTCATTAAGTTTAACTAATTCTTTTAAGATCAATTCTTCTGTTGTAGGTTTAGCTGGAGCTTCAGCAACTGCTGGTCTTTTGGCAGCTTTGTGAGCTGCAATAGCGTTGGCAATTAAGAAGTATCCTAATAAAATTGCAAATACAACAAATGAAACAATAATAAATGTTAATAATGCAGCTAAGAATTTTCCGTAAAGAACACCATTTGATTCCATTTTTGCTAATTCGTCAAATCCTAATAATTTAGAAATTGGGTTCATAATAATATCGTTTGCTAATGAAGCAACTAAAGCACTGAATACTGCTCCTAAAATGAAAGCAATAGCTAATAATAAAATGTTTCCACGTTTTAAATTGTTTTTAGCATCAACTAATGACTTTTTGAAAATTGAAGGTTTTTTAGACATTTCAATTCCTTTCCAAATTAAGTTTTTTATATATTTTTGTCGTTTTGTATTTTAATAAATTAACGACGCTATTATACCCTTTTTTAACTTAATGCAAGCAATAAAAAAATAATGCTAATTTATTTTAGCATCATTTTACTTCTTAATTATCTTGTGAAATAACTTCAACAGCAACGATTGAATCGTTGTCTTTTAAGTTAATAATTTTTACACCTTTAGCATTTCTTCCTGTTTCAGAAATTTGGTTAATTTGAGTTCTTATTGTTGAACCTGATGATGTAATTACTAAAAGCTCATCGTTTGTATTAACAAATCTAGCAAATACTAAGTTTCCAGCTTTGTTACTATCAATACCAGCAACTCCTTTAGAACCTCTTCTTGTTAATCTAAATTGTTCTTTGTCTGTAAGTTTTCCAAATCCTTTTTCACCAAGTGTAAGGATTAATGAACCTTCGCTATCTGATGAAGCTGATACAACTTCTTGATTATCATCAAGTTTAATTCCCTTAACTCCTAATGAATTTCTTGAAAGTGGTCTAATGTCATCAGATTTGAACATACATACATTTCTGTAGTTGTTTGCGATTAATACAGATTCTTCATTTCCAATCACAAATGCTCTAACTAACTGATCACCTTCTTTTAATTTGAATGCAATAAGTCCATTTTTTCTAATGTTTGCAAATAATTTAAGATCAGATTTTTTAAACATACCTTGTTTAGTTACAGTTACTAAATATTGATCATCTGAGAATTTATCAACATTAAGAATTGAGATAATTTTTTCTCCATTTTCGACATCTAATCCTGAAAGGATGTTTACAAAAGGAACTCCTTTTGATTGTTTTGAACCTTCTGGAATTTGGTGACCTCTTAATGCATAAACTTTACCAATGTTTGAGAATAATAATAAGTTTGTATGTGTTGATGCGTGAATAATCATTGCAATATCATCATCTTCGTAAGTTTTCATACTTACTGAACCAACCCCACCTCTACGTTGTGTGTTGTATTCATCTAAGTCGATTCTCTTTACATAACCTTTTGAGCTTGATGTAATAACAATTTCTCTTTCATGGATTAAATCTTCATCTGAAATAACACCAACAGCTGATTCATCAATAACAGTTCTACGTTTGTCATTGAATTTTTCTTTGATTTCTTCAAGTTCTAAAACAATTTGGTTAATTAATTTTTCTTCTGAAGATAAAATGTCTTTGTAATGAGCGATTTCAACATTTAATTCACTAATTTCAAGATCCATTTTTTCAATGTTTAATCCTGTTAATCTGCTTAAACGCATTTCAAGGATAGCTTTTGTTTGTCTTTCAGTTAAATTAAATCTGCTTGATAATTTTTCTTGAGCTTCAGCATCTGTTTTAGATTGTTTAATTATTTTAACTACTTCATCAATGTTTGATACAGCGATTTTTAATCCAGCTAAAATATGAGCACGTTCTTCTGCTTTATTTAAATCAAATTTAAGTCTTCTTGAAACAACATCTTTTTGGTGTTCGATAAACACTTCAAGAGCTTGTTTTAAGTTTAATGTTTTAGGTTCTCCATTAACAATAGCAACTAAGTTAAAGTTGAATGATGTTTGGATATTTGATTTTTGGAATAACTTGTTTAAAAGAATGTGTGGATTTACACCTTTTTTAACATCGATAACTAAACGAATACCTTCTCTGTTCGATTCATCTCTTAAGTCAGTAATTCCTTCAACAACTTTTGCTTTGTGTAATTCAGCAATCTTTTCAATGATTGTAGTTTTCTTAATTGCATAAGGAATTTCTCTAATAATAATTTTTGATTTTCCATTAGGTTGCTCAATAACTTCGCATTTCGAACGAACAGGAATACTTCCTCTTCCAGTTTCGTATGCTTCTAAAATTCCTTTTGTTCCAAGGATAATTGCACCGGTTGGGAAGTCAGGCCCTTTAATGTGTTGCATTAATTCTCTAACTGTAATTTCAGGATTTTTAGCAAGAGCAATAGCTGCATCAATTGATTCGCCTAAGTTGTGTGGTGGAATTTCAGTTGCCATACCAACAGCAATCCCTGATGAACCTGAAACAAGTAAGTTAGGAAATCTTGAAGGTAATACTGTAGGTTCCTTTTCACTTCCATCATAGTTATCTACAAAATCAACTGTATCTTTTTTAATTCCTTCTAGCATTTCAGAAGCAATTTTAGACATTCTTGCTTCTGTATAACGCATAGCAGCAGCAGAGTCACCATCGATTGATCCGAAGTTACCATGCCCATCTACAAGTGGATAACGCATTGAGAAATCTTGAGCCATACGAACCATAGCTTCATAAACTGATGAATCACCGTGTGGGTGATATTTCCCTAAAACATCCCCTACAATACGAGCTGATTTACGATGTTGTGAACCAGGTGTAATTCCTAATTCTGACATATCGTAAAGAATTCTACGGTGAACTGGTTTAAGTCCATCACGTGCATCTGGAAGAGCACGTGAAACAATAACACTCATAGAGTACTCAAGGAATGATTGCTTCATTTCGTTATCAATAACAATTGGAATTAATCCTTCTGTTGGTGACTCAATGATTTGAGATTGAACTTGATATTCATCATTGTTTTGAGGTAATTCTTCCTCTTCTTCAACTTGCTCAACTACTGGTTGTTTTTTCTTGAAGATCATTTTGTTATTTTCTTCATATTCAAATTCTGTATCGTCTGAAGCTTTTAATGTAACATCAATTTCTTCAATTAATTTATTGTCTTTGTCTTTATTGTCTATCATACAAACTCCTAACAGGATATATTTAAATGTAATTTAAATATATTATATATTTTTTACAAATTTATATACATACATTATTTTTACCTTTTACAATAGTGTGCAAGCTTTAAAAGTAAAAAAACAAAGACTATTTTTTAGCCTTTGGTTTGTTTACTCATGCTTTTAAAGTTTTAACTTCTTTGATTGTAAGTGGTCTATATTTTCCTACAGGAATGTTTTCAACTGTAATTCCACCATATTCAACTCTTTTAAGATTGATAACTTCTTTATCAACTAATTTGAATAATTCCTTAACGTGATGGTAAGTCCCTTGTGTTAAAACAACAAAATAACTTTTTGATTCAATGTGAATAACTTGTTGGTTTGAAAATTTTTTGTTAATAATTACAGGTTTGTTTAATTTAGCTAATTCTTTTTTATCAAGCGGTTCATTTAATCTTGCTCTATAAACTCTTACAACTTCATATGATGGGTGCATTAATTTATTAGCTAAATCTCCATCATTTGTAAGAATAAGAACTCCGGTTGTATCATAATCTAATCTACCTACAGGAAAAATTTTGTAAGGTGTATCAATTAAATCAGTAACTTTTGCTCTATTGAAATTATCTTTAAGTGTACATACAGTTTTTGGTGGTTTATTTAGAACAAAATAAACTTTTTGTTCTTCGCCATTAATTGGTGACCCATCAACTAAAATTTCATCATTAAATGAAGCTTTGTCACCTAATTTAGCTATATAACCATTAACAGAAATTCTTCCATCTAAAATCATTTGTTCAGCTTCTCTTCTTGAAGCAACTCCTGCTTTAGAGAGAATCTTTTGTAATCTTTCTTGCATTTCCATTAGTTACCTTCTTTCAAATCTATATCTAAAGGCGATTTACCACTTCTGTATTTGTTATATAAAGCAAGTTGCTTATCTGAAAAGACAACTCCTTTGTTAATGTTGTAATCATAAGCATCTTGAACCGCTTGTGAAAATCCTGCTTTTAAATCTTTTAAAGCTAGAGATCTTACTTTTTGGATACCAGGATACTTTCTTCCTTGACAAATTTTGTCAGCTATATAAACCACAATATCAAGTGGCGTCATATTTTCTCTCATAGATGTGTGATATTTAACTGCATTTAAAATATCTTCATTTTTAATTCTCAAAGCGTGTTTAAGAATTATGTATCCTGTGTATTGATGCAGCATATGGTTTTCAAAACTATCTAATAATTCAGGTTCATTTTCTTTAATTATCTGCATTGAAACTTCGGGATCAATTTCTTTTGCAATGTCATGAACTAAACCTGCAAAATAAGCGTCTCTAGCAGATAGTCCGTGTGCTTTTGCAAGTGCAACTGCAAATTCAGCACAAGACATAGAGTGCTTTGCTCTAAGTGCTGTAAGTGTATTGAAAATAATTTGCTCTATATATAATCTGTGTTCTGCAATGTAATCTGCAACAACTTCTGGAACAAAGTTTAATTCACCTTTTTTATATAAAGTGGATGATTCAGGTCTAATTGGGTTATTTAAAATTAAAGCATTATATTTTTTTGCATAAATTTTGTTGAAATTGTTACTTCTTTTGAAAACAACAATTTTTGCAAGCTTACAAATTTCATCAATATTTTTTCATTTATTAAGTGACATTAAGTTGTCTGAACCAATGAGCAAGAATAATTGGTCATTTTTGTATTTGTTTTTAAAGTATTTAAGTGTGTCAATTGTATAACTAACTCCACCACGTTTAACTTCAAAATCAGATACTTCGATTTTATCTTCTCCATCTGTAGCTGATTGAATCATTTTAATCCTGTGCTCACCTGAAGCAGTTTTTTTATTTGTCTTAAATGGTGATGAATATGTAGGAACAAAAATTAATTTATCTAAATTAAGTTCATTAATTGCATATTTAGCAATTTCTAAATGACCTTTATGAACCGGATCAAATGAACCACCAAAAATTCCTATTTTCATAATACCTACTTTCTGTATAAGCTACCTTGTAAGGTGAATTTGTTTTTTTCTTTGTTTACATTTTTATTTACACCAATGTTTGCAAAGTTAATATTTATGTTTTCATACTTTTTAATTTCAGTCGCTTCTTGGAATAATGGAACTGGTATGTAAATATCAAAAACATCTCTAAGACCTGATATTCTTACACCTATACCAATGTATTCTTTATCCCTGAAGTGTTTATCAAATAAATCAAAAGCAACTCTATGTAAATCTTCATATGTGTTGATATATTTGGAAATTTTATGTTGCTTTGTAAATCATTTTTTCTCTTTGGTTCTAATTAAAACAGAAACTACATTTCCGACTAAATTGTGTTTAATAGCTCTTCCTGAAACTTTTTTAATTAGATCATCAAAGTATTTGATTTTAATTTCTTCATCCATATAGTAATCTTTAAAAGTAATTTCGTTCCCTAACCCTTGAAGTTGTTCTTCGTGATGTTGAATATTTTCATAATAATAAGGTTGTAAATTTTTAAGTATTGTTTCAGCATACTTACCAAATAATGTTTGCATTAGCAACATATTTGTAGATGCTTTGTAAAGGTCACCAATTGTTTTTAGTCCCATTGTTTCAAGTTTTGGAGCAGACCTTCAACCAATTCCGTGAAATTCACCAATTGGTAAGTGAAAGAATTGTTCTTTGAAATTAGCTTCATTAGTAAATCCAATTCCAAATGGTTTTGAAATGTTAGTAGTCATCTTAGCTAAAAATTTGTTGTGAGATATACCGATTGTGATCGGAATATCAAAAACTCTTAAGATTTCTTGTTGTATTTGTCTAGCTAAAAACTTTGGTGAAACTTTTGTTTTATAAACTAAATTAGTTACATCTAAAAAACATTCATCAATTGAGGATATATGAATATTTTCAGTGTATTTTCTACCTAAAAAACCAAAAATAGAGTTAGATGTACTAATGCATAAATCCATATCAACATCAACGAACACTGTTTCAGGAACTAGTCTTCTAATTTCTTCTTTTTTCATTCCTACACGAACCAATTTTGTGTTTTTCAATTCGTAGCTAATAGATACAGCTATTGCATGTGATTTACTTTTGCATATTGCAATTGGTTTTCCTTTGAGTGGTGGATATTTTAATATTGCTACTGATGCAAAGTAACTATCAAAGTCAATATGGAAAATAATTGGTTTTTTAGCTGTTGTTCTCATCTTGGTAAGCTTTTGTGATTAAAAGAGCACAATTAACTCTATTTAAGTGTGATTTAACATTATAGAAAACTCAAAGGTTTTCTAATTTTGTAATTTGCTCATGGCTTAATTGTTCTTGATTAACAAACTTTTCAAAAAGCGAAATAAGATTTGAGACTTCTTCTTTAGTTTTATTTTTAATTAAACTTAAGAACATATCAGTTGAAGCAACAAAAATTGCGCATCCAATTCCGTTAAAGTTTGCTTCTTTGATTTTGTCATTTTCTCATTGAATGTCTAATTGAACTTTGTCAGAACAAGTATTGCTGTAATGGGTTTGAAATTTATCATCTAAATCTTTTTTGTTAACTGGGTTTTTATAATGCTCCATAATCATTTCACGAGCTTCATTTTGATTAAAATGCATAAAAGTCACCTCCATTTTTTAACTCTTCAATAAGTTTGTCAATATCTTCATATGAATTGTAAATTCCAAGTGAAATTCTTAAAAATGAATAATTATCTTGAATGTTTCTTAAATAAGGAGCACAGAAAATTCCTGCTATTGTGTAAATTCCTTTTGAACCTAAATAAGTAGCAACATCTTGAGGATTAATTTCCTTTACATTAATAAGCGCAATGTTGTCACCTGGTTTTGAGAAAACTTCAATATTATCTAATGTAGCTAATTGATTGTGTAAGTAAGTTGATAAATCCTTAAGAATTTCTTGAGTTTTTTCATATCCAATTGAGTTGAAAAAATCAAGTGATTTATCAAACATAAAGAAACCACCTAAATCAGGTGTCCCTGGTTCAAATCTTGAAATTGTCTTTTTAATAGTTCAATTATTATCTTTACCGATCGCATCAACTGAACCACCACCAAATTTAACTGGTCTAAATTGTGAAAGTAATGTATCTTTAATTGCTAAGACACCCATTCCTGTCGGTCCATAAAATTTATTTGTGCTGAATGCTATTGCATCAAAATCATTTAAGGAAGTTTTTTTATGACTAATAGCTTGTGCTGCATCAGCTAAAATTACAATATTTTTTTCTTTTGCTATCTTACAAATTGCATTAATATCTAACGAAATATTAAAGTTGTTAGTTTCGTTAGAAAATGAAATGAGTTTAGTTTTCTCATTAATGTCACTTAAAATGTCATTTGACATAACAACTTTTGAATTTGTTTTTTTAGCAATTTCTAATCAAGGAATAATGTTTGAAGAGTGATTGTATGAACTTAATAAAATTTCATCACCATCTTTTAGAATTTGTCCCATCATTTGAGCAAACATATTAATTGATTCAGTTGTTCCTGATGTGAATATAACTTCTGTTTCTTTTGCATTGATTAAATCAGCAACTTTTGAACGAACTCTTGAAATTGTTTGATTAACTTCACTACCGATTGGTGTATCTGCTGTACGTGATGAAATTGATTTATTAGAATAAAAATCAACTAAAGCATCAACTGCAGTTTGAGGTTTTAAAACTAAGGCAGCTGAATCAAAATAAACAATAGACTTTAAGATTGGAAATTGTTCTCTAATTTCTTTATTTTTCATTAAAGCACCTTCCTTAGAATAGAACGTAAAACAGTGTTGTAATTTGGTAATTTTTGAAACTCATCTAAAAAGTCATAATAGTATGTTCTTTTAACTTTATTAACTAAAAGATCAAACTCGTGTTTAGTTTCTTTTTTTGATAATGACTTATTGTTAACTAACTTAATTTGGTTATTTTCTAAATACTCAATATCAAAAGTCAAATTATCAATGTTGTAATATTTAGCAATTAGTTGATAGAACATAAAATGATAAAAGTTGCTAATCATTTGTTTTTGAGTATTAGTTGCAGTTTCTTCAAATTCAATGTGACTTAAAAACTTATCAATAAGTTCATTAAGTGTATTTGAAGAAATACTCATTTCTTTTTTACTGTAAGCTGAATTATCTGCTTGCTTTTTGATTAACTTGTAGTTAGCAAACTGCTCAATTGTAAAATAAAATTGCTTGATAATCTTTTTTAGATGTGAGTTGTATGCAATTACAAATTTAAGATTGTTAATTTTGATTGATGACATTATTTTGCTTTATCCATTAACTGAATTAATTTGTAATAGTTTTCTAAAATACCATTAACAAACTTGTAGTAACTTTCTTCTTGTGTCACGTTTGATTGGTCTAATGCTGGTGGGAAAAACATTTTTGTAATTTCAACTGACTCATTGAAAACAATTTTAGGTTGATTATTGAACAACTCAAAAGCACCGTTTAAAATGATTGCTCTAACTACTGGAGAAAGTCTTTCTCAACTTCAGTCACTGTTTAAAAGTGATGATAAAGTCTTTCTTAAAAACTTGTAGTTAGATGCAATTAAACTTAATCTTTTTGTTTCTTCAATATCAATAAAATCAAATTCAGTAACTGCAGCAGGAACATCGATTGCTTCATTTAAAAGTTCGTATTTGTAAAGAACTTGAATAACATTTAATCTGATTTCTCTTCTTGATTTTTTATTGCTCATAAAATACTCCTTAAATATTTTTTTAATTATATTAAAAAAATGTTTTTGTGTATTTTGCTTTTAGTTCTATGGTGTAGAAAGTTTAAAAAATATCTAACTTTTAGTTAGATATATTTAACATTTTTTCTTGCTTCAATCTTGTTTTTGATTAATTCAAGAAGTGAGAATAAAGTAGATAAAATAAGTACATAAATCGGAATTGAAATTAAGGTTCTGAATATGATTGGTATCATAATGATTAGATAATTATTTCCTACTGTGTAATTACGTTTTAAGAATAAGTTTGCATAATTAATGAAGACATAAGGCCCATAAATTCATCTACATACAATCATAACAATCAGAACAATTCCAATAATCATAAATAAGTTTATGAAATAACTTGCAATTCTCTTATTTTGATCTTGTTTTGTGTATACATAAAGCATTATGAACAATAGAACAAAAGTTAGAATAAATGAAATTGCAATTATTATGTATAAAGTTGCATCTGTAAGAGCACCAACTCCAAAAATTTTACTGATTTTAAGACCTTCAATTAACTTAGTTTTTTTATTCTTAAAAAAGAATTTTGGATTATCTGAATTTGATACTAAAACCACTGTAAGGAAGGTAGAAAAGAGTGAAATAAGTATCATTACAAATGTCGCAATAACTGCTTTTATTGATTTTGTCTTATACATAAAAATGAATAGTTTTGCAATCAATACAACTGCAATTGGAACTATTGCATACATTCAATATCAAGATCAAACTCCACCATTAAATAATAGTGCAAAAAAGTCTGATGCAACTCCTAAAAGTGCTGCTTTATAAGTTGTGAAAAAGATTGCATAGATAATGTAAAACACATATTCAAAATTTAATCCAACTTTTGAAAGTGCTGTAAATTTAACAAGTGTCTGAACTATTAAAAATAGTCCCATTGTTATTCCGGCAATTGACATTTCATAAACATCAAATTTAAATTCAACATTTTTTAATCTTGAAAACTTGTTTTCAGATTCTGAATTGATTAAATAAATTAATTCATCAACTTTTTCAATTGAATTTCTTTCCTTATCAGAAAGGCATAAGGTGTTTATAAAGAGAATTTTGTAAATAACATCAACAAGTGGTATTACTGCTGTTAGATAAAGTAAATTTATAAGGTGTTTTTTATTACTTAATACAAAATGCATTCTCGGGTTAAAGGTGTAATAACCATTTTTAACTTTTTTAGCTAGCTCACTAGTATCGTAGAGCGATTTAAGAGAATAAATAACCCAAATTATTGGAGCAAAAATTAAGTATGTATATCATTGATTATTCTCAACTACATTTGATTTTCCTAAAATTGCTAAAACAACAAATGTAACAATTATTAAAAAGGTTATTATTTGAGAAATTGATTTAATTATCATCTTTTTATTTAAAAGACTTCTAAATAAATCATTGATATATCAATGATCACCTTTATATTCTAATATTTTTATAAATTTTGGCTTAATAGTTCTTTGTCTTCATATATTTTTGTCTTCATATATTTTTGTCTTCATAATTTTTTTATATTATAAGTAATAAGCAAATTTTAGTAAGTAAAAAAGATAAAAAAACAACTCCCAAAAGGGAGCTGTCTTTCATAACAAAAAAACAAATGAGGTCAGCGATTTCTCGCTGATATGGAGCGAGTGAAGGGAATCGAACCCTCACAGTCAGCTTGGAAGGCTGAAGTTCTACCATTAAACTACACTCGCATTCGTTATTGGTGTAAATATTATAACACACAATTAATTTTTATAACGAAATTTTTTAAATTTTTTATTTTCTCGCACAAAGCAAAGCAACATCTGGCGCGCCCGACAAGACTCGAACTCGTAACCTTTAGGGCCGTAACCTAACGCTCTGTCCAATTGAGCTACGGGCGCATTTATGGAGGCACCAACGGGATTCGAACCCGTAATCAAAGTTTTGCAGACTCATGCCTTGGCCGTTTGGCTATGGTGCCTTGTGCTAACTTATTATAGTATATTTTTTATACTATGAAAATTTTTTTATTAAATTTTTAAACAATTTAATGCACTATTTATAAATCTGATAAAAACATATATTTATTAACAATAAATATAGAAATAAATTGGTTTTATTAAGTTTTTTTAATTACAAAAGCAAATAAAAACACCATAGTTTGCACTATAGTGTCTTAATATCTATATAAATTATTCTTCAACTACTTCAGCAACATCTTCATCTGAGTTATTTTGTGATGCTTGTTGTGCATTTTGAGCATTTTGTTGAGCTGATGCATTAGCAAAGTTTTTAATAACTTCTTCAACTTGGTCTAATTTTGTTTTAAGAGCAGGAATGTCTTTTTTGTTAATTAATTCTTGTAATTCACTAATTAATTTTTCAGATTCTGCTTTAGCTTTTTCATCTAATTTGTCACCTTGTTCAGCGTTAGCTTTCTTAATTTGGTCAATTAATGATTCAGCTCTAACGATTGTTTCAGCTTCTTCTTTACGTTTTTTGTCAGCTTCTTTGTTTAATTCGGCTTCTTTAATCATTCTTTCAATTTCTGCTTCTGATAATTTTGAAGAGTTTTGAATTGTGATTGATTGTTCTTTATTTGTTTTAACGTCTTTAGCTTTAACTGTTGTAATACCGTTAACGTCAATTGAGAAGCTAACTTCGATTTGAGGAATTCCTCTAGGAGCTGGTTCAATACCTGAAAGGTTGAATTGTCCTAATAATTTGTTGTCTGAAGCCATTTCTCTTTCACCTTGAACGACTGTAATTGTAACTTCTGTTTGGTTATCTGCAGCTGTTGAGAAGATTTGAGATTTTGTAACTGGGATTGTTGTATTTCTTGGGATAAGTGGTGTAGCAATACCTCCAAGTGTTTCAATACCTAATGTTAATGGTGTAACATCAAGTAATAAAATGTCATCAATGTCTCCTGCTAAAACAGCACCTTGAATAGCAGCACCGATTGAAACAACTTCATCCGGGTTAATTGAACGGTTAGGTTCTTTACCTAATGTTCTTTTTACCATTTCTTGAACAGCAGGCATTCTTGTTGACCCACCAACTAATAATACTTCGTGTAAGTCGTTAGCTGTAATTCCAGCTTCTTTTAAAGCATCTTCAATAGGTTTTCTTGTTCTATCTAATAAGTTAGCTGTCATAGCTTCGAATTCGCTACGTTTTAATTCTAATTCAACGTTTAATGGTCCGTTTGGTGTGATTGCTAAGAATGGTAAGTTAATAGCAGCTGTTGATTGGTTTGATAAATCAATCTTTGCTTTTTCAGCTGTTTCTTTTAATCTTGACATAGCCATTTTGTCGCTTCTTACATCAAAATCGTATTTTGATTTAATTTGTGAAATCATTCATTCAACAATGGCGTGATCTCAGTCATCCCCACCTAAGTGGTTGTCTCCTGAAGTTGATAAAACTTCAAATGTTCCGTTTTCTAATTCAAGAACAGAAACATCAAATGTTCCTCCTCCTAAGTCATAAACAAGAACTTTCATTGATTTATCAGTTTTTTCTAAACCGAATGCAAGTGCAGCTGCAGTAGGTTCGTTGATAATTCTAAGAACATCTAATCCAGCAATTTTACCTGCGATTTTTGTAGCTTCACGTTGAGCATTGTCAAAGTAAGCTGGAACTGTAATAACAGCTTTAGTTACTTTTTTACCTAATTTAGCTTCTGCATAATCTTTCATATATTGTAAGATCATTGCTGAAATTTCTTCAGGTTTGTAATCTTTTCCATTTAGCTTAACTGTTTTATCTGTTCCCATTAATCTTTTAATAGAAACAACTGTGTTTGGGTTTGTTTCAACTTGTCTTTTAGCAGCATCACCAACAATAATTTCATCTCCTTTAAATGCAACTACTGATGGAGTTGTTCTTTTCCCATTAGGGTTTTCTAAAACAACAGGTTGTTTATTTTCAATAACAGTAACAACAGAGTTTGTTGTACCTAAGTCAATTCCTAATACTATTTCTTTAGCCATATTTAATCTCCTTTTGCAATAAAATGTTTTTTTATCCTCTTTTTAATGTGAATATATTATAACAGAAATTTAGCAAAACAATAATTTATTTGCTAAATTTTTTTATTTTACTTTTGAGATAACAACTGATGCAGGTTTAACTACTCTATTACCAATTTTTAAACCATATCTAACTACTCTTATAATAGAATTGTCAGCTTTATTATTATCGTGTTCGATTTGAACAACTTCTTGAGTGTGAGCATCAAATTCTGAACCTACAATTGGGTCAATTAATTGAGCACCATTTTCGTTAAATAGATTTTCAAATTGTTTTGCAACAATTGAAAATCCAAAGCAGTAGTTTTTAACAACTTCATTATCTGAATTTAAACCAGCATTCATAGCACCCATATAATTGTTATATGGCTCCATAAATTCTTCTAAAAACTTAGATAATGCATATTTTTTGTTTTCTAAAACTTCTTGTTTTTTTGCTTCATTAGTTTTTGTAACTAATTCTTCATATTTTTGCTTGAAGTTTGCATCTAATTCTTGAAGTTTTAATTTGTATGTATATTGATCTAATTGAATTTTATTTTCTAATTCTTTAACTTTTGCATTTAAAGAATCAATTTGTGAAGATAATTGAATTTTTTCTGCATTAAGTTTTTCAATTTCTGCAGCTAATAATTCTTTCTCTTTATCATTAGCTTTTGATTCTTCTTTTTTAATGTGTGAAATCTGAAGTTTTATGTCTTTTAAATTAACATAAGCTTTTTTAGCACGGAAGTCTTTAAAAACGTAATCACTTGGAAACACTAATTTGATAGTTAATTTTTTATTAAATTTTTGACCAATTAAATATTTGTCAAAATCAGGTAAGTATTCATTTTTGCCAACTGTGATTGTTTTTTTACCTTTAAATTCAATAATTTCTTTTGAATCTAAGAAAAGCTCAAATTCAGCAGTAATTTTATTACCCTCAAAAATCTTTCCCTTTGTTAAATAATTATTCATTTTTCTCCTCTTTTGCTCCTATTTTTTAAATCAAGATTATTTTTTCT
Organism: Mycoplasma sp. 2704; assembly: GCF_034863285.1. Classification (NCBI taxonomy): domain Bacteria; kingdom Bacillati; phylum Mycoplasmatota; class Mollicutes; order Mycoplasmatales; family Mycoplasmataceae; genus Mycoplasma; species Mycoplasma sp. 2704. Next base: position 57,485 of record NZ_JAYFFD010000002.1, on the reverse strand, counting down.
TATTGCTTAAAATTCTTTCCAACATCGCAAGCGCAGTCTTCATATCATCATATTTTGAAGTAGTAGCACCTACTATAGCTATTTCAGTGATTTGATTATGATTGCTAATTTTCTTAGACATATATGTTCCTGAATTATCAATTTGAATTCTTATGTTTTCCTCATCTTCAATTTGAGATTCAATACTTTCTCAAATTGAGTGATTTTCAATCAACTCAATCATTTTTGAAAGGTCTTCTCTTTGAATATTTTGACTCAAGATAATGTTATTTTTTCCATAAACATTATTTTTATTTCTTGTTCTAGTCTTGAAGTTACCAAAAACATTTCTAACAAATGAGTTGATAAGCTCTTGATATTTTTGAACCGCTTCTTTTAAAATAGGTTCTAAAATTGCAACAGTTTCAGGAATTTCACAAAGTGGTTTATCAACTAATCTTTCTTTGAAAATTCTTACTGCTGTTTTAACATCAGTCATTTTAAATTCGTTATTTTCAATATTTAAAATTCTTGAAAATACATCACCATTTGATGTAACTAATACAATTGTTGCTTTTGTAGGTGACAATACAACTAAATCAATACTTTTAAGAAGTGTTTGATCATCGATATTATTAGTTGTAATCATTGTATAACCTGACATATCTGCAATAATTTGAGCTGCTTTTTCAACTGTATTATCAATATCAACTTTTTTGTTTGCTAATATAGCTTCAATTTTGTTTTCAAATTCAGATGTCTGTGGTTTAGCAAGATATTTAGCATAATAATTAAGACCTAATAAAGTAGGAATTCTTCCACTTGTTCCTGACTCTTTTATAAGGTAACCTAACTCTTCAAGCTCACCTAAAATGTATCTCATTTTAGCACTTGAAAAATCTAATTCAGGATGTACCTTACTATATTTTTCAACTAAATATGCGCTACTTACAGCGTTCCCTGTTTCAATGTAAGCTTGAACTGTAGATCTTAAAACTGGTTCGTGTTTTGGTTTTAATCTTGTGTAATCTGAAGTTTCTTTTTTTGTTTCCATAGAAAATATTTTAGCATAAGTTAGCAAAAAACAAAGTTAATTGCTAAAATTATTTACAAAATGAATTCTTCTTTAATTTAATAAAGAAGTCATTTGCTGAATTAACAATTAACTTTGTTTTTTAATTACATAATAGATAGCATTATCACTAAAATCTAATGCATTTTGGGTTTCTTTTCCTAAACTATCTCTATGTGCATATTTATGAATTTGTTTAATTCCAGCTTCATTTAAAAGCGACATAATTTCATGAAAATCATAATAAGATAAAACACCTTTTTGTCCTTCTTGATAGTAAATAAAGTCACCTTTATCTCAGTTAGAAATATTTTTAAACTTAATTTCTTTTTCTTGCTGCTTAATTAATTTTTCTCTATTAATATCACCTTTAGCTTCGTGAGCACTAAAAACCATGTATCCATTAGGTTTTAGTGCAGTATAAGCATTTTTTAATGCATTAATTTTATTAATTCTATAAGGAATGCACATTAATGAATTGAATGTGAAGATCATAAAATCGTATTGCTTTTGATATTTATAATTTGATAAATCAACTTCATAAAAATTCACATTTATGTTAGTTTTGTTTGAATGATTTTGAGTTAAATATTCTTTAGCTTTTTTAATTGAATTTTTACTAATATCATAGCCATCAATGTTTAAAAATCCCAAATCAATTGCTCCAAATATAAAACGTCCAGTACCTGTTCCTAAATCTGCAATGTTTGCAGTTTTAGGAATATTTAGATTTTTTAGTCAATATTTTTCAGCATTTAAAATACCAACATTTTCAATAGCTTCAAAATAATGTTTCAGTGAACTATCAGTATCATAAACTGAAGTTAACTCATTAACAGACATAGTAATAGTTTGTGAATTTTTCATAAAGCAATTATATTAAAAGTTAGATTATCACGCTCGATTTTTAGACTAATTCATAAGCTGCACAAAGATAAAAAGCTAATATTTAATTTACAAAATTAAATAAATACACTTTTTTAAAAAAAGTATAATATATAAGCAATTTATAAATAGCTTTATAAATTATCAAAAGTTTAGTTTAGATATAGAAAGGAAGCAAAATTATGAAAAAAGTTGCTATTAACGGATTTGGAAGAATCGGAAGATTATTCTTACGTAGATTATTACAAACAAACTCAAAAGATATGCAAGTTGTTGCTGTTAACGACTTAACAGATCCAGCTACATTAGCTCACTTATTAAAATACGATACAGCATACCACACATTACCAGTTGATGTTGAAGTTAAAGAAGGTGCTATTGTTGTTAATGGAAATGAAATTAAAGTTTTATCAGAAAGAGACCCTGAAAACTTACCTTGAGCAGAATTAGGAATTGACCTTGTTGTTGAATCAACAGGATTCTTCACAAAACGTGAAGGTGCAGAAAAACACTTAAAAGCAGGTGCTAAAAAAGTTGTTGTTTCAGCTCCATCAGATAAAGATGTTAAAACAATCGTTTACAACGTAAACCACAACATCTTAACAAGCGAAGACAAATTAATCTCAGCTGCTTCATGTACAACAAACTGTTTAGCTCCAGTTGTTAAAGTTTTAGTTGACAACTTTGGAATTAAAAGTGGTTTCATGACAACAGTTCACGCTTACACAGCTGACCAAAGATTACAAGATGCTCCTCACAAAGACTTAAGAAGAGCACGTGCAGCAGCACAAAACATTGTTCCTACATCTACAGGAGCAGCAAAAGCTATCGGATTAGTAGTTCCAGAAGCTACAGGTGTTTTAAGTGGTTCAGCTCTTAGAGTTCCTACAATTACAGGTTCAGTAGTTGACTTAACAGTTGTTTTAGACAAACAACCAACAGTTGAAGAATTAAACGCAGCTGTTAAAGCAGCAGCAAGTGAAACATTATTATATACAGAAGCTCCATTAGTATCTTCAGATATCGTTGGTGCTACATATGGTTCAATCTTTGATGCTCAATTAACAGACGTTTTAGAAACAGAAAATGGAAGACTTTACAAAGTTATTTCATGATATGACAACGAAATGTCATACGTTTCACAATTAGTTAGAACAGTAGAACACTTCGCTAAATTATAATAATCAATGGCACAGCTATACAGCTGTGTTTTTTGTTACTCATCTCAAAAACTTAATATAATTAATGATATATTAATCATATTAAGGAAAAAATATGCCTTTTACATTAATCGCAATTTCTATAATTCAAGTTATCTTAGGTTGATTTGTTATTTTCGAAAAATCTGGTCTTTTATTCTACAAATCACTTCTAAAATTAACTAATGCAAAAATTGAACAACTTAAAACTTGAAATAAACAAAACAAAGTGGTAAACATAAAATATCTTGAAGGTAAAGATTATCTATTGAAAACTATCCAAAACAAGGTTATTATTCCTGCAATAGTGCTATTTTTCGTTCATGTAGCTTTATATGTTGTTTTATTTTTAGAACTATTTTTACTACCTGGCAATGATCGTTTTAATGAAACATATAAAACATTATCCCCGATAGTTGTTATACCAATTAGTTATTTACAATTCTTTTCATTGTTTATTATTCCTTACTTTTTTGTGTTCAAGAAAAGGTTAAATGATGAATTCAAGAAAGCTAAGAAAGTTAGATTTAGTCCTAATGTAGAAATGTTTGAAGGAGTTGAATTAACTGAACCACAAATGTCTGACATAAACTTATTCAAATTTAATGATAAAAACCCTAGATTAATTATTTGAAAACCTATTGTGTTCTATGGTAAAGCCAAATCATTTAGTTCAATTTTCCCTATTAATATAGTTTCAAGAAAAATGAAAAACAGAGCTGACATTGAAAAATTATCATACTTTTTATTAAACTTCGATTCAATTGGAGATTGGCTCAAATCAGAAGATAAGCAAGTTTATGTTAAAGTATATAGAGCATTATTTGAAACTCAAAATTTCTTATAAATTAAACTATAAAACTACTTTTAAAGCTTGCTCGCTAGCTTAAAACTAGTTTTTCTTATTATCAAGTTAACTGAAAACACTTTTTATTTTCTTTAAGTTCATAAGTTGTAAAAAATAATATAATATTAAAATATTATATTATTAGGAGGGTTAAATGATATATGACAAGTTTGTCAACGCAGGTAAATATGATTACGGCAATAGTAGTTTAAGTAAAGCCATGAATTTAATTAATTCATATGATTTTGATAATTTACCATATGGTGTAACTAATATTGATGAAAATATTAGAATAGTGAAACTTAATTACACACCATTTTATAACCATTTATTTGGTGAAATTCATAATAGCACTATTGATATTCATATTAATTTACTTGATAGAAAAGAAATTGTTTATTATGATTTAAATCCAAATAATATAAACAATGAAATTTTGAATGAAAATAAAGATAATGATGTTAAATTCGTTCAAATGAATTCATACGATAATAAATTAATGTTAAACAAAAATGAGTTTGTTCTTTTCTTTGAGAATGAGACACATATGTTTGATTTATTAGACAAAAATAGTCCAAAAGACAAGATAATAATTAAAATTAAGACCAATAATTAATTAGGAGAAATTTATGTACTCAATTAAAAAAATATTATTAAGACCTGAGTTTTTTGACGGTTGAACTGATGTAACTATTAAAGGGTGAGTTTCATCAAACAGAGGAAACAAAAAAATTCGTTTCATCGAAGTAAACGATGGTTCAACTATTTCAAACTTGCAAGTTGTCTTCAAAGGCGAAGCTTTTGATTTTGACTTATTAGACCAAACTAAACCTGGTTCAGCAATCATTATTAAAGGTTCATTGCATGCAACTCCAAATGCACCTCAACCAATTGAATTAGTAGCTACAGAAGTTACAGTAAAAAAAGTTGATGAAGATTATCCAATTCAAAACCAAGAAATCAACCTTGAAACATTAAGAGAAATTCCACACTTAAGACACAGAACAAACTTAATTAAAGCAATTATGCTTGTTAGATCAACATTAGCTCACGAAATTCACAAGTACTTTATTTCAAAAGAATTCTTCTTAATGGCTTCTCCAATTATTACAAGTAACGATGGGGAGGGAGCTGGAGAAACTTTTATAGTTTCAGATAACGAATCAAAAGATCCATTCTTTGGAAAATCTAAGAAAGCTACATTAGGTGTTACTGGACAATTACACGGTGAAAGTTACGCAGTTGGAATGAACAAAATTTATACTTTTGCACCTACATTTAGAGCAGAAAACTCAAACACAAAAAGACACTTAGCAGAATTCTGAATGATTGAACCTGAAGTTGCATTCTACAACTTATCAGATGTTATTCATTTAGCAGACGATATGCTTAAAGTTGTTGTAAGAAACACATTAGCTAAAAACAAAACTGAAATTGAATATTTAGATAAAGTAACAAACAATGGTTTAATCAAAAGATTAGAACACTTTGTTGAAACACCTTTAAAAATCATCGATTATAAAGAAGCAATAGAAGAACTTAAAAAAGTTGCAGATACATTTGAAAACAAGGATATTTACTTCGGTTTAGATTTAGCTTCAGAACACGAAAAATACTTAACAGATAAACTTTATAAAGGGCCTGTTGCAGTAATTAACTTCCCTAAAGATTTCAAAGCATTCTATATGAAACAAAACGAAGATAATAAAACAGTTGCTGCATTTGATTTATTAGTACCTGGTGTAGGAGAAATGATTGGTGGTTCTGAACGTGAATCTGATTATGATAAATTAGTTACACGTGTAAAAGAATTAGGCATTGACCAAGAAGACTTACAATGATACTTAGACTTACGTAGATTTGGGCATATGTTAACTTCAGGATTTGGAATTGGATTTGAAAGATTAGTTATGTATGTCACTGGTACAGAAAACATTAGAGAAACAATTCCATACCCAAGATCAAACGGAAGCATCAAAATGTAATTTAAACACTCTTTATGAGTGTTTTTATTTTAAAAAAGACGTGTAAATAATATAATAATTAAATAAAGGAGTTTAATGAAATTAATATTTAACGATTTGCCAATTGGAGCTCACTTACTCATCTTAGCCGTATTTTTTGCAATTTTAATTGTAATACTAACTTTTGCACATTCTTTCATTCAAAAAACTGTAAGATTAACAAATTCATATAAACAAGTACAAATTCAAAAATGAAGTGAAGAAAATAAAGTTGTGAATAAAAAGTATTTAGATGGAGCTAAAAAGATTTTTAAATATATCACTATACCATTTGTTATGCTTTCTGCTTGAATTTTTATCTCACTTGTCTTTTCTATTATGGATATAGTATATTCAGCTAGAGAATTAAGTATTAGTGATTCACTTGATACATCTGTTTTATATACATTAATAATAGCATGCAGCTGCATAATAATCACATTAATGTTCATTTTTCATATTGTTATGTATTCTATACAATATGAAAAATTTGTTAAATTACTTAAACAAATTAAAAATAGCAAAATACAATGAAAAGAAAATGCAAAACTATTCACTAAAGCATATGACAATAATGGAAGCTCAACCGACTTTGAACTTAAAAATATTGGCGCAAATAGCGACTTCAATAAATTTATGAATAATGGTGTTATAGGATTAGCTGTCAAAGGTGCAAGAGAGTTGTTTGCTCCTAAATTGTGAAAATGAAACAAAGAAACTTACAGCGATATTACATATTTTGTATTTAATTTTGAAGATATCGAAGAATTTTTAGTTAATGAAAATGATTCATATGTTAAAACTTGAAAAGAATTAAATCAAAAGTAAATGAAAATCAACTAGATAAAAATTCTAGTTGATTTTTTTAATTAATAAAACTTTTTAATTAATTGGTAAAGTGATTCTATAACATTTGTATCATCAACATGCATTGAATCAACATTTACATATTGAGTGTCAAATAATGCATAGTATAGAACCTTACCCTCTTTAAATCATTTAGGTAATATTGCGTTTTTATATAATTTTGTGAAATTTGGAAGTCTATATGAGAGTGTTGTTGCTCTGTTTTTGATTATTAATTTGTCTAATTTCATTTTTTTAGGAAATTCTTTAGTTGAAATTTTTGAATAGAAATAATCTGCAAGATCTTTATGTTCTTCTGTTATATCAATAATTTCTCAACCTCTCATTGTTTTATGTCATACACGAGCTACTACAATGAAGTTTTTAAATAATAAATATGAGAAGTATCCGTTCATTAAGATTAAAGCAATGATAATAAGTAAGTTTGTTATTCTAGTAATACCTTTGTCAGTATTTGTTCCTAAAAAATCTTTTAAAAAATATACTGATGCAAGACAAATTGCAAATACATTAAAAATAAATTGCAGCGAAATTAAAATAATTAACATAATGTAATGAAAGTTTCAATATTTATTCATTCTTTCATCAATTTTGTAAGAATTAAAGAATTTTTCATTATTTTGAAAATGTACTGCATTCATTTTTGTATGATTAATGAAGTTTCCATAAATAATAGCAATAGATGCAAACAGCAATAGTCCTGTACTGCTAAATGCAACTGCTAATCAAAAAAATACACTTGACATAAGACCCCCTTTTGGTTTAATGATATTTATTTTAATAATTTTACATTATTAAAATTAAAATAAAAATAACTAGATTAATCTAGCTATTTTTCAAATTTATATAATCATTATATTAATGGAATTTCAGCTTTGAATGAATCTCCAATTTTGTTGTTTTTAAAACTTGTAGGATCAAAGATATTTGCATCATAGATAATTACAACTTGCTCTTTTTGTGAGTCATATTTAGCTCATTTACTATCTTGGGGATATACTGCCTCTTCTCTATCTTGAGCAATCATTTTTCAATTTGAACCATCTTTATTTAATTCATCTAATATAGCTTGAACTTTATCTGCCCTGTCGTAGTTAATTTCAGTTAAACCAACTATGTCAAATCCTAATGCTTTAATAATTTTTGAGATTGCTATATATTTGAAATCTCTGGTACTTAGGAATGTTTCATAATCATCAGATGTTCCATAGTTTAACACATTTCAGTGAGCTATACGAAGTGCGTTAGCATCTTTTCTATGTAAATCTATAGAATGGTTTGAATGTGGTAAAGTAACATTATTTTTAACTTTAACATCAGTTCATACAGGGGCATGATCTGATAATCTAGCTCTAATTGGTTCTTTAGGTTTATTACTTGTGTAGTAATTTAAGTTCATATCTTCAGGTGCAAGCACATTGTTTCTAAATGAACTTCAAATATCAAATTTAAATGCTAATTCAGGCGTATTAACTTGTGTCAATGTTTCTAAATATTGTTTATTTTTGTTCTTAAAGAACATTTTATCATATGGTTGTGAATATACACCATTTGTTCTACCTAATGATGTGTAGTGAGTCTTATCGTCAGCTTCGCCTAAATTAGTAATTGTAAATTTATAGCTTTCTGGATAAAGATTTTGAATACTGAAGAAATCAGCACTAATGTTTGTATCACCACCAAAAATAACAAAACTATTATCTTGTGAAATTGATTCAAAATGTCTTGCTACATTTGGTAATCCTAAAAATTCAGAAACTTCTTGAGCTCCTGCTGATTTTGGTTTACCATTTGCTGTTTTAATATTGAAGTAGTCTGTATTTATTGATTGTTCATCTTTAGCATTTTTAGCAACACCTGGAGAGTCTAAGTGGGCGAAAATTGTTGTGAAGTATGTATTGTCATTTTTAAGTTTAAATTGTGCTCCAAAAGGTGGTCTAACATATACTGTTCTTTTTTCGCTATTAATAATGTATCCTTCAGGTTCTTCTGGATTAACAGGTTCTGGTTGAGTTTCAGGATCAGGTTGAGGGTTAGGATTCTCATTTCCTGGATTAAGATTGTTTGGTTGTGGATTTGTTGGTTCTACAGGAGGATTTTGAGTACCTGGGTTATTTGTTGGAGTAGTTGGTTGTTCTGCTGGAGTTGTAGTTGTTTCTTCTCCAAATAAGAAGACTTGTTCTCCACCTTTGTTGTGTAGTTTATCTCAGAAACGAAGAGTAACCTTTTTATCCTTTTTGTTAAATCTACATCTAATTTTCTTTGTTCTTAATCTTTTATTGTTAGCATCCGTTTCATTTCTGTATAAGTCATGTTTTCTTCTGTCGAATCTAAAAACAAATTCTTTAACAGTTCCTTTTTTAACAAAAACATTACCATCATCATCTAATGTTAAATCAAATTCAACTTCTTTTGTGTTGTTTTGATCTAATGATTCTACATAGTTTGTTAATGTTTCTTTTGTATTATCTAATGAAACTGAAACACTGAGAGGTTGAACTGATAATGATGGTTTAGGTTGTTCTGGATTAGATGGGTTTTGTCCATCAACTGGAGTTGCTGGTTTATCTGATTCTGTTGACTTGCATGAAACAGCGACAGTGGCAACTGTTGGTATTGAAATAAGTGAAGTTAAAAGTAATTTAAATTTAGTTTGCATATTGTGCCTCCTTAACTTAATTTAATATGAACTTTACATACTTTTAATTGTAATAAATTTACGAAATTTGTTAAGGTTAAATTCAAATTTAATTAATTTTTTTCACATTTTGTGAAAATTAAAAAAGCAAAACCTTTTTAAGATTTTGCCTTTGTTTTTCAACTTTTTTGAATTCTTATTTAATATTTGCATATGGAAGATACTCAGCTGATACTGTGTATCCTGTTGGTAATGAAGTTTGAATTTGACTATTAATGTATTCAACTGATAAGTTTGAAATATCTTTTCTTGAACCAATACTGTTAACTAATTTCTTAGTTGCATTTTCCCCTTCACCTTCATTTACATATTCATTGCTTGTGTAATAGAATTCTGTGTAAAGTTTAAATACATCTAAGAAGTATCATTCACCTGTTTTTCTATTTTGGAATTCTAATCAGTAACTATTTGCAAGTTCTGGTGAATTTCCACGAATTACTTGGATGTTTGTGATACCTAATGTAAATCCAATTTTTGCAAATAATTCTGCAAATGATTGAACGTTTGTACCAACTTTAGCTTTTCCTTGTAATAACTTTTTGAATGATTGTTCATAACCTTCTTGTAAAGTTACATCTATTGTTGCTTCTAAGTTTGTTGCTCTTCTAGGTAACTTGTATTGATGAGTCATGATTGCATCAATTTCTTTATCAATAGCTTTAGTTTCATCATTTTCAACACCATTATTTGCTTTTAATAAAGCAATTTTTTGAAGCTCAATTTCTTTTAATCTTGCAATATCCATCATCATTTGGTCATAAATTGGTTGACAGTGATCAAGATACTTTTGGAATGTTTCTCTATCTTTGGCTTTAGTTGTTGATGCTTCTAATTTCATTCTAGCATTTTGGTATTGTCCTTGTAATGATGTGAAGTATCCATATGCTGTAAGAGGTTCTGTACCAAATCAAGCTAAATATTTGTGTGTTTGGAAGAATTTAAGTGGGTCACCACTAAATTCAGATGCCTCTTCAGGTGTAAGAGCTGTTTGATTGAACTCTGTAATATTATGAGATGTTATCTTATTAATGTTATCAATTGAAATTTGTTTGAAGATTTTGAAATCATCTGATGGTTCATTTGTATCTGGGTTTAATCCATCAATGAAGTATAAAGGTGAAAATCCTCCTCCAACTCCCATTAATGATTGAGTCATAATGTTTCCATCTTTATCTCTTTTAATTGTGAATGATTGCGATTTTTGTATTAATAAGTTAACAATATTAGAAACCATATCACGTTCTTTAGAAATTGTTGAATCATAATCAAAGTTTAATAATGAACCTTGAATTGTTTTAAAGAATGATTGGAAAAGTGATGAAGAAATACCTGAATTAGTTTTGTTAACTACTGAGAAATTGATTGTGTAACTTCTATCAGCTGCATTTTGTTTAAGAATTCTGTTATTTGAATCTCTTGTTTCATCTTCAATAATAGCATCCATAAATGGAGAATTTTTAAAGTAAATTTTAAGAGCTTCTTTAACATCTTCTAATGAAATGAATTTGGCAGGATCTTCGTTGAAGAAAACAACTTTCATTAATGAATCAATTTTTGAAATGATTGCAATTTGTTTTTCTGAATAACCAGCAGCTTCTAACTCTTTAGCAGCTAATTTTTGAATTGCAACTTTTTCGAAATCTTCAACTTTTTCAGTAGGGTGTTTTGTGTTTGTATCTTTTGAAGCGTAATAGTCATTAAGTAATGTTGCAACACTACCAACTAATGTACGTGCCTTATCTTTTGCATCATTATTTGCATCTTTTAATGTTTCTGAAAATACTTTTTCATCTACTGAAATTGATTTGTGGTTTTCGCTAATTGTATATAACTTATCAGCAACAATTTTTACATCATCGTTTTTAATATCGAATGAATTTTTGAATAAGAAATCTCAGTATGTGAATGTATAAGTCATAACATTACTGTTATCAAGTTCTTTAAATAATTGAATTAAAGCAGGTTTTTGTTCTCATTCTTTAAATTTAGCTATAACATCAGCATCTTTACTTCTCTCTTGTGTTCTTTTTACAAATGAGTTATTGACATCATAGTTTTTAGCAAATTTTACAGTAACATCATCTTCATATAAACATGAGACTGCTGTAAGTGGCATTGTTACAACTGCAGCTGTTCCTAGTAAAAATGGGAAAGCTTTTTTAGAGAATAATTTTTTCATAAATAACTATCCTAGCATTTCAGAATATCTTCAAGATTTAATTCCAGCATATGTTATGACTGAACCCATCAAGAATAATAAGCATGAAAATGCTAAACCTCCTATTGAATAAGCTTTTGTGTATTGATATGATTGTAAAATTTTAGCATCTAAGGTAGTTTTTTTAATATCAAGTAATGATTGAACATTATTAATTAAAATTGATAAACCAATAATTGCAACTAATGCAACCACTGTTAATATTGCTCAAATAACAACTTTTGTTCTAACGTTTTTCATATACTATCCTTTAATTGTTGAACCTTGTCTACTGATTGATGCCATAATACGTTTTCTAAAGATTAAGAAGAATAAGAACACAGGAATAATTGAAAGAAGTGATGCAGCTAATTTAACGTTTTGCATTGTGTTTGCTCCTGATTCTGGATCACTTGGATCGAATCCGGCTTTGAATAATCACACTGACATAACTTGTAAGTCTTGACCACCAATTGTAGAAATAAGAGCTGGCCATAAGTATGAGTTTCATGAAGCAAGAGATGTAAGAATAACGATTGTTAATGTTGTTGGCATAACCATTGGGAATGCAACTTTGAATAAGTATTTCATTCCTCCAGCACCATCAACAAGTGAAACTTCTTTAATTCTTCCGGGGATTGCTTCGAAAGCATTTTTATACATAACTGTATTGAAAATACTTGCTGTGAATGGGAACGCAACTGCTAATAAGAATGTAATGTAAGTTTTGTAAAGTTTTGTTTTAAGAACAATTAAGTATTGTCCTGATAATAAGGCAACTTCTGGTAACACAAGTAAAGCAAGGGCAATAAATCACACAAGTCCTTTTCCACGTCAGTTTCTTAGTGAGAATGCATAACCCATTAAGAATGTAACAAAGACTTTAAGTACAACTGAAATAATAACGTTGAACATTGTGAATACAAAGGCCTTACCATAACCTGTTGAGAATGCTCTCTTATAAGTGTTAGCTACAACTTCAGATCATGAAGCAATAACAAGGTGCCCTTCTATGTATGTTTTTCCTTCTGCAAATGAAGGTAAGAATTTAAATTGTTGTTTTAATGATTGAGATTCACCATCGTTCATTAATGAAATTGAGATCATGTAGAAGAATGGGAATAGGATAATAACTCCAAATAATGCAAGTAAGAATAATTTTAATGCTGATGAGGTAAGAACTTTTGAAAATGAAGTCTCTTTAACTTGACTAGCTGACTTCTCTTGATTTTTGCGCAATTTCTTTTGCATCATGCGCTTGTGTATTCATAACTTTAACTCAAACATTTCTTTCTCCTAAGTTATTTAATGTTAACTGCATCAAGAAGAATCCTCCACGGATCATTGATGAGAATATTACCCCGATCACGAATAGCGAGATACTTGCTGCTCCGGCTAAACGTCTGTCCCCTGTAGATGTAGCGTAGTACACGAACATCATAAGAGATGAACCCCCGTTGTTTAAAGCGTTATTTGGTTTGTTTTCAAATAATGCTAATGGGAATACTTTAAGACCACCAATAATTCCTAATGTAATTAAGAAGTTAATTGTACTTTTAATTGATGGTAATGTAATTGCGAAAAATTGTTTAACTTCACCTGTTCCATCAATTGATGCTGAACGGTATAAGTTTTTATCAACACCCAACATAGCTGTTGTGAAGATTAAGATATTGAAAGCAAGACCACTTCAAATACCATTAATAATCATAGCTACAAGAGCATTGAATGTGTAAGGATCACCTGTTGTTAATCATGGAATATTTTTTCCGATTAATTGGTTAACAAGTCCATATGTACTGAATAATTGAATGAATGCTAAAGAAACAGCAACGGCATTTGTAACATAAGGCATGAAGAATACTGTTTGTCAAAATCCTCTAGCTCACTTTCTGTAAAGCTTAGCAATAACTGATGATACTACTAAGGCAATCATCATAACAAATGGAAGAACAAATAAACCATAGATAAATGAGTTTCTAACCCCAACAGCAAAGTATTGGTTTGTGAAAACACTTGCATAGTTTTGTCCTGTTAATGATCCTGTTTCTGTTGTTAATGATTCATAAATATTAATGAATAAAGGTGTAATTGTGAATAATGATAACAATATAACACCTGGTAATAAGAATAACATCGGAATTCAAAACGGTGTTTTCTTATCTAAAATTGTGTGTGATAAAGTAGATTTTCTTTTCGCTTGTTTTTTTATAGATCAATTAAACAAGAAAGGAAAATTTTCTTGTATAAAACTATGAAACTTATTTCTTGATATCATATTCTATTCTCTCTTCAGATAAAGCATCGAAAATGTGTAATTTCTTCAATGGTACATCGAAGTAAATTTCATCATTTTTAGCAAATGAGTAGTTGTTGTCTAATAAGAAGTTAATTCTTCCTACTCCTTCAACTAAAACAACTAATTTACTTTCTTTTCCGAAGTTTTCTACCACTACTACTTTACCTTTGAACATAGAACCTTGTTCTTTTGATTTAATAATGAAATCTTCTGAACGAACACCAATGTTTAATGTGATGTTGTCTTTATTGTCGTGAAGTTTGATTTCTGGAAGTTTTACGTCAGCCATTGTAACTACACCATCTTTAACTTCTGATTTGAATAATCCCATTTCTGGCATACCAAGGAATCTTGCAACGAATTGGTTTCTTGGTTTTGAGTAAAGTTCCATTGGTGTACCCATTTGTTGAACTCTAGCAGTTGACATACATACGATAATGTCTGAAATAGACATAGCTTCCTCTTGGTCGTGTGTAACGAAAACTGTTGTAATACCTAATGATTGTTGGATTTCTCTAATTCATTGACGAGTTGAGATACGTAATTTAGCATCTAAGTTTGAAAGTGGCTCGTCCATTAAAAGAATTTGAGGTTTTTTAACAATAGCACGTGCAATAGAAACACGTTGTTGTTGACCTCCTGATAAACGAGTAGGTTTCTTTTGTAAGATGTGAACGATTTCTACACGTTTAGCAACTTCCATAACTTCGTTGTGAATAGCTTTTTTAAGACTGATAACTTTCTTAGATAATTCTCTAATTTGTTCTCTGTCTTCATCTGATAATAAAGCAAAACCAATAGTTTTTCTTTCTCTTTTCATTGCTTCTTTAACAGAATATTTGTCTTCAAGTTCTTCAACAATACTGTAGAAGTGTTCTTCAGCTACTTTTGGTAATCTCTTTTCATCAGAAACTAATCCTAAGTATTCTTCATCTTCTTTCATTGTTTTGTTGTATTCTGCTTTAGCGTCTAAGTATGCAGCTTTTTTTTCTGCTTTTTCTACTTGGTATCTAGCAATGATTTCTTTTTGTTTTAATAAGAATTTGTAACGAGTTAATAATTTAATAGCTTTTTGTTCTAATTTAATAATTGCTATTCTGTCTTTTAAGACTAATTCACTTAAATCAAGTTGAACTAACTCAGCTGTGAAATCTTGTAAACTATTAATTCTTTCTTGATACTCTTCTTCTGATTTTGGTTTTGAGAATTTAAGAATGCTCTTGTCATATGAAGCTAAGAATTCTGATTGTTTTAATTCATTTTCATTAATTAACCCATTAGCTTTATCATGAGCGAACTTGTATTTAATGTCTTGGATTTTTGTCGCTGAATCTTGTTTTGTTTTTTTGTTAGTTTTAATAACATTCTTTGTTAATACTGAAATTTCTGCATTTTCGTGAACTACTGAAACTGAATAATCAGTGTGTGCTTTTTCAAGTTTGTTACTGATTCTTGAGTATGCTTCACTAACTTGACGTGAAATTTCAGTTTTAACTAATTTATAGTTTTTGAATGCTTTATTTAAGTGTTCAATTTCTGCTTCAGAAGCTCCTAATTTTCTTAAGTAAATAGAACGAATTCCATTTTTAGCTTCTTCTTTTTCTAAATAGAATTTTCTTTGTCATTCTGAGTCATTTCTTAATGGGAATGCAATATTGTGGTAAACACTCATGTGTGGGTATAAAGCATAGTTTTGGAAAACAAACCCAATTTTTCTGTTTTGAGGTGTGAAGTCAGTAACATCTTTACCTCTGAAAAGAATTTTTCCTGATGTAACTGTTAATAAACCTGCAATAGCATTAAGAGTTGTTGTTTTACCTGAACCAGATGGACCAAGTAATGTAACTAATTTTCCTTCTGGAATTCTAAAACTAACATTATCAACAGCTAATGTTTCACCGAAGTCAATGTTTAAGTTTTTTAATTCAATAGCAGGAATAGAATCAACATCAGTTGCTTCTAATTCTGAAACATATTGATTAATTTTACGAATATCTGCTTCGTGAGCTGATGAAAATGTTGTATTTTCTTTTTGTTTCATTTTATCCTTTCTTAATAAGAAAATTTAAAAACTAAAATTGCTTAAATCAATATTGTTAATTTTATTAATTCTAAGCCTCATTATTTTTTTGTAAGATTTTGTAAAGTTCCTCAAATGCTTGTCATTTACTATTTCTTTTTGCTATATAAACATATTTTTCAATTTGTTCTGCCTGTTCAAAGTAGTGGAAAAATCCTAATTTGTTTTCACGAGCATGGTTAAATGCTAATGCAATTTCTGGATAAATGCTGTTTACGTAGTTTGGAGAAGTTTTTGGTTCATTGTAATTTGCTTTTCAGTTAGCGAATGAATCATATGGTAATGTTAATCCTTCTCTTGTAATCTCTGCGTTATATGAATATCCAAAATCCTCACCAAAGAATATATCTGCAGTTAATCTACCATATGAGTCAGAACCAGATGTGAATCCGATTTTAACTTCATTTTTAACATTATAGAATTCTGAATTTGGATCATCATTAAATAAGATTTGTTTTCCAAATTTTGATGATAATAATGCAAATCCATATTCGAATGGACATGATAAAGTACTTGATACAGCTTTTTCTGGTGTGTCAATTCCTGAATATCTAATTGTGTATTTTGATCCTTTTGTTATAGAAGTGTTAATCATTTTCTTGTCTTCTAATGCTACAACAGTTGCTGTATCACCATCTGATACGCTAATAACTTTAGCTCTAAATGAGTTCATATCAATGAGTTTATTGTTTCAATCAATAGATAATTTTTTCATTTTTGTATAAGATGGTTTTACTTCGAAATCAGAGAATTTAGGCGTAATTGTAGAAGAAACGTTTAAACCGCTAGCTTGTGCAACAGTGCTAAATTTAGGCACTTTTCATAATTGACCATCTAATTTAATTGAAACTTCGAAATTAAAGTTAATTAATACAGGAATAGATGTCATATTTTGTAATAAAGTTTCTCTATTTGGTAAATCTTGTTTGAAATAATCACTTTTTGTATTTAATCCCATTGAATATGGATTTTTTTTATCTATTTTTACAATAACTTCATATTTTTTACCTGCATTTATATCATTAATAAAGTATGTATATTCTTTATTAATGAATGACTCTTCATATGATACAGCTGAATTAGAAGGAATTAAATATTGTGATTGTGCAACTATTTCAGGGTTAATGCTGAAACCAGAAGTCATCTCATTATTAAGATCAGCACCAATAACATCTTTAATAGAATCAACAGCTTTAGCGAATTCAACTCTTGAATCTATAGATTCAATTGCCGGAACAACTTGTGCTGTTTTAGTAAATTTATTTTTTTCAAATTTTAAAGAAGTTAGAACAGGACCACCTACTTCTACATCCACTATGTTAGTACCCTCTCGAACTTTAACAACAGTAGCTTTATTGTCGTAACCACATGAAACACTCATTGCAATTGGTGTTAATGATAATACTGAACCTAATACTAAAGGTATTAATTTATTTTTTAGCTTCATGTTTCTCCTTAATTTAAAAGCAAAAATATAGTTTTAACATAATTAAAACTATATTTTCATTTGTTTTTTTAATGTATGAGAATTTTTGTTATTTAACTGTAGCGTTTCTAATAAAGTCCTCAAATGTTGGTTTTGCATGTGAAGAATCTGCTTTGTTTGAATCGATTCCTGCTTGTAATGAGTCTCATGCTCCTTGAACTCCACTTCTGAATGAATCAGCAAAAATTGATCCTGGTTCTTCAAATGTTACATAAGGAACTTCATCTGCATCTGTTGACTTAGCAACGTTTGAGAATAATTCGAATGCTGTTTTTAAGTATGGGTTAAGTTTTCCTTTTGTAGGGAAATCTGTATTCTTTTCAAATCCTTTGTAAGGAAGAATGTATCCCATAGCACTTTGGAACATGTCACGTGGTGTTAAGTTTTCAGCAATAACTTCTTCTGCTCCACCGTTACCTTGAATTGTGAATCTTTCATATGTGGTTTCTGATGTCATTAATCAGTTTACAAATAATTTTGTTGCAAGATCACCTGCTTCAGTTGTATGAACACCGATCATTGATGGTCCTTGTACATAAACAACATTATATGGATCTTCAGAAGTTCATCTAAGTGGTACTGGTTGAGAAATTAATTCCTCTTTACCTAATAATTCAAGAGCTGTAGCCACTTTAATTGTGTATCCCATTGCAGTTAATTTAGCAACAAGAGCTTCGTCAGTGCTTTTAAGTGATTTGTTATCAACTGAATCTAAAAGTAAAATACCATAGTATTTTGTGCCATTTTTCTTTTTCAATTCAGCAACTGGAACGTTTTGTGCTTTAGCTTTTTCAATAATTTGGTCGCTACCATCTTTGTTAATTATAATTAATGATGCTTTTGGTAATGCTTCATCTGTTAATGCACTAGTAAATGTTGTTTCTTCAGCTGCATTAACAAATTGAAGTTCATAATTAGCATTTTTACCATCAGGGAATGTTGCTTCTGATGCACTGTGAATTGCATTGTTGTAACTTCCGAATGCTAATTTTCCAGATTCTAATTTTGATAATAAAACTAATCCTGGAGTGCTCTTGTTTTTAGAAAGTTTTAATGAGCTTCCTTTTTCATCGATTTTTAATGATGCACCTTTGTTAAGACTGTTAATTAAATTTGATGATTCACCTGAAACATAGTTGTGTGAATATCCAGCAGTTGAACCGATTGAAAACGCCATGTAGTGTTTTGTTTGGTCATTTGATGAATATTGACCACCAGGATAGATTTTTAATCCTCCTGTTTCAATAGCAGCTTTTGTTTTGTTAAAGATTTCTTGTGTTTTTACATAAGCTGTTGTACTTTGTTTTTTAAGAACATCATAGTTGATAGATAATTTTCCACCATTTCTTGATACTGATTCAATCATTGCTGCTGAAGCTTGTTTAAGGGCATCTTCTTGAGTTAATGTTGTTCCAGCTGATTTAGCTGCATCAACTTGTTCTTTAAGTAAAGCACTATATAAAGCTTGGTTGTATAAAGCTGTATAGTCGTCTACTCCAAATACGTGTAATGTTGAATTTGTTGCAGCTGAGTTTACAAATAATTTTTGTGCCATAGCTGCAAAATCAAGTAATTCAGCATATGAGTTAAAGATTGCTTTACTTAATTTCTTAACATTACCACCTGTTCCTTTGTATTCGTTAACAATTGTTTCAACGTTTGCAACAGGTTCTCCTCAGATTTTCTTAACACCTTCACGGTCTCCTTGACCTTTTGCTTTAATGTTGTTGTATTCTTCTTGGAAATCTTCTGCAACTACCATGCCTTTTTCTACTAAAGTATCAAGAATGTATGAAAGAACCGGTGCGTTAATTGAGAAAATTGTTGTTGATTTAAACGCAGGTAAAATTCATGTTGATGGTAAATCAATATGTTCTGTTTGGAAGTTAGAAGTAATGAATTTTTCTGAGAATTGTGATAAATCTGTACTTGCTGATTTTAAGTTATCATTAAAACTTAAAAGCATTTTTGCTTTTGCTAACTCTGAAGCAACTGTACTATAGTTTAAGATAAGGTTCATAAAGTCTGAGTTTTGTCTTGATGAAAGACCTTTTGTAACAATATCTTTACCAGCTGAGTATCCTGAACCTAAACGTTTTAGTCCTACTGGTAATGAACCTTTAAGTTTTGGTGCAACTTCTGTATTGTATTTTTCAACTAAAGCTGCTAAAGCTTTTTGTTGAACACCACCATCTGAGAATGTGTGACCAATAAGAATTTTGTCACCAACTGTAATTGTGTAAGGTTCAGTCGATGACATGTTAGGTGTTTCATTGTTTAAAATTCTGTCACCTAATGTTGAACCATTAATTTCTGATCCATTTTTTTCTTCTTGAGTAAATGTTTCACCAGATGCGCTTACACCACCTTCTTTACCACAAGAGATTGAAATAACTGGAGCTGTAAGAGCTAATAAAGCTGCTCCGTTAATTAATAATTTTTTGAATTTTGTCATTTTATCTCCTATATTGAAATAAAAATTTGAATAAATTTAAATTGTTTTGTTTAGATATTTTTGTTATGAGATTCTATTAGAAATCAATATACACAAATATTTTTTACGAATATGAATGTGGAAATTTCTAATTTCTAAAATTGAAAAAAAGTCAATTTAATTTCTGTATATTAGATTTCGTATTTATTATAAATAAATAAATAAATTTATTTATAAATATTTTCAAAAATTACTTATTTTTTTCACATTTTGTGAAAAATTAAGAAAAAAATAATTCCACATGTGGATAACTTACACGTGGAATTGAAATTTTAGTCTACTTTATTAAATCATTCAAGCGCAGTTGTTACATCACCTATCTCACCGATGATTGTAATATTGTCATCTTTATGTAATGTAACATCACCTGTTGCAAGTTTAAAAACCTTATCAGCTGATTGAATTAAAACAATAGTGATACTCTTTTCATTTAAACCAATTTCCTTAACTTGTTTGTTAAATAAGTTTTGGTTCTTAATTTTTGTTGAACCAACAACAAAGTTTCCTCCAATTTCTTGAAGTGTTTCACTATATCTAATAAAGTTTTTGTTAGCTGCAATTAATGCTGTTCTTGTACCTGATTCAAACTCAGGACGAATAATAACGTTAACTCCAATTTGCTTTAAAACTCTTGCATGACGTTTTGTAGATGCTCTTGCAATAATGTTTTTTACTTTAAGTTCTAAAAGTGCAGCAACAATTTCGATGTTGTCTGATACAGCAACAACAACGGTTTCCATTTGGTCAATACCAATAGCTTGAAGTGTTCTTGTATCAGCTGCATCACCAATGATAATTTTGTCAACTTCATCTGCATAAAGTTTCGCATTTTCATCATCTTTATCTAAAATAACAACGTCTTTTTTAAGTTTAATTAATTGATCGATAACAGCTTGACCGAATCTTCCTGTTCCGATAACTACTATTTCATTTTCATATTTGAGTTTCATATTTTCTCCAATCATTAACCAATGATAATGTCAGCTTCAACATATTCATAGGTACGACTAAAATCTTTTTTACGTTTTCAAACATTAAGTGTTGAACTAATTCCAAATTGCCCAATGAACATTACAATAATTAATGTTAATTTTGAAACTATATTTAAGTTTTTTGTAATTCCTGATGATAAACCAGTTGTTCCAAAGGCACTTGCTACTTCGAAAATTAAATTCTCCATCGAGAATCCTTCATTAGGATCTTGCAAGAATGCATTTTCGATTTTTCCACCATAATCTTGGAATGAACTGAATAGAATCATTGAAGCAATAAGAATAATAATTGTTGCAATTGTTAATATTTTTGCAGACATATTAACAGTGTCTTGGTTGATAGCTCTCTTGAACACTCTAACTCTCGGTCTACCAAATAAAATTCTATATAGACCTAGAATTATAAGAGCTAAAGTTGTGGTTCTTATACCTCCACCAGTTGATGCAGGAGCTGAACCAATTATCATCATAAAGATAAACACAAAGGTTGAACCGTGTGTAAAATGTTTCATATTTACAGTAGCAAATCCAGCACTTCTTGTTGAAAGAGATGTGAAGAATACTGCAAAGAATTTATCAAATGTATTTCCGTATAATTGACCTTTTTCAATGTATTGCTTAAGATTTGAGAATTTTTCTAATTCTAAATCTTGGACATTTGCACCTTTTGAGAATCATTCAATGTAAGCTTTGTGAGTTTCATTACCAACACCCACAGGTAAGTGATATTGGTTTCACAACGAATATGGATTTGAAGATGAAAGTTCAAATCCTAAGGAAATTCCAAATCCAATTAAAAATACAATTACATAAGTTGTAAGTGAAACTTTGGTGAATATTGAAAATTTAAATTGTGTATCCTTTCTTCTAAGTTTGCCTTTGATATAAGACACAATGTCATGAAGTGCTGGATAACCTAATCCACCAATAATAAGTAAGATAATAAAGCAAATTTGTAAGAAGTAATTTTGATAATACGGCATAAGTGAGGAGCTTGACATAATATCGAAACCAGCATTATTAATAGCTGATATAGTATGGAAAATTCCATATTTTAATGAAAGAACAAAATTACCTTGAGGATTTTTGAATGAACCATCAGTTAAAATTTGTTTCATTCCTTCTGTATGCTTAGGTGTTGCAAAATAAAAATAAAATGTAAGAATAACACTGAATAAACAAATACAGATAAAAATAAATTTAACTGATGAAATAATTACTTTTGTAGTCTGTGTTACATCAGATACACCCCGTTCAGTTTGCATAATTTTAATTTCAGCAAGGGTGGATGTTTTTTTACCAAATAAGTAGTTAATAACAAAAAACTTAAGTGCAAAAATACCGATTCCACCAGCTAAAATCAAGATAGCAATAATTGCTTGACCTAAATCATTTCACTGGCTAAATGTATCGACAGTTACTAGACCAGTATCACTAAATGCACTAGCTGTTGTGAAAAATGCATCAATATATTTAACACGTGCAGCTTCAGGATTTTGTGCTATTGGCGAGAATAAAATCAAACTGGAAACTAGAATAATCAATAAGTAAATAAATAATAAATACTTAAGTTTTGATATGTTATTTTTTCAATATCAAAACTTTCTAATTGATTTTGCTAATTTCGAGTTCCGAATCCTTAACTTGATACCATAAGAAGTCCTACTCAAAATTCCTCCAAACTTACATTATTAAATGTAATTTAATTATATTAAATTAAAAAAATTCATTATTAAAATGAATTTATTAAATTATTTTTTATTTTTTTCAGCATTCATTGATTTCATAATTTGACGAATTTGTGTTTCTGATGCTGTTCTACCCATTTGTTTGAACATTATTCTAATCATTTTTTCATTAATAGGTGGGTTTTCTCTAAGTTGTTTTTCAAACATTCTCTTAGCAATAAAGAATGTTACTAAAGCAGCTGCAACAACTACGAAAATTATAACAGCTATCATCATCCCAACGAATGCTCCAGTTGACATTTCAACCATAATTATCTCCTTAAAATAAATTTTGTAATTGAGTTTTAATAACCAATATAGATAATAAAATTAAATATATTTTATTTTATCATAGTTTGACTTTTTAAAGTCTTTTAAAAAGTTAACCAATAAATCTTTAGCAGCTATTAAATCAGAAATTGAACAAACACCAATAGGACTATGTAAGTATCTTTGTGGAAGTGAAATTGTTAAAGTTGCAGCTCCACCTTTTGCAAATTGAAGTTCATGAGCATCTGTTCCACCACCCATTGCAACAAATTTGTAAGCTGGGATTTCATATTTAGCAGCAACTTCTTCAAAGAATTGGACTAATTTTGTATCCATTAATGTTCCACCATCCTTAATTCTGAGAGCAGCACCTTTAAATAATGCTGTTGATCCCGGAATTACATCTGGTGTATCGTGTGAAGAAGTTGTATCAAGTGCAATCGCAACATCTGGATTAACAAGTGCAACTGAACTTCTTGCTCCTCTTGTTCCAACTTCCTCTTGAACTGTTCCAACTAAATATAAATCAACATCTAGATCTAAATTAGCAACTTCATTTGCAATAAATTCTAAAACAGTAACGCCTGCTCTATTGTCCATTGCTTTTCCACCGATTAAATCAGGATTATCAAATAAAATAGTTTCTCCACTCATTTGAACTCTATCACCAATTGTTACTCCTGCATCAATTGCTTCTTGTTCGTTTTTAAATCCGAAATCAGCATAAAGTTCATTATTAGTCATAGCTTTTGAAACTTTAGAATTTTCCATAATGTGAATACTTGTGTGCCCAAATACACCTAAATATTCTTTGTTTGCTGTGATTAATTTAGCTTTTGTCCCAATAACCGTTGAAGCTCAAATTCCACCAATTGGACTTAATAGTAATTGTCCTGATTTTTCAATTCTTCTTACAATGTAACCTACTTCATCCATATGCGCTGCGATCATAACTTTTGGAGCAGCTGAATTTTTAGATGGTTTGTGGAAAATGATTGAACCTAATTTATCTCTTGAAATTTGATAAACTGATGAAATGTTTTTTCTTAATTCATCTGCTACAGGTTCTTCATATCTTGACATAGCTTCGATTTCCAAGTATTTAATTAATTGATTTTTAAATTGTTCTTCGTTGTTCATAAACACCTTCTAATTTGTAAAAATGGCTTTAAATTAAAAAAATAATTTAAATTATATAAATCTTTATAAATTTTTTTAATTTTGTTTTATAATATTTTTGCTATTTGCGTGAGTGGTGAAATTGGCAGACACGCTAGATTAAGGCTCTAGTGGGGCGACCCATGCAGGTTCAAGTCCTGTCTCGCGCACCATATGACACTAAAAAGTGTCTTTTTTTATTTTCTTTTTGTACAAAAGGCAAAAAGAAAAATCGCCATTATTGCAGCGATTTTCAGAACAATTAAATTAAACCATGATTTTTTAAAGCAGCTTCAATAGCTTTTACTGCCGCTTCTTCATCTTCTCCGAGCACTTTAACTGTAATTTCAGCTCCGTGTTTAATTCCTAAAGCCATAATGTTCATAATTGATTTTAAATTAGCTTCACGTCCATTGTAAATTAATTTAGAATCTGATTTAAATTTTGTAGCTGTTGAAACAATTAAAGTTGCTGGTCTAGCATGTAAACCAATTGGATCAATAATTTTAGCTGTGAATTCTTTCATTGTTTTCTCCTTTGTTCCTTTGCAATTGATTTTAATAAAATGCTATTTAAAAATTTAACAAAATAAAATTAAAAAAAGTAGTTTATCTAACCAAAATATACTCTTATTATATCAATGGTTTAGTTATATCAAAAACAAATTTCTTAAATAGATTACTTTTTTTCTTATTTTTACAGTTTTTTTTCATATTTTCAGATTTTTTATCATATTCATCAAAAATCTGAATTAGTTTTTGGACTGATTTTCCTTCAAAAACATCCATTGTTTCATATTGTGAAAACATACTTCTACTATCTCAGTTAGTTGTTCCAACTCAAGCGATTTTGTCATCAACTATCCCTGCTTTAGTGTGTAAAAAATGGTCATCATAAACTTTTACCTCTAAACCATATGGAATTAATTCTTCAAGTTGAGATAAACTGATTTTATAAACCAGCTTCTTATCTGGTAACCCTGGGAAGTAAATTGTGATTTTCACATTATTTCTCAATGCTAAAATCAATTGTTTTTTAAGTGCATTAGTAACTGAAAAGTATGGTGTACAAATACGAATTGACTTTTTAGCAGTCGCAATTAATTTTAGTCATAAAAATTCTGATTCTGAATAGTCAAAATTAGGTGATTCTAAAATTAAAAATGAATTATTTTCATATTCTTGATCACTAGTATCAATAAATAATGAACTTCTAATTTCAATATTTTTATTAGTTATTATTTTTCAAAACTTAATAAAATGAATTATATATGTATTTATATATGGACCTGTAATCTTATAGTTAAGATCAATTCAGTGTCCATATTTTTTTGACATTGATGAATATTCATCTGAAATGTTGTTCCCACCTGAGAAAACCATCTTGTTATCTACAATAATAAACTTCTCATGGTTTCTTGAGAAACTACTTGCATTAATAAATGGATAATAAATTTTTCCGATATAGGCAAACTCAATGTTTGGATGTTTAGATAATTTAGATAACTTTCTTTTTTGTGATGGCGTAGCACCAAAATCGTCAACAAGTCATTTAATTTTTACACCTTCATTAGCTTTTTTAAGTAGTAAGCTTAAGAAGTGTTCTGAGATTTCTGATTTTTTAATTATGTATGTAATGATGTAAATTGTTTTTTTTGCATTATTGATTCCGTTAAATAAGTGATCATAGAATCTATATCCTTCTTCATAGAATTCAATGTTCGCAGGTAGGATAACATTATTATTAAGATTTGTAAGCTCTGTTAAATTATTACTTTTATAACTTAATTGATTTTGATTTTTCATAAACAATGGAACATATTGTTTTAAACAGTACATCGGATTTTTATTAACCTTAATTTCATTTTTATTTTTTCAATGGAAACCATAAACGATAAAAATAACATGTCCGATTATTGGTAATAACATCGTTAAATAAATTCAAGAAAATTTCGACTCATGTTGCTTCTTTTGACTGTAAATAACAAAGACAAAAGTGACATTAATTACATAGAACAAGAAGATGAAAAAATATGAAACTTCTTTATAAATATTAAGCACTAAAAACGATACAAAAACAACCGTTAATGTAACAATGAAAAATGCAATAATAAATGAAATTAATCACTTTAAGTTATTTTTAGTAATCATGATTTAATTTTATATCATTTTATTCTTTTTGTCCTAAAAAATAGCACTTAAAAAATATTTTAATCACAAAAATAAATCTGGTTTTGGTATAAAATAAACATTATTTTAAATAATTAAAATTAAGACAAAAAGGATTTATGAAACAGCAGAATTTACTTAGAAAACTCAAGGCTTGATCAGCAATTATTATAATTGCTTTAGTCTCAATTTTTACCTTCACTTTAGTCGGTGTAAAAATGAGTAACAGATTTAAACCATCCTTCTTTAATTACAAGTCTTATATCTCAGATGAGAATAGGGATAAAATTCAAGAAAACTTCTCTTACAAAACATTTGATGAAATTAACGAATTCACAGTTGCCCTTGTAAACTCAAAAGCAATTGCTGGAATTGGAAGTGATTTCCAAGCAGTTAATTTAATCAAAAAAAACCTATTAGCACCAATTGATTTTAAAAAGTTGCTAAATTTATCAGACAAACCTGATAAGGAGTTGCTTAAAAACATCTTGCAAACTATTTACACACCTATTGTGTTTGAACATTTAGCAAGTTATGATGAAGATCTAAAAACAGATCAATCAGGTAAAAAATATGAGGAACCAAGACACCTATGAGAATACTTTGTTCCATACTTTATGCAAGATGCAGTAGTTGCATTTAACACAAAGAAACAAAAACAAACTAACGGTGCACAACCAATCACAAAAGAATTATTAGACCAAAATAAAACAAAATTACAAGCTAATGGAACAAACCTTGAAGAGTTCGGTTCACTTAGTTTATATAACCAATTAAATACATTGTTTAATAATGGATATTCTAACTTAACTATTACAGATGCTGTTAGAGCTAATATGTTATATGGTTCATTTTATGACTTTAAACCTACCGGTGTAGTCTTAAACACAAATAACGATGTTACTAAAGATAACTACACAAAGTTTATCGATAACTTCTATTCACTTGTTCAAAAAGGTACTGGAAAAAATCCAAATGATAGCAAGTACATCACATATGATGGTGATGGTCAAGGTATCTTAAATAAATTAATTAATCCACAGTATCCAGAAGCTGATTCAGCTGTTATGTATAATGGTGATGCACTGGATGCTTACTTCTCAGATAACAACTATGAAGAAGTTGAAAACGGAACAGTACAATCATTTAAAATTGCACAAAACATCTTACTCATAGATGGATTAGTAGTTGCTAAAAACACATCACAAGGAACTCTTAATGAACTTTACGAAACATTAAATTCATCAATTTATTCAAATATGGGTGAGTTATATAGATTCACAAAACAATTTAAAAATGATATTCAGGAAGGTCTAAATAATTATTCACTTAAAATGTATGATGAATATATTGATTTAGTGTTCAGAGACTACTATACAGATCTAAATAAATATAATGATTTCAAGAGTCAACTACACGAGCTTTATAAAGCTACATTAATCGATATCAATACACTTAGTTCATATAAAGCAAAAGTTGAAGAATTATTTAGTATTCAAGAAACTAAAAATGTTTTTGTAAGGTTGATTCAAGATTTAAATAATAAAGATCCTGAAAATGCAGTCGATATCAATGATGAAGATGAATTTAAGAAAAAGATTGAGTTTATAGTAAATCACATCGATTTTGCTAATAGTAAATTTGTTAAAATAATGAATAAAAAATACTTACAACTTAATAACTTCGACTTTGTTAACTATACTCCTCCAACAAGATTTGAATATGAGTTAGTTAAAAGAAATTACTTCATTACAGATGACAATGAATTAGATAATAGTGCCTTATACATTTATCAAATTGAAAATGATCCAAACGAAAAAGTCACACACACTAAGATAAATGGTGTAGATGACAACTTATCTTCAAAAATCGGAATTGCATATAACCAAAAATTCAAAAGCTAAAAATATAGTATAATAAAAAAGATTTTTCACATACATTTAGAAAAAGGGAGGATTTATGGCTAACATTAAATCTAAAGTTAAAAGTATAGCTAAGATGGAAAAAGCTCGTGTTAAAAACGCTGCTATGAAATCAAGAGTTAAAACAGCTATACGTAAAGCTAGAGAAGCTGTTTTAGCTAAAGATGCAAAAGCTGCTGAATTAGTTGCATTTGCTCACAAAACAATTGCTAAAGCTGTTTCTAAAGGTGTTTTCCACCCAAACAAAGGTGCTAGAAAACGTTCACGTTTAGATGAATTTGTAAACAAAAACAAATAGTTTAAACATCATAAAAAACGGACTAATGTCCGCTTTTTTGTTTCTCTTTTACACTTTTACAATAGTGTGCAAGTTATAAAAGTTTTTTAGTACATAATTTTCTTATTTGTTTTTGCAATATTTCCCATTTGAGAAACAGCTCTTTTAAGTTCATAATCTCCACGATATAAATAATCAACAATAGCTTCAGCTAATCCATCTTGAAGCACATCTGATGTGTAATATTTTGCAAATGATTTTGTATATTGGTCAGAATTATCCATTGCATATGAATATCCTGATAATTTAAACATCGGAATGTCGTTTGGACTATCTCCAATTGTCATAACATCAGCTAAATCAGCGTTGAAAATGTTTTCACATAATCATTTCATTCCTGAACCTTTATTTACTCCAGGATTAGACATTTCGATATATAAATAATCTACATTAACTAAGTCTAATTTAATATCTGATTGATTATATAAATCAACAAATTTTTCTAATTGTTCTTTTGTCCCATAAGCTTCAATTCTGTGTAAATCAGCAGGAATAGTTCCATCTGTAATTCACTTATCATATTCATTAAATGATGTTAAAAACTCATAGATATCATCGTGAACATTGTATAAGTAGAATTGATTAACACCTGCATAATATAATGTAACATCGGCTTTGAGTGCTAAATCTCAAACCTTTTTAGCTTCATTAGGATCAATTATTTCAATGTGCAATGGTTTTTCTTCTTGCATATCATAAATAATCGCACCACTTGAACAAGATAAATATCTTGAATTAAGTTCTCTAGCTAAACGTTTGATTTTTTCTAAAACAGGATTACCTGTGTTGATTACAAATGGAATATTTTTAGATGATAAATCTAAAACTTGTTCTTTTACTTTTTCTGATAATTTTTTATGTGGAAATCCGTAAATTGTTCCATCCACATCACTAAAAACTGCAAATGATTTATTCATGCGAATATTATAAATTAAACTATCAAAATATAGCTAAAAATAATATTTTCAATTAAAATATATTTCATGAAAGATATTATTAAATATTTAAACAAAAGACTTAAGCATGATAAGAAAAAACTGCTTACTTATAAGATTATTGATATCAGTTTTTCTATCATAATTGCACTGCTTAATATTTCATCAATTATCATAGCTGCAATTGCACTTTCAATCATTGTGTCACATGGACAAACAAATGGAAATAATGAATTACAAAAAAACTCATCATACATTTCAGTTATCTTACTTTGTGTGTTTATGATTATTCTATTCTTCTTAAACATTGGAATAGCTATTTATCGCAGCAATACTAAGATGTCAACATATAAGAAAGTTTATGAGAGCTTAGAATATCTTGAAATTAAGTATGCTAATGGTTTAATTTCAGAAGAAAACTTAATTAAATTCATTGACTATATGTACACTGAAGCTAAATCATTCAAGAAATTAGTGATCTTAGAAGTTATTCAGGATGAAATTACCTCACCATCAGGAGGTAAGAAATAATGAAAAAGAAAAACATTACATTGAATGCTTATTTCAAGCTTTATAGAGAAACGAAACTTAAGCTTATTGTGTATTCAGTTCTATATTATTTTCTAAATACATCAATAATCTTGTTTACACTTTTAAACGGTGTGATAGCTATTTTATTCCTTGCAGGAGCATCTTCTTATTATCCTGACGGTATTACTAATCCATACACAAGTTTTTTAAACTCAAATAGTAACTACATTATCTTGTTAACAATTGTTAATGCAATAATCACTTTTACTTCAGGTATATTATCATTCTTTGTTATTAATAAAAAAGCAATCTTTTATCAAACAAAAATTAAAGCAATTCAACTTGAACACCTTTTATACAAATCTAAATTACACATATATAAGGATTTAAATAATAAAGAAGCAAACTTTACATTATTTAAAAGAACAATGAGCATATTAGAAATAGATAGATATAAATCAAGCGAAATTGAAAAAGAGGTTAATAATGGACAAAAACAAAACTAAAGAACAAAAGAAAAATAAATTACAAATCAACAACATTAATGATATTGATAAGGTCAAAAATAGAGTTTATTTTAAATACATTACAAGTAAAACTTTATTTACATTATTAAACGTTATTTCTATTTTCTTATCTGCTTCAATTATTGTTCTAAACTTATATTCAATTAGATTTAATATCTTGCCTGATAAAACAATGGACTTATTTGTTGCGATTGCTTTATTCTCTGTTATCATAACAATGCTTGTATCAATTCAAAGCTTCTTGGCTATAACAAACAAGACAAACGAATATAAAGATAAGATTTCAAGAAATGTTGAATTCTTAAAAGAGTTTAAAGAGCAAACTCAAATAACTGATAATGATATCGAAGTTATTAAACAAATTATTGAATAAAATGGATGAATGAAACTGAATTAAAAAAGTTTCATTCATTTTTTTATTTGCCTTGCACATAGTAATAAAAAAAATCATAGGTTGCCCTATGACTTATAAATTAACTATTTTTCAATTTTAATTTTAACACTTGGTCCCATTGATGCTGAAACTGTTAAGTTTAACATATATGTTCCTTTAACAGCTGCAGGTTTTAATCTTTTAATTAATGAGATTAATGTTTGTGCATTTTCTACTAATGCTTCAGTTGACATACTTGCTTTTCCGATTAATGAGTGTACAATACCAGCTTTGTCTGTACGGTAGTTAGCTTTACCTTTTTTAAGTTCTTCAACAGCTTTTTCAGGTGTTGGAGTAACTGTACCTGTTTTAGGGTTTGGCATAAGACCTTTAGGCCCTAATTTTTTACCATATTTTCCTAATAAAGGCATCATAGCTGGGTCAGCTACCATAACATCGAAATCAAATTGATCTTCTTTAATTCTTTGTTCTAATGCTTGTGCATCAACAACAATATCTGCACCAGCTTCTTGTGCAGCTTTTTGTTTTTCAACATTGTTTGTAGCTACTAAAACTCTGATTGATTTACCTGTTCCGTTTGGAAGTAATACAGCTCCACGTAATTGTTGGTCTGCTTTACGAACGTCTAAGTTTAAGTTGAAAGCTAAATCGATTGAAGCATCAAATTTTGCGTAAGAAGTTTTTTTAGCAAGCTCAATAGCTTCAGCTAAATCGTAAGCAACTGTTCTGTCAAATGCAGCTCTAGCAGCTTTTAAATTTTTAGAAACTCTTTTAGCCATAATTATTCTGCCCCTTCTTCGTTGTGTTCGTGTGAAATAACGTTAACTTCGATTCTTTCACCTTTTGTTGCAACAAGTTCTTCAGCTTCTTTGTTTAATTCAGCTTCTCTAGCTTCAGCTTTTGCTTCTGCTTTAGCTGCAGCAGCAGCTTCTTTTTTAGCTTTAAAAATGTCGTCGTATCCTTCAACTAAAACACCCATCTGTTTAGCTGTACCAGCAATTGTAGCCATAGCAGCGTAAACATCATCTGTGTTTAAGTCAGGTAATTTGTATTCAGCGATTTCTCTTAATTGGTCTTTTGAGATTGTAGCAACGATTGTTGTTTTAGCGTTTGAAGCACCTGATTGAATTTTTGCAGCTTGCTTAATTTTGTATGAAGCAGGAGCTGTGAATAATTTGAATTCGAATGATTTGTCTTTGTAAACTGTAATTTGTACTGGAACTGGTTCGTCCCCTCTATCTCTTGTAGCATCGTTAAAAGCTTTTGTAAATTCTGGCATGTTAACACCAACTCCAGCAAGAGCTGGACCTGGTTTAGCTTTACCAGCAGGGAATTGCAACTTAGCAATACGTTGAATTTCTTTTTTTGCCATAAACTCTGTATCCTTTCGATATGGTGGTCAAACGATATTTTTTATATCTCCCACATTAATTGGCAATATTGTGTATATTGCTTTTTTATTATAATAAAAAAAATCATTTTTGATAATGATTTTAATGTGATTGATTTTTAGACTTTTAGCGCTGTGTGTATGGTTTAAATGTTTTTAATTTTATCTCTTAGATTCTGTGTTTTTTTAGAAAGATTTTCATAATCATCTGATAGACGTTCTAAATATTTTTTAATGTTTTCTCCATTAAATTCTGCTTCATTAACTAATTCAATTGCTTTCTCAAGTCATCTTAAGTTTTTCTTAAGAATTTCTAATAAGTCCCCATTTGCAATTGATTTAGAAATTTTATCAAGTATTACAATGTTATCAATTTGACTAAATAAATTAATTTTATTGAGTGTCTGCATTCTTTTTTTATCAACTGATTTTAATTCAGTTGTTATTACATTTTTAGCTTTTATCCTATGATTAAGAGTTTTTGAATTTTTGTAAATGAAATCAATTCTGCGAATATCATCTGAATTATAAATTCTTAATTCATTTAATATTGTTGTGACTTCTGCATTATTAAGAAAATTCTTATTCTTTTTCTTATATTGTGCTTCAAAAAGAGCGAAACCAGCTAAAGAGGCAATTAATCCAGGATCTGACTCATCAGTAATCTTGCGAATTGATTTTTTCTTAAGAATTTCTATTGTATTTTTAAAGTAGCTTTTATCTTCGTAACCTTTAGACATTCACTTTAATGAAATTTCTTGTTTAGATGTAAATTTATCCTTAAAAATATTTGCATTATGACAAATTGTTTCGTTGCCTAAAACCATTTTTATGATTGTATTTTCTAAAACGGGATTTCAGCCATAAAACACAAACTTCTCATTGATATTATTAACAGTTAAATCTTTAACCTTGATTCCATTTAATTTAGCTATATCAGCTAACAATTTAATTCTGAATTTTTTGAAATATTCTTTTTTATCGTAATTTCTAAAGTTAATAACATTTGTTTTTATTTGCATTTCTTGGTTTTTATCATTATTTTGATATTTTCCAATTGTGTATGCAAACGGAATTGAATGAAACTTCGATGTCTTTAATTCATCATAAATAAGAGCATGTCTTCTATCTATTGCTTCGAAGTCAATGTATATTTCTATTTTCTTATTCATTTTTACCTAGTCTTTAAAGCGTGCTTGATTACTTCGACAAAGTTATCTAATTGCAATGATGCCTTACCAACTAAAAATCCATTTATATTTGGTTGTGCACACAATTGTTCAATATTTTGACTTGTAACACTTCCTCCATATTGAACAATAACTTTGTTATCTAGCAATTGCGAAATGAAGCCACAAATTTCATTTGCAAATTCAGGAGTAGCTGAATGACCTGTTCCTGTGGCTCAAATCGGCTCATAAGCAATGATGAATTTATCTAAATCAAGACCTTTAGTTGTTTCTAAAACTTGTTGCTTAATGATTTCTTTAGTTTTATTGTTTTGATAATCTTCTAAACTTTCACCAACGCAAATTAAAGGTGTGATTCCGTGTTCAATAGCAATTTTTGCCTTAACATTAACTCTTTCATTAGTTTCAAAGTGATGTAATCTTCTTTCGTTGTGTCCTAAAATAACGTATCTAACGTTTAAATCATTCAGCATAAGAGCACTAACTTCGCCTGTAAATGCACCGAATTGATGAATAGACATATTTTGAGCAACTGGTAGTACAAATTTACTTATAGCACTTGTGAATGCAGGTAAGCTTGGATAAGGCGCTGCAATTCCGACTTTAATGCTTTTAGGAATGTTTAATTCTTTGAGCGATAAAACTAAATCATCTAAATAACTCAATGTTTGAGTATAAGTTTTATTCATTTTTCAGTTTCCGATTATTAAAAAATCTTTCATATTTACCTCTTTTATTTATTTTATTTTATTTAAAGAAAATAAAAAGAAATCAATAATTAAATTATTGATTACTCTTCATCTGTTCATTCAAATTGGAAACCGTAAATAGAAACAGTGTCACCATATTTAACACCTTTTCTAATTAACTCTTCTCAAACACCCATTTTCTTTAAGATATTGTTAAATCTAACAAGGTTGTCAAATGTATTGATTGGAATACGGTTGTATAATTCTTCAACTTTTTTACCTGAAACTTCATAGTATCCGTGATATGGATTTGTCACAACAAAATCAGGTTCATACTCAATAACTTTTTCCTCTTCTTCTTTTTCTTCAATTGGTTGAGCTTTGTTATTGATAATTAAGTCTCATAATTTAGCTTTAACTTCTTCTAAGTTTTCACGTTTGATTGCAGAAATTGAAACAACTTCAACATCCGGATATTTAGCTTTGAATTCTTTTAAGTGTGCTTTAAAAGCTGGTAAATCTTCTTTATTAGCAATTACTAATTGTGGCTTTTGCTCTAATTTTAAATTGTATGACTTAAGTTCATTGTTAATAACTTCATAATCTTCAACCGGATTTTTTTCTTCTGAACCAAAGTCAATAATGTGAGCTATAACTCTACAACGTTCAATGTGTTTTAAGAATTGAATTCCTAAACCTTTACCTAATGCAGCGCCTTTGATTAATCCAGGTAAGTCAGCAACTGTAAATGAATCATCAAAATATTTAACCATTCCTAATTGTGGCACAAGAGTTGTGAATTCGTATTCAGCAACTTTAGCTTTTGCATTTGAAACAGCATTTAAGAATGTTGATTTTCCTGCTGATGGCTTACCTACAACACCAACATCTGAAAGAATTTTTAACACAATGTGTGCTTCAAATTTTTCTCCAGGTAATCCATTTTCAGAAATTCTTGGAGCTGTATTTTTAGCTGTTTTGAATTTAGTGTTACCTCTACCACCTTTACCACCAGAAGCTATTAAATATGGCTTATGTGGTTCAATAATATCAGCAACTAAACGTTTACCATCGTAAACCAATGTCCCAACAGGTACCTTAACGTATGTGTCTTCTGCATTGGCTCCATAAAGGTTTTTAGGACCACCTTTAACTCCATCTTTTGCAACAATACGTTTGTTTTGGTAGAAAGTTAAAAGAGTATTTTTACCTAAGTCACCTACAAAGTAAACATTTCCTCCTCTTCCTCCATCTCCACCGTCTGGACCACCTTTATCAACGTGTGCTTCTCTTCGGAATGAAACCATACCATTCCCTCCGCGTCCAGCTTGAATTGATACATAAACTTCATCTATAAATTTAGCCATATTTTCCTCCTTTATGGCAATTAATTTAAATTAATGTAATTATATTCTAAAAATATAATTAAGTTATGCAAATGCATTTGTTTTTGTTAAAAAACAAACTCACGTTTGTGAGTTTGAAATTTTAAAGATAATCATTTACTCCAGCGAATGTTTGCTCATCTGGAAGGTTAACGTTTCAGTAACCTGTATCAATTCTCTTTTGAATTTTTCTTTGTTTGTGCCCTTCTAACATTGCTCATACTCAAGAACAAATAAAGATTGATGAGTAAACTCCAATTGAAATTCCAAATAACATAACAATGTTAAATGACATATTTGTAGCATTGTTAAAGCATAATAGAACTAAAATAGCTAGAATTGTTGTTCCCGATGTATATAAACTTCTCTTGAATGTTTGTGCGATTGAGTGGTTAACAATTGACTTGATATCATCTTTTTTAAGAATTTTTCCATTGAATTTAGTTTTAATTGTTTCACGTATCTTATCAAATGTAACAACAGTATCATTGATACTTAAACCTAAAATTGATAACATAGCTGCAACTATGATTGTTGAAACTTGTAATCTTGTAATTACAATGAAAGCAATAACCATTAAGAAGTCATGAACTAAACCAATAATTGCCGCAATTGAGTAAGTTCAGCTCATTCTGAATAATAAGTAAACAATAATTCCAACAAAGCTGATTACAGTAGCTAAAACTGCATTTAATACTAATTTGTTAGCTTCACTTGTTGAAATTGTGTAACTAATAATTTCAACGTTTGCATTATTACTTAAAATATCAGCTCTAATTTTTTCAACAACATCTGCTGATAATGATTGACTTGTTTTAATCATTGCAACATATTCATTTCCTGAAGCACTTGCTTTTGAGAATGAAACTATTTGGTCAACATTTTCAATATTGTATTTTGCAGCATTATCTGCAATTACTTTTTTAATAGATTCAGCATCTTCTAATGTAATAGCAGAGCCAATTGATGGTTGAACAGTTATATTTGTTCCTCCAGCAAATTCAAGTGATTTATTAAATCCTCCTCAAATATTGTGATTAGATGCTGAAAGTGAAATGAACACAATCAATCCAATAAGAACAAATATCACAGAACCAAGTGCAAATCATTTTGATTGTTTCAAGTAATCAAAGTTTTCAATCATTTCACCAATCTTAGTTTTATGGTTAATGTATCTTTTTCTAATACCTAACATATAAAGTTTGTCATCGAACATACCTGTTCCAACTAACATTGACGCTAAAAATCTTGAAAAGACTAACATAATTAACAATGTACATAAAACAGATAATACAAGTGTAATGCTGAATCCTTTCACATCTTTTGTACCAAAGTAGAATAGGATAAATCCAACAATTAAAGTTGTAACGTTTGCATCGATAATTGATGACATACTTAGCTTATTAGCATTCCTGAAGGACTTCTTCAGCGAGTCACCTGTGTAAACTTGCTGTTTTAGTCTTTCAAAAGTAATAACGTTTGCATCAACACTAATACCAATTCCAATAATCAAGGCAGCTAATGTAGCCGGTGAATATTCTCCTCTTAATACTGTGAAGATTAGTAATGTTAAGAAAATATAAAGAGCAATTGAAATTGTTGATAATGCACCAAGTAATCCATAGTTAACTAACATAAATATTGAAATTAAACTGAAGATAACAATTCCAGCAATCATTGCATAGTTAAATGATGAATTATTTAAATCAGGTTGCACATAAACATTTGATAATACTTCTAACTCGTAATCACTTAAACCAAAGTTAATTTGGTTAGCTAAGTGTTGTGCTTCTTGAGCTGTGAAATTACCCGAGATTTGTACGCTTTCACCATTTAATGGTTCATTAACTGAAGCGTTTGAAATCATATAAGCAGTTGCATTAAATTCAAACTCTTTTAAAGCATTTTCAACTCTTCTAGGGTAACCGGTTGAATTATCAATTGAGTAAGCTTGGTTTGTAACGTGAATAAAGTTTCATAAATTATGTCCTGATTGATCTCAATCTTCAGGAAACTCATTTTGTGCAATTGATAATAATTTTTCAATATTTAATCACATTAAAACACGTTTGTCTTGTTGACTTGAAACATATTCAGTTGCTTTTGTTCATTCAACTTGACTATCTGGCCTAAGTTTTAGACTAACTGAGTTTTTACCATTCGATGTATTTGCTTGTGATGTTGCAGAATCTTGTAAAAATGGTGGAATTCATTTTGAAGCAGGTATATCTGTAGGAGAACCATCCACTCCAATAGGCTCACCAACTTTAAATGAACCTTCATAGAATAATGGTCTTAACTGTCCATCAGTAATTGTTAATAATGGTTTATCAACAATTTCGTTTTGGAAAAGAATTCTCTCTGAATCGGTTAATTGACCTGATTTAGTGATTCTTATTTTTCCATCACCTTCAGAACTAACTGTAATTCCATTTAAACCGGTACTATTAAGTCTGTTATATAACGATGTGTTAACAAGATTTGTAAGTTGATTGTCTGCGTTCTTTTTATCTTTTTGGACTTGGACTAAAACTTCAATTCCTCCACCATACTCAATAGATTTATTTACATTTTTACCAATGTAAAATAAACTACCAAAAACAATAGCTAAGATTGTTGAAATAATTGTGATAGTGCTTATCACAATTCTCTTTCAATTGCTTAACTTAAAAAATTCTGATATTCTGCTTCTTAATTTCATAATTAGTATTAATTCTACCAAAAATATGCTTTATTTTTTATCTATAAGATAAAAAGAAATTAAAACTAAATTGAAAAGTTTTGTCTTAGTAAATAATCTATTCCTAAAGATGTTATTTTTCTTCCTCTAGAAGTTTTTTGCACTAATTTTAAGAGCAATAAGATTGGTTCTATTTCATTGACTATATCGTATTTGTTATGTAAGGTTAAACCGACAATAGTGTCTAATGAAACTGATTTTTCTTCAAATCCATCTTTTAAAATTTGAAGATATTCAATATGATCCTTTGTTAAACCATATTCATATAGGTCAAGATATTTAAAAGTTTTCTTAATAATTTGCTTTGTAATTTCACCTTTTTCTGAAGAAAGTGCAAAGTCTAAAACTCTATAAATTAAGTGATTTGCTAACCTAGGTGTATTTCTTGAATAAGAAGCAATGTACTTAATTAGTTCGTCATCTAAATTTAAATTTAACTTTGAACAAGTAATTTTTAAGATTTTGCAAATATCTTTTAATGTGTAATTAACTAATCTTCCAATGTAACCAAACCTATCTTTAAGAGGTTGTGAAATTTCATTGAATTTTGTAGTTGCTCCAATTAATGTGAATGGTTTTAATTTCATTCTAATCGGTCTAGAATTTCCATCTACACCTATGATTAAGTCAAAAACAAAATCTTCCATTGCAGCATAAAGAAATTCAACAACATTTTTATTAATGCTGTGAATTTCATCAATAAACACAATATCATTTTCATTTACAACTGATAAAACACTAATTAAATCAGCTTTCTTTTCAATGTTTGTGCCTTGTACAAAGTGGATTTTGCTACCTTTTTGGTTAGCTATGATAGTTGCTAAAGTTGTTTTACCCATACCAGGCATTCCATAAAATAAAATGTGATCTAAAGGTTTATTTTGAACTTTAGAACTCTGTATCATTGCTAAAAGTGTTTGTTTTAATTTATCT
The DNA here is from genome assembly GCF_034863285.1 of Mycoplasma sp. 2704. Lineage (NCBI taxonomy): Bacteria > Bacillati > Mycoplasmatota > Mollicutes > Mycoplasmatales > Mycoplasmataceae > Mycoplasma > Mycoplasma sp. 2704. The sequence goes on along the minus strand of NZ_JAYFFD010000002.1, from coordinate 18,091 downwards.
TGACCAATGAATTTTTCAAAACTACGCGGTCTTAAATCTATTGTCTTCATCTTTTTGAGTTGCTATAAATTTAATGCTTTCTTCTACCATATCTTCAAGTGATTGATTTAATTTAACATTTTTAACTGCACTTTCAATTTGACCTTTAGTAAATCCTAAAACTAATAATGATTGATATAACTCATCTTTCAGTTGTAATTTTTCAGCTTTTTTAGCATCTCCATTTGTTAATATTTTTGCTCATTTATTACCTAATTCAAAACAAATTAAGTTAGCCATTCTTTCAGTAACAAATGGAATTGATGCTAATTCTTCAGTTTTATGATCAACGATTAAGTGAGCTACATAATTCTCATCCTTTTTCAAGAACGCTCATCGCAATTTTAGCCCCTACTTTTTCTATACCAATAAGGTCGATAAATAATAACCTTTCTTTAAATTCTTTGAACCCATAAGTGTGTGTCATATAATCTGTTCTGTATTCAAATAAATATAATTTTGTCTTTTGTCCAACTTCTCATCTTTTCTCGTCAGCAACAGTTACTATGTATCCATCTCCTTTTGATTCTAAAATAATGTTTGATTTGTTTTTATAAACTATTTCTCCGATTGAATATAATTTCATTTTTTTGTCCTCCACTTATTTAGTAAAAACTCTCAAAAAGGAACAAAAAAAGAACAGTTACCTGTTCTAGTTTATAAATTTAATTAAATTATTAGTTGTTACGATCTAATAAAGCTTTGTACCCTTGTACTTTTTTACCTTTATAAAATCCACAGAATTTACATACAACATGTTGTTCAATTTTGTTTGAACATTGCTTGCAATTTACAAGGTTAGGTAATTCTAATGCTGAATGACTGTTTCTTTTGTGTTTACGTTGTTTTGACGTTTTACGTTTTGGAACAATGGCCATTGTTACCTCCTTTTTAATATTTTGACTAGTCTAAAAGCTTTTATATTATAGTATAAAAGGTAAAAAATAATAGTCCATTTTTAGATTTTTTGGTGATATTTTCCAATGTAAAAAAATAAGTAGCAAACGCTACTTTTAATTATTTGATAAGTGAAACTTCTGTTGAAGAATCTAATTTTTGAAGCACTTGATCAAGTGTGATTAATTCTTTTTTCAATAGCACTGATGTAACGATTGGAAGAATTACTGCACATAAGAAACCTATAATTTGTAAAATAATATGTTTTCTAAATAGTGATGCATATTTTGAATCTAATTTTTTATTTGCAATTAATGCAAAAATAGATTTTCTAATATCTAGCATAAACACTATGCAAATTACATTAAGAATTCCGAATATAAGTATCAATGTTACTAATCATCATTGAGACATAAGTGCACCCAAATCTAAAAGTGAAATTACAGCATTTGATGAAGTAGTTGATTTTTTGCAATTTGTAAGTGCCATTAAAAATGCAAAGTATGAAAAGCCTGAAACAAGCACAAATATAGAAATAACTAAAATTGCTATGTTGAATTTAGCTAATTTTGGCTTGAGTTCTTTAATAATACTTAACATAATATGTTCCTTTCAGGTTACTAAACATATTTAGTAACCAAGTATTTTTTAAATCATATATAAGTAGTTATATTTATTAGCATTATAAAAACTCATATATTTATATTATAATAATTTTATTCATGAAAAGTTTTATTGCAAGAAAAAAGAACATTGTTGGAATTGTGGCTGAATACAACCCATTTCACAACGGTCATATTTATCAAATAAATTGAATTAAAGAAAATATTCCTAATGCTTATATTGTTGTTGGAATGACAAACAAATACACTCAACGTGGAGAATTCCCTATTACATCATTCAGAAAAAGAGCTAAAATAGCAAAAAAATATGGAGTTAATAAAGTTATTAAGCTTGATGATGAAAAATCAATTCAAGCAGCTCATATTTTTGCATCAAATGGTGTAAAACAGCTTGCTAAACATAAAATAAAATACTTAGTTTTTGGTTCTGAAACAAATGATATTGATTTGTTTTATAAAATCGCAACAACTATAAAAGATAATATTGATGAATACAATAAGAAAATTAAGTTCTATTTAAAGCAAAATGGAACAGGATTTCCTAGAGCAGCTTCCCAAGCTTTATCTGATTTAATAGGAGTAAGCATAACTTTACCTAATGATATTTTAGGAATAGAGTATGTTAAAGAAATTGTTAATTCAAATTTAGATATTAAAGCAATTTCAATCCAAAGAACAATTCCATTTCATTCAGATGAAACTATGTCTAATTTTGCAAGTGCTTCAAAAATTAGAAGTATGATTAAAAACAATGAAGGCGTTTCTGCGTTCACACCTATGAGACTAGTTTATAAGTCAAAAAATGATATTGCAAGTACTTATAAAAAGTTTAAGAAAATAGTAAATAAAAAAACACCTCAACAATTAGCTTCAATTAAAATGATTGATGAGGGTATGGAAAATTTATTTAAAAAACAAGTTAATTTAAATGATGATTATTACTCATTTATTGATGCATGTGTATCGAAAAGATACACAGCAAGCAGAATAAAAAGAGCATATCTTAGTATATTCTTGAATATTAAAAAAGATTAATTTAATAAATATAAAATCCTCAAGGTTCTAATTTCTTCTTATTAAATTTTTTAAATAAGAATTTTATTCTTACATAACCATTTGTTTTATTAATAATTACATTATGTGTAACATTGTTGCACATAATTTTTTTTCAAATTAACTTTTTAGTCTTAAACGTAGAGACAAAAATCTTTTTAAGTTTTGGATTGTATTTTAGAATCTTGTATCTTTTGAAAATTGAAGAGTTGAATAAATCAAAAAATCTATCTTCTCAATTAATAACTGAATTTAAATTATTTTCATTGTTATTGAATGACTTAAATGGAATTTGATATCCAAATAATTTAGGTGATATTAATAATAAATTTAAAATGTTTGATAATGATTCTGTTTTGTAAATTAAAACATCATTAAACTTATTGATGAATGAATTAGGGTCGAATATGAAGTTTAAATTATTTTTAGCAAAAACAACTTTATCATAGTCTCCAATGTTTCTTACTTTATGTGTATCCAACTTAGTAAATACATCATAATTGTTGAATAGTTTACATACTTTTAAAGCTTTGTCGTAGTACTTTTCATATAAAGTAATCTGAGTTACGGTTACAGCTAAATTATCAATTGCTTTTTTGATTAATTGAATATGAGGTTTACGAATATTATTTTGCTTATCATTAAGAAAATCAAATAAACCTGAAATGACAACACTAGAAATTTCATATTCAATTTCAAGTCACTTATAAATTTTTTCAAAATCTTTATGTAACTGATTATCTGAATTTGCAAGAGATTCTAAATCCATCATTTGTGTGTTCAATAAATCAACATACTTTGTCTCATCTGATGATGTTCCATTATTCAAATTTTTTTGAACATCGAAACCATTATGTCTGCTTAATAATTCTGCAAACGAAGTTATATTATCAAACTTAATAATTCCTTGAATTTCAATATTTAATTTCTTTAAATTAAAAACAAAACTTTTCAACTTATCTATTTTCTGTAAGAAAATTTGCTCTGTATTTGTTTTTGATGATAATAAATCAAAGTTATATAGAGAATATAAATCAGGTAGAACAATAACAAATTTTTCATCAATGTTTGAAGTAATCACTTTTAGTACTTGCTCATAGTAATTTTGAATAGCTTCAATATTTTGTGATTTAACAATTTGAGAATCCAAGTAAATAAATGTTTTATTTATTTTTGGCGAAATTTTGGATCATAAACATTTCGAAAATATCATATGAATCAACTCCTGAAGTTTTTAATAATTTATCTGTTTTAGCTAATTGTTCAATTATTTTTTGCACTCTATCAAAACCAAATCTTTTTAAAATCATCACGTGAACAAAAACTCTTTTTTCATTCATATTTAAAGCTTGTGAAATTTCAGAGATATTAAGTCCTAAACTTTGATATCAGTAAATTCTATTTACTAATGTAAACGTTGAAACAAAGTTTGCAAACAATAATATAACAGGTGTGTTTTCGTTTTTCTTTTGTTCAAAGATCTTATACATAGCTTGAAAATCATCTCTTGAAATGGCATTAGAAAATTGAAAAGGATCATCTGATGGGTAAGGTGCAATGGTTTGCTCAATTATATCTTCTGTAATTGTTTTGTTTAATAAGCACAACTTATTAATTTCATTATTAATAATTTTTCAGTCATTAGGTAATTTTTGTAAAAATACCAATGCAGTCGTTTTATCTATAGCAATATTATTTCTCGCAAATTCACTTATAACATAGTCTGCAAGCTGTGTAGGCAATAATGCAGCTATTTTTTTAGGTTTTTCGCATAGTTTTAATGCATCGTCACTTATAACTCTTTTATTTATTATTTCTGTTTTGTAAATTAAATAAACACTAATATTTGAATCAACTGATTTCAATAAATTTAATAAATACTCATTTTTAGAATTATCTTTAGATTTTGCAGGTTTGCTAAAACTAATATTCTCGAGGATGATTAGTTTTCTAGAAGAAAATAAACCATTGCTTAACAAAATCTCATTTAATGTATCAAACGAGCTTAAATATGAGTTGTTATCAAAAATAAAAACATCTCTTTCAAGAACATCTTTTTCCTCAGATTTAATTATTGACTTAATGTATTCTAAATCAGTTCCATAATATAACTTCATATCATTCCTTTAAATTCAAATATTAAAATTATTATACAAAGATATTCAAATGTTCTATTAGCTCTTTATTACTGCATGAGTACTAAAAAGGTATAAAAAAATTGCACAAAGTGCAGTAAGTTGGTGCCTTAGACAGGATTCGAACCTGCACGGATTTCTCCAGTGGATTTTGAGTCCACGGTGTCTGCCATTCCACCACTAAGGCATATTATTTATTATATCAATTTTTAACCATCTAAAAATAAAACAAACTGAATAATCAGCTTGTTAAATTTACTATTAAACCGAAAGTGATAAATAATAAGAATTGTAAAAACAAAACTTCTGACTTAAGGTATTTTATAATTCAGAATTGAACTAACAATAAGAATTTCTTATCTTTTTACTCTTTTGTAAAAATCAATGAAAAAGATAATTACCATTTTACCTACTTATAATAAGCATGTTCCTTTAATATCGTAAATTTGACTTTTTGGAAAATATTCATTTAGTGAAAGGGTATAAAAAATGCACATAGTTTTAAAGCTATGTGCAAGGATTATTAGGCATAAATAATAATTGTGAAGATAATTGATAAAAGTAAATAAATTGAAAAGTTAAATACAAACGGAAACTTAGATGGTGCAGGTTTGTCTATTTGTCTTTTTTTTGTTTTTTCCTTTGTATGAAGATAAGTCTTCTTTTCTTCATTAGTCATTGACTTGAGTCTTCTTTGTTCTTTAGCATCTTGTAGATTAGTTCAAGACATCTTGAATTTTTCAATACTTTTTTCTAAAAAACCAAGTTTGAAAATAATACATAATAAAGCCACTAAACAAGTAACATAAGCTGGAATTGAAAAACCGTTTATGAGTATGTTGTAATGATATTTTTCCTCAGCTAATAATGCATTATTTTTTCCTAAATATGCACCAGCTATCACAAAGTATATAACTAGAAAAGCTAGTGATATTAAATAAAATCTAAGTGTTGCAAATTCAAATTTTAATTTATTTAAACTTCTATATATTAACTTTTTCATTAATTGTATTTACCTTCTTTTCATTTTTTAGCTTGTTCATCAGTTGCATAAATATAATGTTTATTTTTCTCAACTGTATGAATTGTCGGAATATTAGGGAATTGTTGTTCATCTAAATATGATAATTCAAACTTAACATCTTGGAATTTTTCATTAGCATTTGAAATTTTAGGTATTGCTTTGAATAAATTAAGTGTGTAAGGGTGAATTGGTTTTGCATAGATTTCTTCAGTTTGTCCTGATTCAACAATTTTACCTAAATGCATAATCTGAACTCTGTCAGCGACATATTCAATCATTGATAAATCGTGTGCTATAAAAATCATAGCAATATTTTTTTGTTTACATAAATCTTTTAAAAGATTTACAACTTGAGCTTGGATAGAAATATCAAGTGAAGCAATAGGTTCATCAGCAACAATTACTTTAGGTTCTGTAATTAATGCTCTTGCTATAACTATTCTTTGTCTTTGACCACCACTAAACTCGTGTGGATAACGGTAAGCAAATTGTTTTAGCAACCCAACATCTTCCAAAGATTTGTAAATTATATTTCTTACATATAAGTTACCTACTCTTAAGAAACGATATGGAGCAATTAAGAATTTAACAAAATTAGCACATCATCTGTTTTGAAGCCACATATCTAAACTTGAAATTCCCATAAGCAATCTAATATCACTTAAGTTTGCATTTAAATATTTAGTTTCAATTTTGAATGATTCAATTCCATTTAATCTATCTGAAACATTTGTTTTATAGATATTTAAATCAATTTGTCTTTGTTTAATTAAAGCATTATTTCTAGATGCTTTAGGCTCTTTGAGTAGTGGTTCAATTAAGTTTTCTTTGTAAAACTTGATAAAGTTAGCGTGATTTTTCTTAAAGTTTTCGAAAATCACATTATCTTTACTTCTTAACTCTTGTTGGAATTTTAATGCTTCATCAATTTCTGCTCTAATGTCATAAATTCTGTTTGAGTATTCTTGTAAGTATTTTGCAAGTTCGGAATTAAACACTTCTTGTTTTTGTTTAAGTTCTTCTTTTGCAACTTTGATTTGATCACTTACATCTTGAGGATCTTTAAAGAATTCTACAAACATTCTAAAGAATGTTTTATTTTTCGTTTTTTTAGCTTCCTTGTAGTTTTGAAGTAACTTAGAACCTAAATGCTGTGATCTTTGAATGAATTTTGAAAGATCAAAATTGTATTCGTTTGAAACTATGTTTTGAAGTTCTTTGATTGATGATTTAAATCTTGTATCAACATTTAATTTTGTATAAAAGTCTTGTGAGTAATCTCTAAACTCATCTGAGAGCTCAACTAAATCTTCAAATGATAAAAATTTAAGCAAACGATAATTTTGTTTTAACTGTCTATATAAGCTATAGTTAATTAAATAAAGTTTGTATTCGTGAAAATATAAGTCTAAAAATGTTGTACTTCTTGCATCATTTTTGTGCATTGTGTATTCGTTTTTAACTTCTGCTAAAAAGTTTTTAATTGATGTTTTTGAAATTGACACAGTATCCTTGAAATTCACTTTTTGCTCTTTGTAGTAGGCTTTTTGATCATTGTATAAATCTTTTAATTCAAAGTACTCTGGACTAAAACTTGCAAGCTGTTTAACTTTTTTGTATTTAAGTTTAGCTTCCTCAAGATCAATTTCATCTAAGTCGATTTTTCTATGTCTAAAGTCAGATTGTTTTTGCTCAAATAATTGAATTAACTTTTCATTATTTTTATAAAGGTTGTTAATAACTTGAGAGTTAATTTTTGTTCTCTCTTCTAAATATGAAAAATATGAGTTAAATTGATCATCAATATTGTTTTCAATGTCAAATTGAATGTTTTCAGATAACTTTTCTCATTTTTTAATTAATGGGATGTGAAGTTTGTTAATTATTTTTAGGTTTTCGAGTCTTAACAATAATTCTTGTTCTAAAAATGTGTATCTGAAGTTATTTGTGACATCTTTTAAATCTTTTTTAATGTTTTTAATTTTATTTTTAATTATTCCATTAACAATTAATGGTTCTTTTAAAATACTGAAAATTGTATTTTGTCCATTAAGCGATGCCATTGGGTCTTGGAAAATCATTTGGATGTTTTTGTGCATAAATTTCTTACGTTTTTTAGAAATTCTTTTTCCTGAAATGATTTTTCCATCTAATCTAACAAAACCGTTGTAGTCATTATATAAACGTAATAATGAACGTCCGATTGTTGTCTTACCTGAACCTGATTCACCTATGAGACCTACTATTTCACCTTCTTTTAAATCAAAAGAAACATCATCAACAGCTTTGTTAACATTGTTTTTGTTAACAAAGTATTTTTTAAGATTAATAATTTCTAATATTGTTTTTTTACTCATTAAACACCTTCTTAAAACTTTCTAATCTAGCTTGTAATTCTTTTGAAAATTGAACTTTTGGAGCATCTGGATGCAATAATCAAGTAGCTGCTCAATGTGTTGGTGAAACTTCGAATAAAGGAGGTTCTTTAAGAAAATCAATTTCTAATGCATATTGGTTTCTTGGTGCAAATGCGTCTCCTAAAGGTAAGTTGTTCATATCAGGTGGTGTTCCACTGATTGAATATAATCTATCTTCTCTATTTTCAGGAATAGCTGAAATTAAAGCTCATGTGTAAGGGTGTTTTGGTTCTGTGAAAACATCCTTTTTTGTTCCTTTCTCAACTATTTTTCCTGCGTACATTACATAAATGTAGTCACAGAATTTAGCAACAACTGAAATGTTGTGTGAGATTAAGATAATTGTAATATTGAATTCTTGTCTAATATTTTCAAATAATGATAACACAGAAGCTTGAACTGTAGGATCAAGTGCTGTTGTAGGTTCATCAGCAATAATTAAACTTGGTTTAAGTGCAACAACCATTGTAATAACGACACGTTGTTTCATACCACCACTAAGTGTGTGTGGGTACATATCAAAAACAGCTTCAGCTTGACGAATTCCAAAACGCTTAAGTAGCGAAATTAAGTATTCTCTTTTTTCTAAATATGTTGATTTTTTTCATTCATAATTTTTGTTAAGTGCATCTAATAATTGTTTACCAATTTTTCTAGTTGGGTTAAGTGATGTAAGTGGGTCTTGAGGAATGTAACCGATTTTATGTCCTCTAATTGTTTCTCAGAATTTATCTTTTTCGCTACTGAGTAAGTTAATTCCATCAATTTCCATTTTATCAGCTGTAATAAATGAATTCTCATTTATGTTGAGTAATGATTTGGATGTAACTGATTTCCCTGAACCAGATTCACCTACAATACCTATTATTTCACCTTTTCTGATTTTTAAATCAACACCACGTACGATAGTGATAAATTTATTTCTTCTTAATTTAAATGAGACTTTAAGGTTTTTAACATCTAATAATAAATCTTTGTTTTCCATAAATCTACCTCCTATCTTGTTTTAATAACTTTTGGATCAAGAGCATCGTGAACTCCTAATGCAACAAAGTGAAGTGAAACTGAAATTAATAATAAGATTGATGCAGGTAAGATTAAGATAAATGCGTTATCCCCTGCTTGTGATGCTGCGTTAGATAAAATTGTTCCTAAGTTAGCACTATCTGATTTGAAGAATCCTAAGAATGCAAGTGATGAAATTTGCATAATAATTGATGGAATAGATGCAACGAAGCTTGTTGAAATTTTTCCAATGATTGCAGGTAATGCGTGTTTGTAAATTAATCTAGCTTTTGATGCACCGATTGATTGTGAAGATGTAATGTATTCTTGATCTTTAACAGTAATTATGAACATTCTTGTGCTTCCAACCGATCTAACTCAACCAATAAATACAAGTGCTATTCCTAAAGTTAAGTTTGATGTACCGAATGTAGCGGCAAAGATTAATAATCAAATCATTGTTGGTGGTGCCATAAAAATATCAATAAGTCTCATTATTGTTGTATCGATTCAAGTTCCAACATGGAAACCTAAATAAGCACCAATTGCAACCCCGATAATTGTTTGAATTGTAGCAACTATTAAAGCTAATTTAATTGCTTCTCAAGTTCCAACTCAAGACTGTGTTCATATATCAACTCCAGCTTGGTTTGTTCCTAAGTAAGTAGATAATGAAAATTGTGGATTGTGATTTAAGATAGCCTGAATGTATTCTCTAGCTTTTTCAGCTGAAACTGATGGGTCAATTTGCGATTTTTCTAAAGCAATACCGATATTTTGAAGTTTGTTAAACACGTAAGCATTAACTAAAACTTTGTTCGTTGAATCTGAGATATCAACAATTTTAATTGCATTAGCAGGATTATTTTCACCAAAGTAAATAAAGTCTCTTCATAAAACTCCACCATAATAATCTCTACTTGCTCAAGTATTAATTAATGTCTCATAGTTATCAATGTGACCTTGAGCAGGATATCAAGGACTGCTCATTGGTGGTAGTCCTATGATGTTACTTGTTGATGAATCAATGTATTTACCAACTTGCATTGTTTGTGGATCAATTGTTCAAATTCCAACTGAATTATAAAGTGGTTTTGTAGCTGAATACTTTGCAGTTTCAGTTACAAAAATTGAAATTACTAAGATAGTTATAAATACAATTAATGCAGCAATTGCAACTCAGTTTGTAAAGAAACGCTTAATGATTTCAACTAAAAGTTTTTTAGGTTTACCAGCGATTGAATTAAGCGTACTATCATCTTTAGGAGCAAATTGTGAAATGGCTGGACGAATGCTATCTAAAGATAATTTATATTTCTTTTCAAATTCTCTTGCGTTCATATTTGCTCCTTTCTATGATTGTTTTATTTTTTCATTTTCTTTAAATTGTTTATTTCTTAAGAAGTAGTTTCTTATAAATCTTGTAACACTATATGGGTTAGATGCAGAGTATTTAATTCTAGGATCTAAGAAAGCAAATGATATATCTACAAGTATTGTTGTAAATAAACTAAGTGATGTGAAGAACACTGTTGAGAACATAATGATGTTAATTTCACCATTAGGGAATGCTTGCGTAATAACTTGGGATGTACCAGGTACTCCTCAGTAAGTTTCAATAACAATTCCACCACTTAAAAGAGGAATGTAAGATGGAATTAAAATTGCAGCAAGTGGGATTGAAATATTTCTTAAAACATATTTAAAGAAAATTTCTCTTTTGCTTAAACCTTTAGATTTAGCAATTAAAATGTAGTTTGATGTAAGAACTGTAATAACTTGGTTTCTTGTGTAAGTAATGTACCCTGATAGTGAACCAAGCACGATAACTAAGATTGGTGGAAGTCAACTTAATATCATTTTGCCTACACCATAGGCTTCAACTTCAGCAGGGTTATTAAAGTTAATGAAATTTGGTGGAAAGTTCATTGAGAACAAGATTGAAATAATAATAGGCGCGATAACAAACGATGGAAGCGCTATAAAGACAAGTGCAAAGAAGTTAATTGATGCATCAGCAACTGTTCCACGTTTGTACCCTGAAACTATTCCTAAAGTAATTCCGATAAGAGAAGAAATTAAGAAAGCAGGTAATGTGATAATGATAGAGTATTTAAGGTACTTAAAGAAATATTCAGGAATTGTTTTAACGTCTGCATTTTCTAAAAGTGAATTATTGAATGGATATCCAAATGGGTTTGATGGGTTGCTAAATAAATCTCCAACTCAGTAACCAAATCTGATAACTGGATTTAGTTTCATATTAAATCATTCTGTTTTAACATTCTCATAAATCAAATTATCAGGTATTAAATGGTACTTAACTGAGTTTTCAAATAACCTTTTCATCTCACCTGCATTAACTGCTGAAGAATTATTTTCACCAGCTTGCTCAAGTGCTTTTTTAGCAAATGGATTATCTGAAAACTGTGCAACCATAAGGTAAACTACCATTATAATGATAAACAAAGTAACGATAGCAAAACCTATACGTTTAAATAAGTATTTAAGCATTTTTCTCCTTTCAATTATTTTCCATTAACTGTTCTAATATCTACTCAATATGGAATTTCTGTTTCAAATTCAGGAACTAAATAGTTAGGGTTTTTAAGTGTTTTAGCAAGTATTGATGTACTCATATATGAGAATGCACTTGGTACTGCTCCAACAAAGTTTCCAATTTCTTGTGCTAAATGAACTAAATCTAATTTTGAAACCATTTCACCTGTAACTGGATCTGGATTTTGTGTGTAATCTAATCAGAAGTTTGCGTTTAAGTTATCTCAAGATGTATATGAACTTAAGTTGTCTGATTCATCCATTCTGATTAATTTTTCACCATCTCATTTGTACATACCCATAATGTTTGAAAGATGTTGGACTTGACTGTTTGTTAAATTGAATGTAACTTGCTCTGGTGTAATTGATAATTTATTTCCATCAATTTTGATAAATTCACCAAGTCTTTGTGCTGCTTTATAAAGTTGAGGATATAAAGCTTGCATTTTTTGTGCATATTCAGGGTCAGCTAAAATTGCAAGCATTGCAGTAGTTATATGAGCTCTTTGTGCGACTCCTGTAATACCTGAACCAATTCCGTTGTAGTCGTATCCTCATCCAATTAAGTCTACCGGAGATGGTGTTGTAGTTCAGAATCCTCTTCACTCATCTTTATCTATTGGTTTGATTAATTTAATGTTTAATCTAGGATCTAAACCGTTTCAAGCTTTAATAAGTAAATCAAGTGCATTAATGGCTAAAGTTGGATAGTTGAAGAATCTATAAAAGATACTAATATCTACTGTTTTGCCTAGGAGAGTAGGGTTTTGAGCATAAACTCTATCGAGTAAGTCTTTCATTCTTGCTTTAAGTTGCTCATAAACAACACTCTTAACTGAATCATCAGCTGTTGTATTAATGTTTTGAGTATCGCTCGGATTAATTAAGTTTCCAATTGCACCGAAATCAACTCTTTGTCCTGTTTGTGAATCAACTACAAAAAATGCGTTAACAATATCGCTATTGCTTCTTAAACTGTTTGCAGTTGAGTTATCTAAAGCGTTTGAATTAATATCATTATCAGGTGCAAGGTAACTTACTCAACCAACTGCAGGTTGTGGTTTTCTTTGCATCATACCGATTGTGTTTCAGTCAATTGCAGCTGATAAAATTGTTTTAAATTCAGCCCCTGTACCTACAGATACTGATTTAATTGCATTTTTAGAAGATTGAGAAATTGCTTCGGCAGTTGACATATTTCACATTACATATGAATAAGCATCATTAAAGTAAGTTGTTGATGAACCTTCTTTTGGTAAAAGTGATCAAATAAAGTTTTTTGTTAATGAACCTTTATTTGATAACTTAACTGAGTTAAGTCCATAGTCATTTGGATCTTGTAACACTGCATCTCTTCTTTTTTGAGTTAAGCCTGTAAATGAATATGATGCTTTTTGACCAAATAAATATTGATTGTATGATGAATCATCAAAAATCGCAGCATCAACTAAATAGTTTTGAAATCTTGAAGAGAACTGATTAATCGTTGTTGGGTTATTAACAAACTCTGAATCTCAATAATGCATATTTTTAAATGTTGATTGAGTTAATGTGTCTGAATTAAATTTAGAACCATAGTATTTTCCGGCAAATAAAGTTTTATCCTGTGAAAATCCATATCAGTAGATACCTGAATCTTTTGCAAGTCCATCAATCGATTGAACTGATTGTCTAATTTTGTTAATTTTGACTTCATTACTTTGATCTTCTTTAGTTTGTGGAGTTATGTCCTGATCATTTCTTCTGTTTTTATCTTTAATAAATTCAGATGGAGCTGCAGCAAATTCATATGATTTAGTTATCATATCTAAAATATTTACAAATGATGCAGCTGCGTTTTCATTAAGACGTTCAAGTCCGAAATATGAGCGTCCATCTTTGTTAACAACTGAATTTGAACGATCTAATATTTTGTCTAAGCTTACATTAAATAAATCAAATAAATAAGAGTTTGTATATTGTTGTCTATCATCAAAAAGTTTGTTTGGTTCAGATAACATCGATCTAATATCATCATCTGCAGTTTTGCTTCCACCATTTTGTCTTCTGAATAGTGTGTCATTCATTTTTGTTCTTAGAATTGAAATATAAAAGTCATCTGCAACAACAGGATATTGTGTTTTATTACCGTTTGAATCAACTCAAAATACACCATTTCTAATTCTAAATTCCATTCTGTGAGCTAAACCAACTTTTTCGAAGAAGTTAGCTGAGTTAATAGAGCGTGGATTAGATGAAGTTCTTTTAACAATACTTGTTGTGTAGTAATCTACATTAAGCACATCATCGTGTTCAGTTGGTCCAGGAACTAATCCAGCGTCATCTTGATCAAAAACAATAGCTTCTAAAATTGGCTTACCATTTGGGTCAGTTAATTTAGTTCCGTTTTCTTCTTTTTGAAGATATAGAATGATTGCATCAGCTAAATCTAATTTAAATCTTTGTAATGTAGGTTGTAAGATAAGTTCTGTTTTCTTGTTTGTAATTCCATCTTCAGAAAGTGCTGATTTTTCAGTGTTAATAAATTTTGCCTTACCTGAACTTTCTAAAGAAATAAGAGATGAATAAGTTGTTCAAAGTAATGGGTCAACTGGATTACCATATCCAGCACTTACATCTCACGGATATGTGTTTGATGAATAAACTGAGTTATATACTTCTTGATAAATTTGTTTTTGAGCGAATCTATCACTAACTTTAGATTTATTGAATTCAATATTAGGATAAAGAATGTTTTTAACTTGCTCACTAGTTAAAAAGTTATTTTGACCAGCATTTTCATCAACATAATCTTGTCTATATGAAGCTAAATCATCTTCAATTAATTGAGCTTGATAATTTCTAGCTAATTTATTATGAAGATTGAATTTTTCTAATTCAACCTTCATTTGTTCTGCATATTGAGAATTGAATTGATTTTCGATTTCGACAAGTTTTGCTCTGTAGGCATTATCAGCAGCATTGAATTTTTCGCTGGTTTTGTTGTATTCAGCTTCTGCAGATTTTACTTGTTCTGTTAATTCGTTTAGCTTTTGTTGTCTTTGTTCTGCAAAACTTGAACCCATTAAGACATCTTCATTAATTAACTGTGTTAATTTATCTAATGTATGTTTCGCAATTTCTTGTTTAGATTTAATATCTTCAATTTGCTCGTTTAAATCTTGAATATTTTGTTCTAGTTGACTAATTGCTGATTTGAATTTTTGTGCCTCTTCTGAATTTTTATCTTCTAACTTCTTATATTCAGCAGTTTTTTCTGCAAAAGATTTTTTATTAATATCAAGATTAATATTTTGGTTTTCTAACTCTTGCTTTAATTTTTCAATATTAGAAAGTGTTGCGTTATATTGTTCTGATTTAGGTGTTGAACCTTCTTCTAAAACAACTTTATAAGATTTATTTGTGTAGTTCCCTAATATATCTAAAACTTCTAAGTTGACATCATTGTTTTTAGGTAAATTATCAACTGCTAAAATTAACGCAGACAAATCGTTTGAGCTAGACACCAAGCTATAAAAGTTTTTTTCTGATTGTAATGAAACTAATTTTCTAAATGAATTTGTATTTTCATTTTTAGCAGCTCTATATTCAGTTTCAGTATCGTGTAATTGTTCATAAAGAGCTTCTTTTTTAGCGTAATAATCTTGATATTTTGCTCAAGCTTCATTAGCAAGATTTGTTTCTTGGACAGATAATCTTTGATAATTCGCTCTCTCTTCACTGCTCAAAGGTGGTTTTTTTGGTTTATCACCTGTATTCGAACACGAAGCAATTACTAATGGTGATATTATGGACAAACCGGATAAAGCACCTAATAATAATTTTTTGTATTTTTTCACGGATACCTCCTTATTTTTTATCTAATTTGAAAATTTTGTTTCCTAATTTAATTCATTGATTTACTAAATCTGATAAGTAATCAAAACTTTGTTTATAGAAGTTTTTATCAAGTAAATCAACTCCAACTTTTTTAAGAATTTCAAGTGGATAATCACTTCCACCAGCTTTTAAGAAATTGTGAATGTAGTTATCTAATGCTTCTTTACCTTTTTCTTTATATTGAGCAAAGAAGTAATTTGCTGTTAATTGCCCAACTGCATATTTATATACATAAAAACCATAGTAATAGTGAGGCACATAAATTGAGCCCAAGTTTTCTTTAGCTACATATTTAGCTTTTTTACCCTTCTTAGATTTGTATTTGAATTTAAGTGAATTTTCGTGGTAAAGTTTTGAAATTGCTTCATAGCTTCCTGCAACATTTCCTTCTTCTATACCTTTGTACAAGTTGTATTCGTATGAAGCTCATTCAACTTGTCTTACTACTGTACCAATAAACCCTTGAATAATTTTTGATAAGATTTCAAATTTAAATAGATCGTTTTTAGATGTTTTAAGTAAGTAGTCATATAACATTGACTCATTGAAAATTGATGCAATTTCAGCCAAGAAAATTGGATATGAGCTAAGTGGTAATGGTTGATATTTAGTTGCAAAATATGAATGCATTGAGTGACCTAATTCGTGAGCTAAAGTTTCTACTGAATCTAATTGACCATCAAAGTTCATTAAAATGTACTTCTTATCAATTCCATAAGTTCCACCGATACTGTAAGCTCCTGAACGTTTGTTTTGGACACTCATAAAATCAACTCAATTTTCTGTTAACGCTTTTTTAGCTTCGTTTGCGTATTCTTCGCCAAACGGTTTTACAGCTTCATTAACTAAATCAACCGCTTCTTCGACTGTGTATGAGGTTTTAACATTTACAAGTTCTCTTAATGTATCTCATTTTTCCATTTTTGACTTATATTTAGCTTTATAGAATTTTTTGTATGCTTCTGAATATTTAGCTAATACTTTAATGTTTGAAGCAACTTGATCAAATAATGTTTGTAAGATTTCATCAGTAACTTTATCTGAATTAGTTAACATCATAACTGCTGATGGGTATTTTCTAACTTTTGCAGCTACGGTTAAGCTCTTAAAGTGTTGGAATAAAGTTTCTGCTAATGAATCTTTGTGTTTGTAGTAAGCATCTCAGAACTTTTCAAAAGCTTGCTTTCTAACTTCTTTTTTATCTGATTTAAGTAATTGATTTCTATTTGTTTTATTTAATTTAATTTTCTTTTTGTCTGATAAATCAACATATCCATAATCTAATTCTGAATTAGTAATAATTGAGAAAATGTTGTGTGGATCAGGTTCTCCATATGATGTTTGTAAAATGTATTCTTCAACATCATCACTTAATTTATGTTTATGTTGTTCAATTGTTTCTTCAATTTGCATTTTGTAATCTGCTAATCTTAGATCATCTTTTCAAACTTTCATTTTGTCTAAGTTTGCATAAAATCTATTAATTTCAGAACCGAATTCAGTTTCAAGTTGATTATCTAAAAATTCAACATCTTGTGATTTTTTGATAATTTCAGGATCAATTAAATTAACATTTTGCTTGTTACTTAAATAATTAGAAACCTTGTTACTAATAAGTGTTAATTGCTCACTAACTTTTAAATCCTCTAAATATGCTTCAATTGAGTCGTATTTTGAATCTTTATTTTTAATTCTTTCTTTGTATAGTGCTACATACTCATTGATTCAGTCGTCTAATTTTTTACCTTGTAAAATGTCTTCTAAGTTTCAACGATATTTTTTAGGTACATCTTCATATTTTTTGTATTGTTTTGCTTTCATAATAACTCCAAATAATAAAATAAAAAGTTTTGTAGAACTATAAATCTACAAAACTTTAATACAAAATTTAAAATAAATTAATGTTATTAAAAGGATGTAAATCTATAGCACCAATGGTTAAACCAAAGAGTAGAAATCTTTTATGCTTTTCTACCAACATAGAAGTTTGCCAACCTCTATATTTCGGCTTTTATATCCTTTCAATATTCATCTTTGCATGCCTGCTAGAATATTTACTTTTATTAAAAGCTCCTCTATAGTATTTATCACATAACAGATTTCATTTTTAATGTAATCTGTTATGTTTTTGTTAACAGAATACACCAAATTAAACGTTAATATGAAATCAACGAATATTGGTGATATTAATAATTCTGTTTTTCTGCATTTTCATTTTTTTATTATAAACCATAATATTGATTTATTTTTAAAAATTAAAATATTTTTATATATGTGAGTAAGGTATAAATAAAAAATAGCATTACTAAACTGGGACACTAAAAGTGGACAGAAGGTTTAATTAGACATAATAACACCTCAATGTTGTTGGGGTGTTTTTCAATCTAATTTTGATTGAATTCTTCCATTATTGTATCAAAAAATAAACTCATTAATTATTTTGCTAAGATCATCAAAAGT
>NZ_JAYFFD010000001.1:0-240898 GCF_034863285.1 Mycoplasma sp. 2704 | reverse complement strand
ATTCAGACATTTTAATGAATTATTAAAATAACTATTCAGTTTTCAAAGAATATTTAGCACCTTTAATGGTGTTTTTTTATTTTATTAAAAAATATTATAATTTTAATATATGACAAAAATCAAAAGAACAAATATTTCTAAAAGAAACGTAAAAAGACGCCAACAATGACATCTTCAGTTAAAGAAAGACAAAGAATTAAACAAACTTTATTTACGCAGAAGGCAAATAGGTAATGTGATTAATGCATCAAATACCCTTGTAGTGAAGTTGACGAATGAAGAATTATCATCTGAATTTGAGAATAAAATTGAAAGAGTAAATAAAGAATTGAAGAAATTCATTTATTTTCAAGATGTAAAATTTATTTTATATTTTGTGAAGCAAAGATTAGAATTAATAAATAAAGATAATGATAAGTTATCATATAGATTTATAGGTTTTGACTTATTTGATATCTTGTTTAAAGAAATGAGATTACTATTCAAAACAAAAGATATAGATCATAAATTATTTTACAAAGTCATAACAGATATCATTTCGAATAAAATATCAAATATTGATTTACTGAATGAAAAAATTTCAAAATATAATCCTGCAAATACTAATGATGAGTTCATTAATGACATTTTATTTGAGAAAGTAAATCAAAATAAAGAAATTATTTTGCAAAATTTAAATAGATTTGTTCATAACTTCACAAAAAGAGACAGAATTCACAAATTCAATAAATACATTTACTTACATATTACAAATATTACGGAAAAGCATTTCAAAAATAAGAAATTTATTTTCAATAATTTAAATCAAATGATAAAAACATCAGATGAACATTACACTATAATAACACATACAAATTGAGTAGGTATACCTATTAATGTTTTCTTATTCAAACATCTTCCTTATGCAGATAAGGATAAACTAATTTTAGATACTATTCAGTTATATAAAAGAGATGATAAAAGTATTTCAGTTATTCCTTATGATTGACCTCTTGACATTGAGAACTTATCAAGTAAAAGTAAGGAGCTTAATAAGTCAGTCGCTAAATATATTATGTATTCTAAAAATATATTTACTGAAAAATTAAATGACCATTACAAAAAGAGAATAAATACAGTTTGATCTAGAGTTTTTAGTAGAAAAGATAGTAATAAAGTAAATATTATTTCTAAGAAACCATTAAATCGTCTAAATTACTTATACATAGAAAGTTCTAAAGATAAAATCAATATAGATAAACAGGATTTAATTTATTTCAACAAATTGATAAATTTCGTAGAAAATAGGGATGACAATTTTGATGTAAGTAGTTTAAATAATATTGAACCAGATGAATATTGTGAAAAAGAAATGAAATATTCAAAAATTAAGAACATTATCAATATAAAAGATGGTTATGAAGCTCCAAAATTATGAGAGAAAATTCGTAGAGATAATAAGAATTTAGGTTTACATTTCGCTTTTACAAATTTCAAAATACCTAAAAAGAAAGATTTAATTGATATATTAAAAAATGATGTAGATAACTATGAAAATAGTCAAATGATGAATATATTGATAAGTAGTTATAAAAAGTTTCTGAAATCATTTGAAGATATGAATGGATTTCTATTTACTAATTTAATAGCTATCTCAATAATTAAAATATTAAAATATATAATAAACTTATTTATTCGTTCAAATCCATATTGTATTTGTGATGAATTTAGTACATCGGAAATTTTACAATTAATTATATTTAATGAAACTAACAAATTCAGTAGTGAAATTAAATATAACCTTCAGAATTCGAAAGAAGATGATGTATTCTTTAACTTTTTAAACAAATATGATCAGTTTGCAAAAATCTTGAAATGAGCATTAATCAAAGAAGACAGTGATGATACTAATACACCTATTACATAGGTAAAAAAGTCTATTTTATACTCCTTTTATCAAATAATTTTATATAATATAAAACATGTTCAAAATAGGTGTGGATGCAACTAATATTAATAGATTTATTAATAAAAAAACATCTTTTATAAATAGAGTTTTATCAACGCAAGAATTAGCAGAATATAATCAAATAACTGATCAAAATTTGAAAGCTAAATTTCTCGCCAGAGCATGAGCTATTAAAGAATCTATTTACAAAATTGATAATAGCTACATCGATTTTCGTAATATTGATTTAGTTAAAAAAAACAATATTTGAGAATTTAAAAACTTCTGTATTTCTATTACATATGTTGATAATTTAGTTATTTCCGTTGCTATTTCTAAGGAGAAAAATGAAAAAATATAATGTAAATGTAATTTTTAAGATGATTTTATTTTCACCAGTGTGATTATTCAGATACTTTTTAATTAAATGAAAAGCTAGAAAATATAGAAAATCACCTGAAACAAGTAAATTAATCGAAAGATATGCTTTCTTACTCAAACTTTCTAAAAAAATGTTAAACCTTTACAATGTGGATGTAAAAATTGAGGGATATGAAAACCTTCCACAAAATGGTTCTGTGTTATTAGTGGCTAACCATAAGTCAAACTTTGACTCTTTAATCTTAATGAAAGCTACAGAGCAACAATCATATGAACAAGGTGCTAAAGCTATGATGCCTACTTTTTTAGCTAAGAGCGAGCTACAAAAGAAAAAAATAGTTAAGGATACTTTGTCACTTTTAGACACTGTTTTTATTGACAGAAAGAGTATTAAAAACAGTTTAAATGCATTAGGAGATTTCGGTGCATTTGTTAAAGTTCAAAAAACATATGGTGTAATTTTTCCTGAGGGAACAAGAGTGAAAAGTGAAGGTTTAGGTGAGTTTAAAGCTGGTGCATTTAGAGTTGCACAAAAAGATTATATGGCAATTATTCCTACTGTAATAATAAACTCTTTAGGTTCTGATAGTGTGCACAAAAAGCAAAGACAGCAAGTTACTGTTAAATTTTTACCAGCATTAAAACCATCTACATTTATGAATCAAGAAACATCAAAATTAGCAGAAAGAGTTAAAGGCTTAATTGAGTCAGAATTATTGAAGGAAAAAGATGAAAACTAATTACACAAATTACGATTCAGAATATAGCTTTAAAGTTGAAAAGTTTAATTTTGATGGACCATTAGATTTATTACTTGCATTAGTTAAAGATAAAAAGATCAGTATTAATGAAATTAACTTAGTAGAAATAGCAGATAGATATTTAGAAATTATTTCTCAATTAAAAGAGCAAGATATTGATTTAGCTGCTGATTATTTAGTTATGGCTGCTACATTACTTAAAATCAAAGCAGCTATGGCAATACAAGAACCAGGACAAGAAATCCCTGAAGAAATTGAAGAAGATAAAAGACAAATTTTGAGACAGTTAGCTGAATATGAACAATTTAAATCGATTAAAGAAGCTCTTAAAACATATGAATTAGATAGACAAGATATTTTCATCAAAGATCCATCAAATGTTGATGAATTTATCGTTGATACCAATGACACTAGGTTAGACGGTCATTCTAACCCAGTTAAATTAATTGCTGTTTTAAGAAAAATGTTTGAAAGAGTTTATGCTCAAAAACTTAGAACAGCAAAATTAGAAACATTTAAACTATCACCATCTGATCAATATGGAATGATTAAAGAGTTACTTAGAAAACATGAAAAATTAACTTTCCAAATGGTCTTTTCACAACCAAGTATGGGACACTTTGTTGTTACATTGCTTGCTGTATTAGTTTTAGCTAAAGAACAATATTTAAAAATAATTCAAGAAAAAGAATTTGAAGAAATCTCAATTATTAGAGGAGAACTTTACGATGAAAAATAAAATTTTAGAAGCACTATTATACATTCAAGGAGATGATGGACTTAACTTAGAACAAGTTAAAGACATTTTCTCACTAGCTACTTTAGCTGAAGCTAAAAAAGTAATGCAAGATTTCTTAAGAGAGTTTAATGACTTAGAAAGAGCGCTTAAAGTAGTTAACTTCAATGATGTTTACAAATTAGCAACTAGAGAAACATTCAAAGATTATGTTACAAAAATGGTTTCAGTTGTTAAAAAACAAAGATTATCAAATGCTGCTATCGAAGTCGCTGGTATCATCGCTTACAAACAACCAGTTACAAAAGGTCAAATTGCATCAATTAGAGGTGTTGCATCTGATCAAGTTGTTAATACACTTTTAATGAAAGGTGTTATTGAAGAAGTCGGGATTTCTCCTACACCAGGTAACCCTGTTCTATATGGAGTTACAAACAAATTCTATGATCACTTCAAATTAACAAGTATGAGGGACTTGCCTAAAATGACTGAATTTAACTATGTAGAAGGTGTAGAAGATGAAAATCAAGACTTTGACTTATTCGGAAGTCAAAGAGAAGAATAATTATATTCAAGATGCAAAATTACTATCACAAATTTAGTGATAGTAATTTTTATTTTTCTGATAAAAGTGACTAAAACGAACAAAGAGTATGCTTTGTCCGTTTCATATTAAAATATTTTTATGAAGCAATTAAAGCTGAAGCGGTTGGTAAACTTATTTGATAGATTTTCTTAGAAGACTCCTCAATTTCTTTTCTAGAAATTGCTTGAGAAGATTTTAACTTATTCAATCAAGTCTCACATATTGATTTGATTTCTCTAATTTTGCTTGCCATTCGTGAAGGTAATGTGTCTATGACACTATTCTCAGGTAATTGAGAATAAGCTGATTGTAATACTGCAGTAAATTGTGTTCTTTCTTCATCTGTGATTTTATCTTCTGGTTCTATTGAGGAACATGATATAGCAAATCCTGTGATAGTCATAGTAGGTGCTAAAACACCTGATAAAATTAATAATTTTCTAAGTTTAATTCGTCCCCTTTATATAAATTAAATTTAATTTAGATAAAATATATAACTTTCGTTTAAGTCTTGGAGACTATATTTTTAGCAATTTTAATATCCATTTTGTATGTTGTTCAATACTTTATTAGGTGGTAAAAAATATGTTTTAACTAAAAGTATTGATATTACATTTTTTATTTTATTTAATAAAATAAAAAAATATAATTACATTAATAAAGCAGGTAGAAATGATAGAAATAAAAGCAACATTAAATGATTCAGGAAGAACAATTTTAAAACTTATTCAAAAATATTTGCCTAATTTAAGTAAAGGATTTGTTGAAAAGTTATTTAGGAAAAATGAAATTAAAATAAATGGATTAAGAAAAATTCAAAAAAATCAAATTGTAAATGAGAATGATACTATCACTATTTATGGTTTAAGTGAATCTGATTTGCATCAAGAATATGAAGTTAAAAAATCAACTCCAGTTAATTTGAAAGTTTTATATGAAGATGAAAATATTTTAGTTTTAAATAAAGGGACTGGAATTTCAGTTCACGATGAAGATGATTCATTAGATGAACAAGTTTTATCATATTTAAAATATGTACCTACAGATAGTTTTAAACCAACGCACGTCGGTCGTTTGGATAAAGAAACAAGTGGGATCATCACTTATGCTAAAACTTATGAGGCCGCTAGACAATTGAATGATAATAGTGAATTCATCATTAAAAAATATATTTTCATCAGTGATATTAAGTTAGATAACTTTTCTGAACATAAACCTTTTGTAGTTAACAATTGAATTTACAAAGATGAATCAAATAAAAAAATGAAAGTTGCAAAAAGTAATATAAGAGACGCTAAGCAAGCGACAACTTTATTTTATTCAGAAAAAAATCGAAAAATTGCACAAATTAAAACAGGTAGAAAGCACCAAATTCGTGTGACTTTATCAAATTTAGGTTTTCCTATTTACGGTGACAAAAAGTATCGTGGTAAAAAAGAAACTAGATTAATGTTACATTCATATTGTGTTAAATATAAAAATATGAAGAATAATTTAAGTTATTTAAATGATTTAGAGTTATATTGCCTACCTAATTGAAAGAAAGGTTAATTATGGAAAAATTAGATATTGAAAAATTAAACCAAATAGTTAAATCATTAATGTTTGAACCTACTAAAGAAGTTCAAGAGCAAATTTTGTTAATTTGAAAAGATATTCAAGATGGAATTAAACTTCTTGACAAACTTGATTTATTAAATGTAAAACCAATGGAAAGAATTAATGAGCAGCCTATTTTAGAACTCTTACGTGAGGATATTGAAGATATGAGTTATTCTGTTTCAAAAGAAAACATTTTAGATAATGCAAAAGAAAAAGATAGTGACTTTATTTTACTTACAAAGGTGGTTAAATAATGAGTAGAGAATTTTTAAATAAAGGTAATTTTGAAACTGCATACAATGAACTTCAAAATGATAACAATAATGCAGTTAGCTGCTTATATGAAAAATCAGAACAAGTTTCAAATTCAAAAAATCTACTTAATGGTGTTGTTTTAACTATCAAAGATGTTTTTGCCACAGAAGATAAAATCACTAGAGCTTCAAGTAAGATTTTAGAAAACTTCAAACCTTATTACAATGCTACTGTTGTTGAAAGACTTTTACAAAATGGTGCAATTCCGGTTGCTAAGGTTAATAATGATGAATTAGCTTTAGGAGGTACAGGAACTCATAGTGCTTATGGTTTAATAGTTAACCCTAAGGATGCTAAACGTTATGTTGGTGGTTCTTCATCAGGTTCAGCTGCAACAATGACAAAAAATATAGGAATTGCCTTAGGTTCAGATACTGGAGATAGTGTTAGATTACCTGCTTCATTCAATGGTTTAGTAGGATTTAAACCATCATATGGTGCAATTAGTAGATATGGAATGTTTGCTTATGCTTCATCATTAGATACAGTTGCTTACTTTACCCATAATGTAAATGATGCAATCATTACTGCAAAAGCTGTTTTTGGTAAAGATGACAAAGATATGACTTCAGTTGATGTTCAAATAAACAATGTAATTAAAACAAAACCAAAATCAGTAGTCGCTCTTGATTTTAGTTCATTAACAAAAGATTATGTGAATGCAAGATTTAACCAGTTACTCGAAAAATTAAGAGAGCAAGGTATAGAAGTCAAATTAATGCAGCCAGATTTTGATATTTTAAACACAATTTCTATTGTTTACAAAATCATTTCTTTCTCTGAAGCTAGTTCAAATTTAGCTAACTTAAATGGAATAGCTTTTGGTTCAAGGGTTGATGGAAACTCTTGAGAAGAAGTTATGTTTAATACAAGAAGTCAAAAATTTGGAAAAATGGTTCAAGAGAGATTAAGTTTAGGAAGTTACTTTTTATATTCAGAAAATCAAGAAGAAATTTTTATTAAAGCTCAAAAAGCCAGAAGAGTTATTACTAAATACTTTGAGGACTTAAAAACACAAGGCGATGTTTTAATCTTTCCGGCTTACGTAGGTATTGCTCCATTATTTGAAGATAAATCAAAAAATGGTGTTATGGACTTTATTTTAACTGGTGCAAATTTATCAGGTCACCCATCAATAACAATTCCATTAGGGGAATATGAAAATATGCCATATAACTTAGCTCTTGAAACAAAATTATATTCAGATGAAAAATTATTAGGTTATGCAGAATACTTTGAAGAACTTATAGGAGATTTAAATGAATAATTTTGAAACTATTATAGGAATTGAAATTCATGTTGAATTAAAAACTAAAACAAAAATGTTTTCACCAGCCGGAATTGACTTTAATGCAGAACCTAATACAAAAGCGCACCAAATTGACTTAGCTTACCCAGGAACATTGCCTCAAGTTAATAAAAAAGCAGTTGAATACGGAATCAAACTTGCAAAAGCTCTTAACATGCAAATTGATGATGAATTACATTTTGATAGAAAAAACTACTTTTATCCAGATTTACCAAAAGGTTATCAAATTACACAGTTTTTTAGACCAATCGGAAGCAATGGTTATGTAGAAATTCAAACTTCAGATGGATTAAAACAAATCGGTATTGAAAGAATTCACCTTGAAGAGGATACTGCAAGACAACACCACGATGATTTAGTTACAAAACTGGATTATAATAGAGCCGGAATCCCTTTAATTGAAATTGTTACTTACCCAGTGATTAGAAGCGGCGAGGAAGCTGCATTATATGTTGATATGATTAGAAAAATTGTGCAATTTTTAGATATTTCTGAAGGTAAGTTAGAACAAGGGACATTAAGAGCTGATATTAATATTTCGCTTAAACCTTATGGTGTAGATAAATTTGGTACAAAAGTTGAAATAAAAAATATGAACTCAATTTCTAACATCAAAAAAGCAATTGATAATGAAATTAAAATTCAAAAAGAAAAACTTCTTAAAGGTGAAGAGATATTACAACAAACAAAACGTTTTGATGATCAAACTAACACAAACGTGGTCATGAGAACTAAAACAGGTTCTGTTGATTACAAATATTTTGCAGATCCAAACATTCCGATCATTAAGTTATCTCAAGCATTTATTAATAATGTTAAATTAAATGAGCTTCCAAACCAAAAAGTAAAAAGATATAAAGATGCAAATATTGCAGATATTTACATTAACAGTTTAATTGATGATATACCATTAGCTAATTACTTTGACTCTATTGATTATGATAATAAGGAAGCTTTATCAAAAATTTTCTTCTCAGAAGTAGTTTCATTAGCAAATGCACAAAATAAACACGTTTTTGATCTTGATATTAAACCTGAATATTTAGTTCAAAGTTTACAATTATTAGATCAAGAAGTTATTTCAAGCAAGTCGCTTAAAAAACTTATAACACTATTACCAAGTTATGAAGGTGACATAAATGACTTATTAGATGCGCACAAATTAAAACAAATAACAGATAAAAATATTATTGCAAGTTATATAGATACAATTATTAAAAATAATATTTCAATGTTAGATGAATATGAAACTAGACCTGAAAGAGTTATTAAATTTATACTTGGCGCATTAATGAAAGAAACTAATGGACAAGTTAATCCACAGTTGTCAAATGATATTGTTTTAGAAAAAATCAATGAGTTTATTAAACAAAAAAACTAATACAAACACTGATTATAATAAGTTAATAAAACTTAAAAATGTAACTAAAAAAACTAAAAAAACCTTTCATCAAAACTTAATTTTTCCTGAAAGATTTACATTTTTCTCAAAGATTTATGAGTTTATAATCAAAAAATGCTTGATTAGATTTTTCGCAAGCATACTGATTTGAGTTAGAAATGAATCAGATCATAGAAAACGTTTAAAAGTGGTGGATAATGTATATAGTAAATTCACAAGTAGTGAATATAACTTTATTTGATTGTCTACTGCATTTTACTTATTAATATCATTTGTCCCTGTAATATATGTGGTTTTCTTGTTAAACATATTTTTCGGTTTTATTCCAGGCTATAACAATCTAGTTGGAAGTAACTTCCAAGATAACTTCATAACAATTATTATGTCAAGATTCATCCCTGGGTCACAAAACTACTTACAAAGCATTCAAATGAAAGATCAAGGTACATCTGCTTTCAATTTACAAGCATTGTTACCTAACATTTTCCTATTTTTATCATCACTATATATATCAAGCACAGGATACGGAAAATTAATTTCAGCAAATAACTATATTTACAAACATAATAAAATTGGTTCATATTGAGGTAATAAAATAAAAGGATTATTCTTAGTTTTATTTGTATCAATATTATTCTGATTTTTCTCAACCATCGATATCATCATTGAAACAAAAATAACAGAAAAATATAATGGAACGATTTGATTAAATACGTTTGTTTATATATTAATTTCATTTGTTTTTGTGTTTGTAATGTTAGTTGGTTTATTCAAACTTATTCCATCATTTAAGTTAACCATTAAATCTATTTATAAAGGAGCTATCTTATCAACCACTCCAATTGTTTTATTAGTATTATTGTTTAAAACAATTAATCAACACATTAACTATGACAAATATGGCGGTCCTGTAGGGTTCTTCCTTACAATTGCATTCTTTATAAACTGAGTTGTTTACTTTATGTTCTTAGGTATTGCTTTCAATAATGCATACTATAAAAACTACATTAGTGAGAGAACAATCACAAAGAGAAATTGATTTATTTAACCAGTATATACTGGTTATTTTTATTGCAAAAGAGTATAATTAAAATATGAGAAAAATGTTAAAGCTAACTAATGACTATAAAGATAGAATTTTAGAATTCCTTTATACACAAGATAAATACCTTAATATGATGTTAATTGCAGATATTGAAACATTTGGTCTAGAAGGCGAAAATATTGATAGTTACATTGATTATGTAAATGAAAGACCTGTTTTAATTTTTTATAGATTCCATGATACATTGTTAATTTTCGGAAGAAAATTAAGAGGTAAATACGAAGATTTAGAGAATATTGTTAAAAAATATAATATCAAGAACTTTGTCTATCAAAAAGAACTTTATAACGAATTAAATAATGCATTATCAGTAATTATTGGGAATAATATTGTACCTACTTATCAATATGTTTTAACTTTGAATAAAAAAGATTTTAAGAAACCGACCAATTTAAAATCAACAATGATTAAAATTTCAGATCTGGAAAATATCGTTGAAAGTAGAAGATTAATTCCTGAATTTGCAGGACTATCATCACATGCGCTTGATATTAAACACTTAAAAAGATCATTTGAAAAAGGTGCATATTGAGGATATGTGCTAAAAGACGAAAATGAGAAAGTTTTATCACATGCATCGATTAACTGTCAATCAAAAGATGCAGTTATGATCGGAGGTGTTTTCACAATTCCTGAAGCAAGAAAGAAAGGCTATGCAAAGGATTGTGTAATGAACATTTGCGAAAGGATACTATACATAGAAAAAACACCTGTTTTGTTTTTCAGTAACAAAATTGCAGGTGCTATGTATTATGGACTTGGCTTCAAAGATTATGATAAGATCGCTTTAACAAAAGTTAAACCTACAATCAAACAAAAATAATTACTTTTATCCCTAAAAATTGTGGAAAAAAGTTTTTTTGTATTATAATATTGTTATTACAAGCTTTTAAAAGGAGACATTGAAATGACTAAAAAAGAATACATTTTAGAAGTTGCAGATCGTGCTGAAATGACACCAAGAGATGTTGAAAGAGTTTTCGATGCTATGGTTTTCGTTCTTAAAGAACAATTAATCATGGAAGATAAAGTTAGATTATCACATTTAGGAATTTTTTCAACAACAGTTAAACCACAAAGAAAAATGGTAAACAAATTCAAAAAATCAGAAAATGATGCTGATTTTATTGTGGTTCCACAAAGACGTGTTGTTAAATATACACCTTCAAAATACTTACGTGAATTAATAGATTTTAAAGCTTAATTTAAAAATGTTAAATATCCAGGAAATTCTAAAAATAACTTTTTAGAATTTCTTTTTATTTCTTCATATTTGACACTACTTTTATTTTTAAAATATTGTAATAATTCTGGAACAGTTATTTTGTAGAACTCATCATATAATGAAAAGTACACAATAGCAAAAGAAATGCCTTTATTGCTATGTATAAGGTTTAAATATTCGATTTGATGTTTCTTAAATAATTTTTTAGTGAGTGAATTATTATTTGTACTCTTGGCTTCAAAACAAATAAATTGACCATTATACATACCTATGTAATCCACTGTTGATTTCTTAATTCTAAATGAACCCAAGACATTATTTTTAGTCTTTGATTGAATATTTTTTATATCAAGAGGAGTGCTCTTTTTCTCAATGAATGCAATGTTCTCTTGTCATAAATAAGCTATAGTGTTGTTGATTATTTTTTCTAAAAACATCCCTCTATTTTTATTATTTGAACTAATTTGCATATTCTAATTTCTCCATTCTTAATTCAAGTTCAGCTATCCTATGTTTTATAAAGTCAGATGATCTGACTTTCTCTAATCTTTTCATTTTTAAGAACATTAATCTGGAAATATAAATGTATATAAAAGGATAAATTATGCAGTATCAAAATTGATAATAAAACTTATATGTAACATTTGCTTTTGATAATAGCTGGATGAAAGATTGCGCTAACTCAGCAAATGGAACTGCAATAAAAGTTATTGGTAAAGTTAAGGTAAAGAAAATAATTAAAAACTGAAATATTGGTGTCAAAATAATTGAGTAAACAT
Organism: Mycoplasma sp. 2704; assembly: GCF_034863285.1. Classification (NCBI taxonomy): domain Bacteria; kingdom Bacillati; phylum Mycoplasmatota; class Mollicutes; order Mycoplasmatales; family Mycoplasmataceae; genus Mycoplasma; species Mycoplasma sp. 2704. The sequence goes on along the minus strand of NZ_JAYFFD010000001.1, from coordinate 228,770 downwards.
AAGATATTAAACTAATTTCTCTTATATATGCACTAATTATGGATATAGAAATGAATCAGGGTACGAAATAACCTGCAAAGAAGTTTGTTGCTTTTTGCTTTCATTTTTTAGGTTTTCAAAATTTATCCAAATCTACATTTAACATAACGATAGTCAAAATATATGATAGTCAATAACCTAAGTTCATAACACTATAAGGCCTAAAAGATAAGAATAAAAATGCTATTACGAATAATGGACAACCGACATTCAATTCTTGATCTTTTTTAAATATTTTTCAAAAATGAATGACAAGTATAAATAAATAAGTTCTTATGATTGACACTGATTTCTTGCAAAATAGAAAATAAATAGTAAGTATAAGAATTTGTAAGATTCCATATTTATCAAATTTTGAAAATATCATTCTAACGAATACGTAAATAGTACCCAGGTGTAGACCGCTAACAATCATTAAATGAACTACTCCCATTTCTTTTAAGTTAGTTAATGTTTCATTATTTGTAGATGTGTTTATACCAAAAATTAATGGGAAAATAAAATCAGAATATGCTTTATTTTTGTTTAGAAAATAGTTATAAAACATATGTCTTAAATTGAATCAATCATTAACAACAATAACTTTGTTAGGTTTAATTAAAAAATCAATTTCATTAGCTAGCAAGTAATTTGATTTTTCTTTAACTTCCTTCAATGTTCCTAAAATAAATATTTTTGAATAGATAGTTATTTGGTCTTTGACAGATTTTAATTCAGACCTGTTGAGTATGAATTTGTTCATAAATTTATCCTCAACATAAAGAGCTTTATCCGACATATCAATCACTGTGTAAGATTCGGAGACACCTTTATTACTGTAGAATCATGCATTTATAATGATATGTTTAAGATTAAAAAATATCAAAAATGTTAATAATATTGCTAACAAAATTACGAAGTCATTTCTTTTTAAAATAATGGAAAAAATAAAGAGTGGAATTAAATATACTAATAAAATTAAATCAGAAGTAACTAGCAATAAACAAAATACAGATAAAATTAAAAAGAAATTAAACCATCTTAAGTTAATTCTATAACCGTTTGTAAGTATTCTATAGTACGAGTAGAAATTCCTTTTATATCTAGCAATTCTCGTCATGAGTGTAAACTTTCATTCTTTTCACGATATTTATAAATTAACTTTGCGACTCTTGAGTTTAGACCTAATCATTTTAAAGTCTCAACATCTTTGATTTCTTCCCATTTTATTTTGTATTTTCTTAAACCAACATTAATGACACTGGATGTAGTTGCTAAATCATCTAGGTTGTAATTACTTATATCTGAACTTGTTTTAAGTTTTACTTTATTAAAAACATCTCTGTATGATAAAGGCTTGTCTGATTCAAATGTAGCAGGAAATAATACATTACCGGCTACTGTATATTTATAAATTTTCTTTTGCTTATTTAGTTCGTCATCTATTTTCTTTGTTTGTTTTATTTCTGTAAATTTAACAACACTTATGAAAACACCTGAGCTTAAACAAATAATTACTAATAATATATTGAATCAACTAATCTTTTTCATACATATATTTAGTAAATTTCTTCAAAAATGAACAAAGTAGTAAAAAAGTGCATAAAAAAACACTCAAAGAGTGATTTGTTAACAATTGGCGGAGCAGAGAGGATTCGAACCTCCGCTGGTGTTGCCACCACTACAGTCTTAGCAGGACCGCCTCTTCAGCCTCTTGAGTACTGCCCCAATAATTTAAAATATTATAATATAAAAAATAGATTTTCTTAACTCAATTAAAAAAATATTTTAACTTATTAATTATGCTTCTCTAATTCCGTTAAAATAAAAAAATCATGAAAAAAGAAATTACATTATTCGAAATGTTTGCAGGAATCGGTTCGCAATACAAAGCATTAAAAAATATATCTAAGAAATTGAATTTTTCAGTTAAATCACTAGGAACATGTGATTTTTATATTGATGCGATTATATCGTATTTAAGTATTCACTACGGTATATTAGAACCAGAAAATAAGTTGACTAAAGAAGAAATGCTTGATAAATTAAACAAGTATCTTTTTTCTGCCGACTCCAAAAAACCAGTTAATAAAAAATACTTTATGAGAATGTCAGAAAACAAATTAAGAAATTTATTCTCTTATCTTTATTCATATGTTAATAATGACTATATGAGTGAAAGATATGGCTTCAGAGAGAGAGAGAGAGCGGTACAGACATTACTGCTTATAACACTTTACCTAAAGGCATAGATATTTTTACTTATTCATTCCCTTGTCAAGATTTATCACAACAAGGTAAACAAAGAGGAATTAACGAAAATACAAGATCAGGGTTATTGTATGAAATTGAAAGAATTCTTAAAAATAATTTAGATAGATTACCTAAGGTATTTTTATTAGAAAACGTTAAAGCATTGGTTTCATCTAAATTCAAAAATGATTTTCTCAAATGAATAGATGCATTGGAAACATTGGGTTATAAAAGTTATTGAAAAGTTTTAAATGCAGTTGATTCAGGTTCGGCTCAAAACAGAGAAAGAGTTTTTATGGTTTCTATTTTGGATGGCGAAGATTTTGAATTCATTCAAAAGAATGAAAAAAACTTAATGCTTAATCAAATCATCGATGAAAATGCTGTTCATATCGATCTGACAAAATTATTAACTTTATACAAAAAGACACCATTTACATTAACTAAAAACAAAATCAATAAGTCTAGATTATTGGGGTACACTAATTTCAATAGTGAATCTTACATTTATAAAACAGATCACAAAGGTCCTACATTAACAGCTTCTGGTGCAAATGCAAGACTGAAATTCTTATTAGAAGAAGATAAATTAGTTTTAATAAATTCAGAAGAAGCATATCTATATATGGGGTTCGATAAAGTTGATGCATTAAAGGTTCGTCAAACCGGTTTAGTTAATGAAAATAAAATGATTTTTACAGCTGGAAACAGCATATCTGTAGAAGTTTTAGAAGATATATTTACTGAAGTTATTAAAAAATATTTTTAATTATTATGAATTTTGAATCTAGTGAATTTGTAAATTTAAAAAAACAAATTAAAATTTATAGCATTTTAAACGTATTTTCTAAAGAAAACAGCAAAAATCATTTTAATGCAAAAATCTATTGCTTTTTTGATTCAAATGGACTATTAATTTATTGATACATAAAATTTCTTGCAGGTACATCCTTAGATTTAAAAACTACTACAAGATGATTTAAGGATAAAACCACCACATTTAAATGTAGGGAAAAATTATTTTCGCTTATCGGCAACAGTTTAAAACAAGAACCTAGAGAAAACAAAAATGATAAAAATATCTTATTTTTAAATAATCAGGAATTGACTGCTCTGAATTATTATGTTAATTTTGATTATAAAGGAACTTTTAATAACTTAATTGGTGTATTAAAAGGTAATAATCCAACAGGTAGTTATGAAAAACCCAACAGTTCCGAAGTAAAGTCTAGTTATGAAAATCTAAAAAATAATCCACTTATGTATTTGGATATTATTAAAGACAATTGATATTACAATAGTTTTAAAATGTTTGTAACAAATGAAGATGATTTTAAGAGTCTACTTAGCTCTTTAAAAAATGAAAATGATTTTATTAATTACTTCAAAAATAGTGGTAATAATTCATTTTTACCTATTCAAGATTTAATTCATACAATTGAATACGAAAATAAAACGAAAGGTCTTAATGATGATGAAACTAGAAAAGAATTTAGAAATAAAATTCAAAGAGTCAAAAAATCACTAGAAACATTATTTAAAATTCAAAATGAAATAGAAAATCAAATTTCAAGAACTAGATCAAAAGTCCAAAAAATTCCTACTGAATCAATTCAATCATTTAATTTAGAAGAAAATACAATAATTGAAAGAGCTCATATTTATCCTGTTTACAAAATAAGGGAAAGAATAAGAAATGAAACAGAAAAATTATTTTCCAAAAACATTGTTGATTCAAGAGATAAATTTAAAACAGATGCATTAACGATGATTTCTGATGTAAATAATTTGTTAAATTTATCACCTGATATTCACAAAATTTATGATAAACAGAATCTTATTTATTGAGACGCAAGTGGAAAGTTGTGCTTTATTCGCAAGGATAAAATTTCAAATGATAGTCAAGAAAAGTTAAGTAAATCATTTAATCAAATTAGAAATTTAACACCTGAAATGAAGAAATATTTACAAATGTATTTTGATGAAATAGCAAGTACTTATATTCATAAAAAAGATTAGCTTATGTGTGGAATAAAAGCTAAAAATGTATAAAATTTATAACATCTATAAATATAAGGAGTTTGTATGGAAAAAAAATATGAAAAATTAGCTTCTAGATTAGAAAAATATATGTCAATTGAAGCTATTTCTAGATTTGAAGAACCAGTTGCAGATGAATTAAGAAAAAACATTAAACCAGGTTTTGAAATTTCACGTGATGCATTTGGTTCAATTATTTTCTTCAAAAAATCTAAAGTTGCTAATGCACCTAAAGTTATGTTAGCTGCTCACATGGATGAAGTTGGTTATATGGTTAAATCAATTGCTGAAAACGGAAACATATTAGTTACAACAATTGGTGGAGTTTGACCATCTGTAGTTATTGGGACAAAAGCAGTTGTAGTTTCATCAAAAACAAATGAAAGATTTTATGGTGTATTCGGACACACAAGTATCCATATTATGGATAGAGACAAAATCACAGTTGCACTTAAAGAATCAGACTTATTTGTTGATTTAGGTTTCAAATCTAAAAAAGAAGTTGAAGAAGCACACATTCAAATTGGGGACAAAATTTTCTTATCTGGAGAAACAATTCATTTTGCAAATAACATTATTGGTGGAAAAGCAATGGACAATAGAGCAGGTGTGACTGCTTTAGAATTTATTGCAAATAATATTGCTGATTTAGAATTAGGATGTGATGTTTACTTAGTAGGAACAGTTCAAGAAGAAGTTGGAACAAGAGGTGCTAAAACATCAGTTTCAATCATTAATCCAGATGTTGCTTTTGCTGTTGATACAGGTGCTGCACACGATACAACAGGTGCAAAACCTGGAACACCAGTTTTAGGTAAAGGAGTAAGTCTTTTAGTTAAAGATGGTGGAACATTGCCAGATCCAAAATTAATTAATGTATTAACAAATATTGCTGCTACAAAAGAAATTCCAGCTTACAAATATGTTGCCGAGGGTGGAGGAACTGATGCAGCTGAATTACAATTTGCTCCTGGTGGTGCTGCAGTTATGACAATTTCAATCCCACAAAGATACTTACACAGTCCAATTGGATTAGCTTCACTTGTTGATATTCAAGCTACAATTGATTTAATGACTGAATTTATCAAAGCATTTGATAAAGAAATGTATGAAGAGAAATTAGCTTACAAATAGTATTGATTTTTGAAATTAAAAGTAGATAGAAAAGCTATCTGCTTTTTTGCTTTTAATTAGTTTTTAGACAGCTTGATAAGGCTATCATTTAGAGCTAAAAGTAATATAATATAAAAAAATTAATAACAGACTCAGGAGGTACGAGATTATGGCAAAAGTATTGTTCATACTTATAATAATTGTTTCAATTATTGTTCTTTTACTTTTAGTCTACTTGCTTTCTGTGAACTTATTTAAACAATCATTACAAAAATTTAGTATACGCTCAAAAGATGCGATAACTAAACAAAATCATCAAAATCAATCTTTATATTCAAAAGTTAAAACAACGACTCATTTTAATCACGAGCTTGAGAATATGCTTAATTCATTGATTGAAGTGAAGCAAAGTATTGAAACTATAAATCAAGAAATTTCAGTTAAACTTTCTGAACTTGATGAATTGCTAGCTGAAAAACAAAAAGTTAAATCTTACAAAAAATATAAAGCAATTAAACAACAACAAAAAGAAGTTTCTAAAAAACAAATAGAATTTAACAAAATTTCAGATGACTATTCAAAGAATTGAAACAACATTGATGAAATCACTTCAACAATCCTGGAGATTAGGGACTTTTTAAATGGAAAGCTTAAAAGTTATGAGAAAGCAATACCTAATCAATATGAAAATCTTCAAAACAAATTAGCTGAATTATCAATTCAAATCACATTAATTGACGATCTTAAAGTTAAAGCTGATTTCTTAAGAGCTCTTGAAAACATAACAAAGAGAAAAGAAGAATTGGAGAACTATACAAAAATCATTTTTGCATCAAAAAATATTGAGTATTCACTTTTTGAATCTCTACCAAAAGTGCTTGAGCAAGCTATAAAAGATAAAAATAACGAGCAAATTAAAGGTAAATTAATAGAGTTAAAGGATAAAACCACAACACTTCAATCAGCTATTAAAGGTAAAAATAATGCTGAAACTTTAGATGCAAATATCAAGTCAGTTTATAGAACTTTTTACAAATTAGTCAACCTTGTTAATTCAATGTTTTCTATTAAAGATTTCATTGATCAAACAATTCCAATTATTCGTGATTTATATTCTAAATTGAATAAAACTCACAAAAACATACTTGCACCAAATAGTATTCAACAAAAAAAATATGAATCAGTAAAGAACGCATTTGACAAAATCAAACAATCTTTTGAAAATAAATCATTAAAAAACATCCAAACATTAGTTCAAGATTTAGTTGTTAAATATGAAAATTATGAAAAAACTAATGTAGTTATTGAATCAAAATCTAAAGAATTAAAAGAACTAAATGATAATTTTCAAATTCAAATTGATGAAGCTATTGATACCTATTTATCTTGCATTTACCATCCTGAAATACCAAACGATCCAAAAATAAATAAATTAAGAACTGAATTAATTTATTTATATGAAAGAAATTTCAAAAAACAAAAGTCCTGAAATAAAATTAAGACAATTTGAGATGAATTCATTAGTAAATTAGCTACTTTAATTAAAGTGATTTCGCTCAACGCAAAATACAAAGAAATCTATAACAATATAAGATTAGAACTTCAAAGAAATGACTCATTTATAAACAATCAAGAAACTTTTGCTAATTACATTGATATTAGCAAAAGTATAGAGAATGTAATTAAAGAAGAAAACAATTATAAAAATGCTTATTTAGTACTTAAAAAGTTTTTAATAAAGGAGAAATATGTACAGTAAAATTTTGATTCGTTACGGCGAGTTAGTGCTGAAAAAGAAAAACAGAAAACAGTTTATTAATCAACTTGCAATTAATATTAAACACATTGTTGGTGTAACTCCAGAAGTTGAATTTGACAGAATGTATTTACCTTATTCAGAAGAAAATATGAATAACTTAAATTATGTATTCGGAATCAGTTCATACTCACCGGTTATGGTTGTTGAAAATAATATGGAAGTTTTCGCAAATGCAGTTTTATCATCGATTAGACCTGATTCAAAAACTTTTAAAATTGCTGCTAGAAGAAATTACAAAAAGTTTGAATTCTCATCAGATCAAATTAACAATTACCTAGGTGGTGTAGTCTTAAAAAACACAAAACTTAAAGTTGATGTACATAATCCTGACCAAACTTTTTATGTCGAAGTTAGAAACGGAAAAACTTACATTTTCTCTGATTACACTAAAGGTTTAGGTGGTTTACCTGTAGGAGTGTCAGGTAAAGTTCTTCACCTTATTTCTGGTGGTTTTGATTCTCCAGTCGCTGCTTGACAAATGATGAAAAGAGGACTCAAGGTTGACTTTTTAACCTTTATCACACCCCCTCAAACAGATATTAGAACTGTAGAAAAAATTACAAATTTGGTTAAAGTTTTAAATAAATATCAAGTAACATCAAACTTATTGATAGCAGATTACTCACACTTAATGAACTACATTTCATTTGTTTCAAAAGAATCATACAAAATCACTTTAATGAGAAGAAGTTTTTACCGTATAGCTGAGCAAATAGCGCAAAAATATAATCAACAAGCAATTTCAAATGGTGATAATTTAGGCCAAGTTGCATCTCAAACAATTGAATCATTATCAACAATTGGAGAAGCGACAAGAATGCAAATTTTACGTCCATTATTAACATACGATAAAAATGATATTATTGATATTGCTAGAAAAATCGGTACAGAAAATATTTCAATTATTAAAGCTAATGAAACTTGTGAACTATTTGCGCCTAAAGAACCAGTTACAAAACCCACAATCCAGGAAGCTTTAAGACTTGAAAATGAACTTGAAAATATTAAAGAACTAGAGCAAGAATTGCTAAATTCAAAAATTGAATTAGTCAAAGTCAAAAAAGAAATTTAAGCTGTATAGCTTATTTTTTTATGCAACTTAAAACTTTTTATTTCTATGTCATAGTCCTTTTAGTTTCATACATAAAAAAATAAATTATTTATAATAATAAATAATTATGAATACACTACTTAATAAAAACATTAATAAGCAAAATTCAAAAGTTTCAAGAAAAGAAAATTCACAATCATTTTTAGGCTACAAAACTGGTGACGTTGCTTCAGCAAAAATAATTACATCAGGTTCAAAGTTTATAAAACTTCACGACAAATATGGTAATTCATTTTTAATTTACAGAAAAGACATTACAGATTTTACACATCACCAAATGTCAGATTTATTTTCAATTGGCGACATTATCAACTTTATTGTTTTAAATTTTGATAACAATAAAAAACAAGGTTTAGGTTCATTTAAGAAAAATCACCCAAACCATCAAGGGAAAGACTTTTACAAAAGAGAAAAATATTACAATGAACTAAAAGCGACAAAAAATGGATTTAGAAATTTAATTAATTACACAAATAGTTATTTTGTTGAAAATAAGAAATACGACAATAAAAATAATAATCACAAGAATAAGTAGTTAAATGCAAGTAATTTCAATTAAGAAAAATTATTTTCAATCTCAACACGAGTTGCAAATTCAACAAAAGCAAGCTTCAGAAGTAATCGATAAAATTAAATCTTTAAATTTTGATGGTTCATCATATTTAGGTTTCGATGATATTGCATTAAACTTTGGGCTCAACGGTGTAGATAAAATAATTCAATTTTGCAACAATTTATATTCAACAAATATTTCTAAGTTAATTATTTGAACTTCTAAAACAATTGAACTTTCAATTAAAGCTGCAATGGAATTTATTTTTGGACAAATCGATATTAATAAGGATAAGAAAATTGAATTAATCTTTATTAATCGATCAATTCCAATTAATAAAATTGAACAGTTAATTCAAACTTTTAAAAATGGAATTGGCGATAATGTTGGTTTTATGTTTTTAAATGAAACCGGAAATAGTGATTATGAAAATGAATGAATTTCATACATTACAAATATTTTTGAGCAACATTCAAATGAATTTATGATCAAAAATCATATGTTTTATGTAGGTAGCAAAACTAATTTTTCAAACTTAAGCAAATTTAAATTTGCAAGCAACAATATTTTATTTGTTTCAAATGATGTCCATCCAGAATATAGTGTATTAAGTGAAATCGGATTATTGATTATGTCACTTCAGGGGATTAATATTCAAAAAGTTATTAATGGTTATGTTGAAGCTTCAAAAAATATTCTTAATCCTGATGTTTATTTCAACAGAGCACTTGAATTGGCTTTATTAATCAATGAAAGTGTTCTTAAAAACAAAGAAGATGGATTTGCTAATGTTTTTGTTTCATATGATTCATTTTTAAATAATTATTTCGCTTGATTTGCAAATCAATTCAATAATACAACTAAGCAAATTAAAACAATTAGCACATCAATAAACTTTCCACAACAAATTGCAACTTATACTCAGCCATTGCTTTCAGGAAAGGGAAATAAATTTGTTACTTTTGGTTTAATTAAACAAAGATTCTTTGATTATCAGTTATCTTCAAATCTTGAAAATGATGACTTAATTGACAAGTTTCAAAACTTATCAATTAATCAAATTAAAGATGAAACTTATCAAACTTTTGTTAATTATTTATCAAGTTTTAATAACGAAGTTAACTCAATTACAATTGAAATTGCAAACAATTTTGAAGAAACTTTAGGACAATTAATCTCATTATTGTACTGAAGTAGAATATTTTATTGTGTTTTAAATTCACTCAATCCATTTGCAAATTAAAACTTTTAATACTATGAGCAAGCTATAAAAGTTAAAAGCTTGCTCTTTTTATTTTAGCTTTGTTAAAAATAGTTTAACAATTTTTGCAATTTGCTTGTTTACTCTTTAATTTGGTAAAATTTTATGAAATTAGTTTTATATACACTTATAGTGTATATAAGAGAGGTGATTATGAAAAAACAAAAAAAGTTAACGTTAATTTCATTAGCTGCAATCTTAACTTCAGCTAGTGTTGTTTCTGCGTCTTGTCAAGCGCCAGGTTCATCAAAACCAATCGGTAGATGAACTGATTTAAACGATGGTGATGCACCAATCATCATTAACCCCAAACCAGTTGATCGATCTGGCGAAATTAAAATTACTGAACCAGGAGCAAATAATGGTAACGGTTCTCAAAACGGAGGTAATGACTCAAATCAAAACCCTGACGGAAAAACTGATGTTGAACGTGCTAAAGAAAAATTATCTAAACGTCTTGTTTCAAATAACTTCATATCAAAAGATCAAAAAATTAGATATGTTGCATTAGGGGATTCAATCACTGCAGGATATGATGGAGCGCTTCCAAAGGATTATCCAGGTAAATTAGAAGCTAACGGTGAAATCACCGGAGCTTCTTATGCTGCGTTTTTAGCAAGATTACTAAATCAAAATTCAAATAATAGACTTGAATATTTTGAAAACTTCGCAGCTTCTGGCGCTCGTATAGTTGACTGATTTAAAATTTTCGGAATCGACTATGATAACCCTTACAACGACACACCTGATTGACCTGCTGTTAACAAAACTTTCAAAAACAAAAATATGCAAGAAATGGGTCCAATCATCAAGGAGCAATTAAAAGAAGCAAACTTAGTAACTATGTCAATTAGTGCTAATGACTTTTTCTTCTTGCTAATTGATACAGTTTCAAAAAATAGACCAATGGAAATTGTTAATGAATTCAGAAAAGAAAAACCTAACTATGGAAAGATTATTGACTTTTTCAACAAAGTTCTTACAAACACACTTCCAGAAGTTAGAAAAAGAGCTTTACTTTTAGTTAATGAACTTAAAAAACTTGCTCCAAAAGCAAACATTAACTTAGTAGCTTACCCATTACCACTTTCTGGTTTCAAAAGAGCGATTGATAAATTCTTCCAATCTAAATTAGGAAACATTCCAGTAGATCCGACTCAAGTTTTATTACAACAAATTAACAGCTCATTGTATGATGTTGCAAAAATTACAGATGTTAATGTGCTAAATGCATACAATGTTGATTATTGATCTGCTCATTCAGATGAAATTTCTGATGTTTATATTGATATTCACCCTAACACAAGGGGTTACAAAAAAATGGCTATGGATATGTATATTAAACTTACATCTCCATCTTTTGACCTCGCAAATTTTGATCCAACTTATAACTTTAACCAAGATTATTTACTCACCGACTCTACAACACTAAAATACCAAATTGAACCTTTTGTAAATAACTTACAATTATTTGGGTCTGATACAAATTCATATTTAGATTCTTCAATTCCATTCATTGATGAAATTAACAAACTTAGAACTCCATATAATTACCCTAATAGACTTTTAAGAATGTCAGCTACATTTAGAAATGTAACTGCTTCAGCAATTAATGGTCTTACAAATAATGAACTTTATAAACAACTCGATCCAGAAGGTAAATTAAAGGATTTAATTCTAGATACAGAAAACAATGGCGAAAATGGTTTTGTTACAATCATTGAATCTATTGTTAATTCAGGATTAATTCAACAAATTTACTTAGATTTCCAAAATGAATTATCAAGATTAAACAGAGAAGACAAACTTGAATTAATGGAAATTCCTCAAATTTTAATTAAATCAGTTCTTAAAGAGGAAAACTTATTCAAACTTATTAGAGCAATTGCGTCTTCAAAATTCATTACACATAAAAAATCTGAATTAATCTCAGCTCTTCAAGGTGTAATTACAAACTTATTTGCACTAAAAAGTGAAATGATTTCAGATGCAATCACAGGCCTTGCTTACAAATATGTTGAACCTTTCAAAATTGAAAAAAATGATCTTAAATCATTAATCACTCAAATTGTAACTAATCCAAATATTTCAAAAGTCATCGGACTTGCACTTGAAAGTTTCATTAGTAACTCTGAACAATTTGCACAAGTAGAAAACTTACAACAATTAATCAAAGTTTTCCTATCAGATAAAGAAAACATTAAGAAAATTGCAAACTCAATTTCTGATTTTGCGTGAGACATTGTTTCAAATGATGTTATCAAAAATATCCTTAAAGACATTTTATGAAACTTACTTGAAAACAACGGATTATCAAACCAACTTATCAAAGCTCAATCAGACAATTTTGTTGATAGTTTATTAAACAGCATAACAAGGGTAAAACCAGACTCAATTAAAGAGTTTATTTCAGATTTTATTTCTCAATTTGCTGACTTATTAAATCAAAACGAATCAACTTCACTTGACAACATTAAGCAAATTGCAACTCAAGCAGGAAAAATTGCTATTGATAATTTCGTTGCTAAAATGAACGACTCAGATTCTGAAGAAGAAACAAATGAATTTAATGTTTTCAAAATTCTTAAATTCATTAATGATTCAAAATTAGTAACAAACAATCAAACATTTATTAAACAACTTATCAAGAATGTTTTAAACAATCTTGATCGTTTAAACATCCCCTCAATGGTTGCAAAAGCATTATCATCAACAAAAATTACTTCATTTGTAGGTGAAGAAAATGTCGATTCACTTGTTAATTCATTGCTTAAAAATCAAAACTTACATAACCTTGTAAATTACTTAGTCGAATCTTATGTAGATAATTTTGCAGAATTTGCTGATGTCGAAGATTTAAATGCATTAATTCAAAAATTATTAGTAATTCCTAACTTACAAACTGTTAAAGAACACATTGAAAGATTAGTTGCTGACTTAACTGATGATCAACTTGCTTCTAACTTACTTGGTAATGTACTTAAATCTGTTGCTAAAAAATACAACCAAGCAGCTAGTGATGAACAAATCACAGCATTTGTTAACGACTCAAAAGTTGAGTTGTTAAACTTTGTAAAATTATTAGACATTATTAATCCACTTATTGATTTTGTGTTTAGTCAACTTGAAACAATTAAGTCAAGCAGCACACCTTATGCTGATGTAAGGGTATTACCTTCAAAAATTACTGATTTCTTAAAATCAAAATTAGCTTCTGACCCTATTGCTTTAGTTAAAAAAGTTGCTAACTTAGAAACATTTAGTTCTCATGCACTTATCTGAAAAGAAATTATTAAAAATGTATTTGCTGAATTAAATGAAAACAATGCAGTTGTTTCAAAAATCAAAGATACTTTAATTTCTATAGTTTCTTCAAATGAAGCTTTAGCTAAATATGTAGATATTGATGAAGTTAAAACAATTATTAACAAGATTTTTGATACAGAACAAATTAATTCATTAATTCCAAATGTGCTTGATTTAATTTTTAACAACATTGCAGAATTAAAAACAGTTGAAAACATTACTGAGTTAATTAATTTAGTAATCAAAAAACCTGAATTCAAAACTATATTAACTTCAAACATCGAACCAATTCTTGATAATGTAGTTGCTGATTTAACAATTAATAAAACTCTTACAAAAGTGTTTACAGTTTTACTTGAAAAAGCAGGATTTACTTACGATGCTAAATTCAATTCAATGTTAAATACTGTATTTGCAAACTTAGTAAACAACTTAAGTTTAGATAATAAACTTAACAATTTAGTTGCTAAGGTTATTGCGTTATTCGATAATGAAAACATTACATTAAGCAGTTTAACTTCACAATTACCAAATGTAATTCTTAAAAACTTGAAGGTGACAGAATTTGAGTTTATTAAAAATCTTTTAAGTGCACCACTTAGTGACATTGAAAAAGCTTCATTAAAAGAATTTATTCAATCATTATTATCACAACTTAAAACAAATGATAAAGTTTCAGGATTTATTAATAATTTAAATCTTGATTCTGTTGCTACAAAACTTAATGTTTCAGCAGAAGAACTTAAACAATTACTTAATGACATTGTTGTTTCAGAACCTCTTGTAAATATTGGAACAAGTTTAACTGACTTTATCTTAAGTAATCAAGAACAAATTGCTAACTTATCTTCTTTAACTGATTTAGTAATTTTAGTTCTTAAGGATGCTAACTTTATTCATAATGTTAAAGATTCGCTTAAAACTGCATTTGATGCATTAAAATCAAATCCAACAATTAAGAAAATGGTTACTGGATTTATAATCGACCTTGTGAAAACAAATGAATCAATTAGCTGATTACTTCAAGATGTTCAAAACATTGATGGATTAGTTTCTGATTTATTTGACTTGTTACCAAACTACAGTGATACATTTAACATTTTTGCACATATCTATAGTGGTTTAGAAGAGTTTAATCAAAATGGAAACTACACAAAATTATCTGATTTAGGTACATTGATTTTGAAATCATTTGCAGAAGAATTTGGTGGAGAAAATCAAGAAACAAACATTATCAAAGCAATCAAGATTTTATGTGATAGCTTACTTTCAAAACACGGTCAAGATATTAATCAAATTATCACAAATGTTTACAACAAGATTGCTACTGATTCACAAATGTTTGAATCAATTTTTGCCAAAGTTCCTGCAAACTTAAAAGAAAAGATTGAAAATTATGTTTCATTTGATAACTTAAAAGAATTAGTTAAATTTGTTTTAAACAATGACTCATTCAAAGTTGTATTCTTAAATCAACTTACAAATGTTCTCAATTCAATTGCGACTACAGATCAATTTACAACTTACAATGATTTAATAATCACAGTTCTTAAAGGGCTTGATTATGAGCAAATGAAATCTAACTTAAGTAATTTCGTTTCTGAATTATTTGAAAACGAAAATAACAAAGTTACATTAAAAGAGTTAATCAATAATGTTGTTAAATCAACTCTTCCTGACTTATATTCACAATTAAGCAAGGACTTTGTAAGTGATTTAGTAGATAATTTAATTCCATTATTAAATTCATTAAACATTTATCAACCTGCATTTGACAAGGTGTTTGAAGTTCTTTCAAATGCTAAAAATGCAGATGAACCATTAAGTGCAATTAAAACATTACCAAATGAAATTGTTTCATTAATTGTTGCTGAATTTAATAAAGATAAGCAAGCATTTGTAAACAAAATCTTAGCTTCACCTATTTATTCAGAAAACAAACAATTCATCAAAAACTTATTACACTACTTAGTCTCAACAATCTTAGTTAAAGATTCAACAATCACAAAATTAACTTCAATGATTAATGACGCAAATTTAGGTGAATTAGTTTCATCAGAAGGTGCATCACAAGTAGCTAACGATGTTTTAAGAAATAGTAATTTACCAACATTACTTAACTCATTAGTTGATGCAATTGTTGATAATGATTTATTAGACTCGATTTTCACAAATCCTAAAGATGTTATTTTCAAAGCTCTTAAAAATTCAAATGTTACAACTGAGCACAAATATGAACTTGCAAGTGTTATTCATACAATTTTAAGTTCAAATGGTTTAGATAAACTAATGCATAAAGCATTAAATAAAATGCTTGCTGATCAAGGTTTATTATCTTCAGAATTACCACTTGAATTCTATGCAGCACTTAAACAAACATTAAATCAATTAATTAACTACAACCCTACAAATACAATGGTTGATCAACTAATTGAAATCATTAATGCAGGTCTACAAGAGTCAAACAGTTTAGATGAATTAATCAAGTACATTACTTCAAATGTAAAATCATTATTAAACATTAAAGAATTTGGATACATTAAAACATTATTAAATTCAAACATTTGAAATCACTCGGACCAAATCAAAGAATTAGTTTCTAATGTAATTTCTAAATACTATGTTGATGAAAATATCCAAAAAGTTGCTGCAATGATACCTGTTGCATCAATTGCTGATAAATTAGGAATTGATGCTCAAGTTTTATCAGACTTATTTGTTGATATTCTTAAGTCACAAAATACTAAAGACATTATTAATTTAGTAACAAACTTTATTATTGATAATAACTCAACACTAAGAGAAGCAAACTCATTTGACCAATTAGCTATTGCTATAGCTTCAAATGAAAACTTTATTGCTTCAATTAAACCAAAAGTTCTAAACATAATTGACCAAGTAATGACAGGAACAAATGCACTTGAAAAACTTTCACAAGCTTTAGCAGCATTTATTAAGAACCCTGATTATGCAAAATATTTTGCAGGT
Source organism: Mycoplasma sp. 2704 (assembly GCF_034863285.1). Classification (NCBI taxonomy): domain Bacteria; kingdom Bacillati; phylum Mycoplasmatota; class Mollicutes; order Mycoplasmatales; family Mycoplasmataceae; genus Mycoplasma; species Mycoplasma sp. 2704. The sequence goes on along the minus strand of NZ_JAYFFD010000001.1, from coordinate 212,308 downwards.
GTTCAAGAACCTGAGCAATTAGCTAAAAACATTATTAACATTTACTCAATTATCGATAGAAACTTTGGTGTTTCAGAAATCGCTTTCGATGCTTTAATTAACTACATTAAAAAATCAGGAATTACAAACTTCTCAATTTCATCAGTTCTTTCTTCATTTACTAAAACAATTAAGGAAAGAATTTCAAAAGATCCATCAGCATTTGAAACAAAAGTTGTTTCAACATTTAAAGAAGTCATCACTTCTGACTTATTCACAAAGAGCAAGAATGATTTATTAAAAATTATTGACAACATATTCAATGTAATTCCTGCTAACGAATTAGCTACAAGTATTGTTAACCAAATAATGTCTAAAGCAGGAAATTCATTTGAAAACTACTTCTCTAAAGATGAATTAATTTCACTTCTTGAATTTGTTTTAAGTAACCAACACTTTAAAAACTTATTTGAAAAGATCGCATCTAATGCAATTCAAAGAGCAAACGAATTTGCTGATGTAACTTCTTACATTGATATTATCAAGAAAGCGTTTGTTTTAATTGATCCACAATCAGTTAAAGCAGATACAACCGGATTATTAAACGGATTATTAACTAACCAAGTTACAAAAGATTTTGTTTATAAATCACTTGTGAAATTATTTGGAACCTTAAACATTGAAGTTACTCCTCAAGTTGATAAATTGTTCAGAGATTTATCAAATAACTTAAAATCAGTTATTGATTCACTCGAACTTGTAAATCCTGCCTTGGATATCTTCTTTGATAAGTTAACAGAAGCCTCACAAGCTGAAAATGAACAAATCTTAGCTATATTAGGTCAAATTCCACAAGCATTATCAGATTTAATTAACAAACAAGTTCTTTCAGATATTAAAGGATTTGTTGACAGAATCATTAACCTTGACGTTGTTAATGATAACTATGAAACAATTATTAACTTAATTCCTAAAGTAATAATTGCGTTAAGAAATAATGGAACAATTACAAAACTTGTAAATTCACAAATCAAAAAGCTTTCAGATTCAAATACATTATTCCAATACACAACTAAAGAACATTTAGGAAACTTTATAAACGAACTTATTTCAATTAGTGAGATAGATGATTTACTTCTTGAGTTTGTTCCATGATTGCTTGAGGATAAATCTTGAACAAATTACATCAATTTACCACTTGATGTAATCGAAAAATTCAAGACTAACTCAGAAAAAACTGAATCACTTAAATCAAAAATTCAATTAATCATTGAAAAAACACTCAAATTTGACTCAACTAAAGTTATTGTTTTAGATTTAATCAATACATTCGGTAGAAAATACAATATTCAATTAGCTGGAATTAATTTAGATAAAGTTGTAGGTGATTTATTACAAAACTTAAACTCATTTGCAATCTCTGCTAAATTATTACCTAATGTTGCAAATATCTTTGTTGACACATTTATTTCAACTAAAGATACAAACCAAACTATAAGTGCTGTAGTTGAATACATCAAAGGATTACTAAAATCAGATGCATACAACATTGTTAAATCATTATTCAAACATTTATCAACATTAGCAGTTAACCAAGATGAAGTTATTAAATTAGTTAACGCAATAATCGAAACTATTAAAGTTAATGATGAACTTAAAGAAACAATCATTTCTAAGTTACCGTTAGATAAATTACTTGAAAGCTTCGGTATTACTAAAGACCAAATCAAACAAGCTTATGATTTAGTTGTAAAAATGCCCGAAGTTAAGGATTTAATCAACACAGTCTTAAGGTTCTTATTCAAAAACTGATCAAGTTGAGCTAATGCAAACTCATTTGATGAATTAATTGTGATTATTTTAGAAACGCCTGATCTTAAAGAATCAATTACAAACTTAGTTTCTAGAATTATTTACACAATCACAAGTGATCAAAACGTTCAAGATATGGTTGCAACTGCTACTGTAAGATATCTTCAATCATCACCTTACGCTTCAATTTTCAATGACATCAGCGATCCTACGCATTTAGTTAAATCACTTTTAGCTAACATTAAAGGAATTGATAATGAATTAAACATTATTGAGCAAGTTGCAAATTCTATAGTTAAATTATTATTGCAAAGACAAACTAATATCACGACTTCAGATATTACTTCAGCTATTACAAGTGCACTTGGTGCAATTGCTAAACAAGAAGGATTCGAACAAAAAGCAATCAGAGTGCTTAACTTAGTAATCAACTCACTTAAACAAGCAAATCATCAACAAGATTTATATTCACTCATTACAAATGCACTTCACTTATTCGAGGATAGAATTAACTTGGGTGAAATTATTTGAAATATCTTTGATGACGAAACACATAGTTACCTAGAAGAAAAAGTTATTTCTCAAGATTCATTTGTAGAGTTAGTTAACTCAGTTGTAACTTCTGATGAATTAAAAGCATTAATCACAGAAGTTTCAAGTTACATTGTTGAAAATAACCAATTCTTAGAAAACACAACTACTTTCTACGATATTCTTAAGATTTACTTAAATGTAAATGAAAATGTTAAAAGATTTGGTGATTTAGTTGAGGGAATAATTGTTAAAACACTTAACAATGACATTAGTAAAGGTGTTGTTAAAAAATTACTTAATAGATTTATCAACTTCCTTGAAATTCCAAGAACAAGTGAACTTGAAGAATTTATTCCTACATTAATTGACAACTTACCAGTTATCTTACAACGTGCCGGAATATTCAGATCAGTTGTAGATAGCATTGTTTCAACATACAAGAAATCTGCTTCATTCACTGAATTTGGTTCAAGTGTTGTAGGAGCAGTTGTTAAAGGAATTGACTTTACAACATTCAATACAGTTAAGAAGATTCTTCTTGATCCATTTATTCAAGATAATAAACAAAAAATTATCGACTTATTCAGAAGCATCATTACACAAATGCTTAATAATAAACAAAAATTAACAAGAGTTATTTCTCAATTTGGTTTAGGAAAAGCGTTATTAGGTACGAACGATTATGACACAGCAATTAACAATATGGTTGTTAATGCATTAGGGAACGAAAACTTAATTAACTTATTAGTTACAGTATTCACTGATGTACTTGATAGATCAGAAGATTATGCTAAACGTAATTCATTCTCATCTGTGCTTAATGAAATCTTTGTTTCACCTAAATCACCTCAAATTAAGCAATATATTGTTCAATGAGTTAACCACATTTTAGATAATGAAGATGCTGAAATTTCTCATGGTATTGGACTTATTATTTCAAATATGTTCAAAGGAATGGGATTTGCGTTTAATGATTCAGATTCACAAATCTTTGACAACATGGTTTCAGGATTATTCAAAACTCTTAGAGGTTCAAGTGAACTTACAACTATTGTTGACAATATTTATGAATTAATTAAAAAAACTGACTTTGAACAAATCGAAGACAGAATTAAAGCTCTTAAAGATATTGTTATTCATGGTATTATGTCAATCATCTTGAATAAAAATGGAAACATTTCAATGGATAAAATTCTCGAAAAAGGGCCATTTATTGGAAAAATTATCAAGAATATGGGTAATGGTACTTTTGTTAAATTTATCAACAGATTGTTTGAAAGTTCAACATTACAACCTGAAAAAACTGGTATTTACAAGATTATTGATGGTCTGATGAATCCGAATCAATCTTCATCATCTTCGTCATCTTCATCTAACAATAATCAAGGAAGCTCATCATCGCCAAAATACAAATTTGAGTTTGACGTAAGTATTTTTGAAATTGTGGGTAGAGTTAAAGAATTTATTAAAGAACTTTACATTCCTATCTGAGAATATATGTTTGAAGAAATTCAATCAGGTAGATATAACACAAGTCTTAGAAATAATGCTTACAAACAAAATGATGCATATAAAGCAGTTTTCAGATTTACGACATTTGCTTTATGAGCCGCTAAAGAAAAAGGAAATATTTCAGATTTCTTATTCTGAAACGGAACAACTCTTGAACTTGAAAACATCTTCCTTGATGGAACTGAAATGGCTTGAACAACAGTTAAAAATAGACACGCTCAAGATTTCAATAGGTGAACAGAAGAGCAAAAACGTGCATTTGGTAAAGCAGAAAGAGGAAATGGTTACAACTATGAATTTATAGTTGGAAACAGATCTAACAGTACAAATAATTCAAACTATTGAAAAGATCAAGTTTTAGTTTACATCTACTATAGAAAAACAAAACCTATTGATAAATTCACAAGAAAAACTAAAACAGAAATTCTTTACGAAATGCTTAGAGATGGATACATTAATAAAAATTAATCTCTAGTTTCAAAGTGCTACACACCAGTTGTGTAGTGCTTTTTGTATAGATTCGACCTAAAACTTTTAACTTTGAAATAATGAAAAATGTAATACAATAGATTACAAGAGTTTTAAAACTACTCTTACAAAAATTAACAAATATATCAGTAAATATGGATTCACTTGGGTGTGCTAATCATAGTGCTAGGTGCTCGAAATATTTACGTAGCAAAACAAACTAAAAGGAAATTAAAATTATGAACAACGCAGAAAACAAAAAAGAAAATGTTAAAGTTGTTGAAAAACAACAAAGAACACCAATTGTTTCAAAAACAAAATTATTAGAAGCTGGAGCATACTTCGGACACAAAACTCACGCTTGAAACCCAAAAATGAAAGATTACATTGTTCCAAACAAAAAGAACAAAGGATCACACATTATTGACATTATCAAAACACAAAAATACTTAGAATACGCTTACTCATTAGTAAACACATTAGCATCTAAAAATGCACAATTTATTTTTGTTGGTACAAAAAAACAAGCTAGAGAAGCAGTTAAAGAAGCAGCTGAAAGAACAAACTCATTATACGTAACAGAAAGATGATTAGGTGGTACATTAACAAACAACCAAACAATCATGTCACGTGTAAACAAAATGAAAGAATTAGAAGCTAAAGCAGCTAACGGATTTGCTGGATACACAAAGAAAGAAGCTTTAGACTTGCAAAAGAAATTAGATAAATTACACAAAAACTTAGATGGAATCAGAAACATGAACAGATTACCACAAGTAATGATTGTTGCTGATCCAAATGAAGATGCAATCGCAGTTAAAGAAGCTAAAAGAAAGAAAATCAAAGTTATTGGTATTTTAGATACAAATGCTAACCCAGATTTATTAGACTTCGGAATTCCTGCAAACGATGACTCTTCAAAATCAATCGCTTTAATTATGACAATTTTAGCTGACGCTATTGTTAAAGCACGTGGTGGACAAGTTAAATTTGCATACCAAGAAGACGATAAAGTTGTTTTACCTTCATTCCAAAAACAAGAAGAAAACTCAAACAACTAATTAATCACAAAATAATTTAATTAAGGAGTAATCATGGCAGACATGAAAATGGAAAAAATTAAAGAATTAAGAGCTAGAACAAATTCAGCCTTAATCGATGTTAAAAAAGCATTAGAAGCTACAGAATACGACATTGAAAAAGCTATTCAATGATTAAAAGAAAATGGAATTGTTAAAGCTGCTAAAAAAGCAGGTCGTATTACTGCTGAAGGTGCAGTTTCAGCTCATGGAACAGATAAAGAAGCTGTTATGGTTGAAATTAACTCAGAAACCGATTTCGTTGCTAAGAACGACAAGTTCCTTAACTTATTAAACGAAGTTACAAAATCAGTTTTTGAATCAAAGGCTAACACCTTAGAAGAAGCCTTAGCTACAAAAATGAATGACAACGAAACTGTTGAACAAGCTTTAATTCAAGCTACATCAGTTATTGGAGAAAAAATTTCTCTTCGTCGGATTCAAAGAGTAGTTGCTGAAGAAGACCAAGTTTTAGGTATATACGTTCATGTTAACCGTCAAGTTGCAGCAGTAGTTACAGTTAAAGGTAACAATGTAGAAGCTGCTAAAAACGTGGCAATGCATGTTTCAGCTATGAATCCTGAATTCACATTAGTTTCAGATATCCCTGCAGAAAAATTAGAAGAAATCAAAGCAGGATTTGAGAAACCAAATGGTTTTGACTCTAAACCAGAAAAAATACAACAACAAATTACAGAAGGTTGATTAAACAAACAATTATCAGAAATCGTTTTAGCTAAACAACCTGTTGTTGTTGACGATTCAGTATCAGTTGAAAAATACTTATCAAATCACAATGATGAGTTAGTTTCAGCTGTTAGATTTGAAGTTGGTGAAGGTATTGAAAAAGTTCAATCAAACTTTGCTGACGAAGTAGCTGGAATGGTTGTTAAGTAGTTCTTACTTAACTTCTATTTTGATATAACGCATATTCTAATCACTTGGAATGTGCGTTTTTCTTTATAAATTAATAAATTAATTTATAATAAAACTTATAAAATCAAATTAACTAAAAAAATCAATAAAATAAAGGATAAATCATATGAAAGCAAGATTAAAATCATTAGTTTTAGGTTTAAGTGGTGCAACATTACTTTCACCAATGTTATTAGTATCATGTAATAACTCATCAAGCTCACAAAAAAGTCAAGCAGAACTTAAAGCAGAAAAATCAAAATTAAACACAGATATTCAAGCTGAATTTAACAAATACAGTTCAGTTGCTAAATCTGGAGATAGCTTAGATCAATTAGTTTCAAAAAAACAAAATGAATTATTTGCTTTAATTGCTGAATTAGATAAAAAAGAAGTTTTATCAGATTCAGACGTTAAGAAATTAGCTGACTTTTTACAAACATTAAAAGATCAAGCTGCAGACGTATTATTACGTGGATTTGTTGATAAAAACTTAGAAGTTGTTGCAATTGAAAAACAACTTGAAGCAGCTAAAAAGGAATTAGAAGATCTTAAAGCCGACACTGAAGGTGCAAACAAGGAAACATTAGCAGAAAAAGAAAGAGAAATTCAGGCTCTTAACGATCAATTAGAAATTGCTAAAAACGAATTAGAAGATGTTAAGTCAAAAATGGTAAAGAGAGCTCCTTCAGGTAAGCAATCATTACTTAAAATCACAAAGGCAATTCTTTTCTACTTAAGCTCATTTAAATCAAAATACCCTGAACTTTATAAATCAAACCAATCAATCATTGATGGTGCTGTTTCAACATGAGAAAAAAGTAGTAAAGAATATGAAGCTCAAGAAGACGACTACGATAACATTAACTATTTCTATGCTCAAACAATGTATGCTTTAAACTGATACACAATTATTAAAAATTACTTCCCTGAAGCTAAAGTTGAAATGCCGTTTCCCAAAGAAGAATTCATGAATTCATTATTCCAATGAAGAATTAAAGATTTAGAAAATGTTGCAGCTAACTTATCAAGTATGGATCGTTCAACTTTATCAGCTGAAGAAAGTGCAAAAGTTGATGAAAACATTCAATTAGTTAATGGTGTTAAAACAAACTATGAAGAAGCATTAAATACATCTACAAACTTAGACGAACAATTTATTAACTTCCAAGCATTAGAAATTCAATTCTGAAGCAAATACATTTACAACACAAATTCATTCAATGAATATAGACCTTCATTAATGGTTCCTTCATTAAGAATTTCTAAATTCCCATTATCAAATGAAATCATTGATGCAGAAGTTTTGGAGCAATTAAAACCAGTTTCTAAAGAAATTGCAGACAAGTTCTCAGAATTCTACAAAAACACAGGAATCAAATACTTACCTTCAGTTTACTACACAAATCTTTACAACCAATTCCGTGATGATCTTTTCAATGTTATTAGATACCAATTTATCCCTAAACAAACCACATTAGAGGGGTTATTATACGTTCTTTCAAAATCGGAAAATGATTTATCAAAATACAATATTGATACAACACAAATTCTTGCTGATATTAACGCAAAAGCTAACGAAATGTATGATGGAGCCTACAGCGGTAGCACATATGCTCTATACAATAGAAAAGTTAAGGCAAAATGAAATGAACAAATGTATGATGGAGATGAAAACTCAGCAATTTACAAATCATATAAAAAATTCAATATATGAGCTATTAAGCAAATGAACGAAATTAAAGCTCTTTCACAAGAACAATTTGTTTCAGCAGTTGATAGATACATGTTAATTAAAGCTTTTGACTTTAAATTACACACATTAGTTAACTTATTTGAATACTGAAAACTTCAAGGCATTGATCCAAAATCTGAAGAAATGGAAGCTATTTTACAGCTTTCAAAATCAGCTTCAAAATATCAAGCAAGAATTAAATCTGCAGAAGATTCAATCGCTGATTCAGAAGCTATCAAAGCAAAATTAAAAGAATTAGTAAGTTCATACAATTTAGATACAATTAACCATCCAGATTACACAACAATTGAACAATACTCATCTACTCTAAATGAAGATAAAGCTAAAGTTCAAGCAGTTATTGATGCATATTCAGCATTAACAGGAGCTGATGGAATGTTTGAATTTACATTTAGCCAAATTACAGACTTTTTCAATAGTGCTGTAGACAATTTCAGAACAATTATTAATAAATGAGATCAATTTGTTGCTGATTCTAATACAGAAGGTTTTGCTGAAACTTACAAAGTTTTAGCTGACTTCAAATCAGTATTAGAACAAAAAGTTGGTGATGAAAACGATGGTAACATGGATATGCTTTACGTAAAATTTGCTGATATTTACAAAGACAACAGATCAGGTGATAAATACACAAACGGGTTAGCTTTATTAGATGAATATACAACATTTGCTAACTCTTTAAAACAGGGTGAATTTGCAAATGAAACAGATGCTAGAGCATACTTAAACAACAAATACTCACAATTTGAGCAATTAAATGTAAAAATGACAGCTGCTAGAGAAGAAGGTGGAGTATTTTATGCATTAGATGATTACCAAGGATTCAGAGACGAATTAGACTATGAATGAGGTGAATTTGCAACTACATTCAGTGACCACGCTTATGATTCAATGTCTCTTGATGACTTAAATTCTAAAGTTGCTTCACTTAATGAAAAAGCCGTTGAATATTCAGCTAACTTTGGTAAATTACCAGCTGCTGGTGAAACATTTATGAAACTTATTGCAGATGATATTGAAAGAGAAAACTCAAACATTGAAAACTTTAGAAGACAAGATAAGAAAGCAAAACAAAGTTTATACATTGTTCCAGGTCAAGAAATTTATGCATTTATTAGACAAATGTATAAATCAGTTTCAGCCGAATTATCAGAAACTTCAATTAGTGAAGACCACCAAGATAAAGTTGTTTATGATGCAACACACAAAGCTATTGATAATTTAGTTAAAAAAGATTTAACATTTAGAAATATAATTTTTGCTAACGCTGATGGTTTTGAATATTTAACAGATGAACAAGAAGCATCAGGAAAACCTAAATCAGAGTTATACACAGAAATGATGAATTTAGAATCAGCTTACTATCAAGCTAACTTAGCATACTTAAAAGCTGACGCTAGTTTAAAAGATGAGAAAAAACAACAATTACAACAAGCTAGAGTAGCTTACTACAACTTCTTAAATTCAGATAACTTCTCAATTTCAAGAAGTTCATACTTAAAATTCAATTTAAATGTTTACCGAACATATGATGATAATAGTGAATTTACACCATTCGATTTAGCATTATTATTCGCTCAATACGATGGTTCAATTGAATTATTAAGATTTGTTGAGAAAACATACATTAAAAACAATCAATAATTTATTTAGTTAAAAACTGGTATCAAAAACCAGTTTTTAATTTTTTTAATTACTAAATTTGAACTTAATAAGGTTTAAATCCTCAGTTAATTTTTGATTATCAGAAATTTGTTTTTCTAATAACTTTTCAATGTTCGCAGGATCAGTCACATATCTTTTTATAGCTATGTCCAATGTGTTTTTGTAACTTAGGTATCTTTTATACTCAGCACTATGGTAATCAATTGTCATTAAATCTAATTCATATCTACCATCTTCTTTGTATTGTCTGAGTTTCTCAGGATCTTTTTCAGCTTCTTTAATGTCTCTCTTAGCTTTCTCTACACATTTAAAACTATCATCAACTAATTTATTGATTTCCTTTATCTTAGTTGTTAAGAATGTTTTGATATTTTGTTTTCTATTTGAATCATTTTTTAGATTTGTAAGTATATTTGTTAGAAATTCATTTACTTTAGTGAATTTTGAAACATTAATTTGAAAATTGGATTGTAAGTTTGATTTTAAATTAGCTTTATATTCTTCTTTAAAATCATTAACTTGCTGTCTGATTTCGTCAGTGATTCAACTTTCATTATAGTCAGCAAGGGTTAATTTGTTTTCTCAAAAAGTGTTAATTACAAAATTATTAATGCTTGAAAATGCTTTAAGTAACATTTCTTGGTCTGATGTAATTTGACTATTATTGCTTTCAATTTTTGCAAAATCATAATTTGGTTCTGAACTGTTTATAGTTAATATTTCATTTTTAACAGTGTTCAATCTAAAATCTGAATTTTGTTTTAGACTTTCCAAAGTTTCTTTAGCTGTTTGCAATTGAGTAAATCAAAATTTAATTTTCTCTTCTTTATTAGTATTAAAGTAACTTGAATTAATGAATTCATTATGAGCGATGTTTGCTTCTTTGGTTTTTTCAGTGATCATTCAAAGTTGTTCGCCTAAAAAGAAATCCTGAAGTTCTAATTTTGCTTTTTCAATTAATAATGGTTCTAATCTGTCAAAATTATTGTTATAAAAGTCTTTGTAAGATTGATATGAACCTGTTGCTCTATTGAGTACGGTTAAATTTGCAGTTTGCATTTCGAGAACTTTATTGTAGATAACTTGTAAATTATCGGTTACAAATCTTATTTTCTTATAAATTAGTTCAATAGGATCTTCTTCAATAATTTGATTATATTTTGTGACGGTTTCATCTAATATATCTTTGAGCTCATCTGAATTGGTTTCATTAATATAACCCTTCATATAGTTAAAAAGTGTTATAAATTTGTTGTATTTCTGAGTTAAATATTCGATAAATTTATTCCTAATTTCACTATCTGCTAGGTGTTTTAGTTTTGAAAGTAATTCTGTATCTGTTTTGAAATGAGCACTTAAATAGTTGTTAGTTTGAATTAAATTTGATTGAATTTGTCAATTCAGACTCATTAATTTTATACTTGATAAATTCAAACTAATTAATTCATTATCTAACTTATCTAAATATTGATAATTACTTTTAATACCTTCTAATTCAGCGTGATAGTTATTTCATAACTGGTCATTTTTAAAACATAAATCCTCAATTAATGGAACAAACTCTTCTACATTTGCTTTTGTTAATATGTGATTTTCAAGGAAGTTTATGATTTTTTCACATTCTAAAATATGACTTTCAACAATGTTATTTATTTTATTCAACACTTCTTGTTCTGTTGTGTTTAAATTGTGAAATTCAAAATTAGTTCATAAATTTTTAAATTCTTTAAGCCACTTAATTGATGATTTCATTTGTCCTACAACAAATTCTCTATATTGTTTTATGTTTTCTAAAAATTTATTCATATTTTGAGGTTCTTGAATAAAAAAGTCTTTGTAAACATTTCTACCATGCAATAAGGTTGAATTATGTCATTTAAGGTCAGGAAAATCTAATAAATGCATTTTTGCTTGGGCACTTAAAATGCTTGCAACATAATTTATTCAAGTATTTGAATTAGCATTAGTAAATGAACTAAGGTTTGATTGATTTAGTTCTGTTAGTGCATTGAATTTACTAAAAATTGCATCTTCATAATTTACAGTGTTTGACAATACTCTCGATTCATTTACACCTACAGGAGTATTAAAAATAGGTGCAGGTTGCACAACGGGTACATTGATTTTGCTTTTATTTTCTTTCTTTTCGATTGGTTCACTAGACACTGGTGCAGACTGAATATTTCTTACAATTAATCAAGTTCCTACACCGATTGAACCTGCGACCATTAGTGAACCCAAAATTGTTAGTCATTTATTTTTAAATATTTTTATTTTCTTCATTTTTCTCCTCACTTTATTAGTAAAAATGATCAAAAAAGAACTAAAAAAGAACATAATAAGCTTTTGAAAAATCTACATTTAATGTAAAATTGAATTTATTTATATATTTATATATAAATAAGGATTTTTAATCAAAATTTGAAATTCAATAAAGGAGTACTATATGAAAAATTTAGCTTTAAAATACAAAGTTTTATTAGCATTAGGTATATTAGCAGGAGCGTCCGGTATTGCTGTTGGTTCAATTTACGGATATGCAAATAATTCTGACGAAAAGAATGGACCAACAAATCCAGTTGATCAAAAATTGTTTGTAAACAACTTTAAAAAATTCTATGATGAAAATGATCAAATTAAACCTGAAGTTTCTGTTTTAGATCCACTTAAATCAAAAATTGTTGCTAATGTAGTTTCAAACAATGGAACTTACAATGAATACAATTTTGTTGGCGAAACAGAAAAATATTCATTTGACGAATTTTTCAAAGAATATTACAAAAGATACAATGAATCATTCATATTAGAAGTTAAATACGGCTCATTCAGTTTTTACAATGAGTACGTTTTAGCTGTTAGACCAAAACAATTTATTGAATTTTCAAATTGATTTATGTCAAACGTATCTTGAGGTCCTGACCTCTTAACTTTAGACTCATTTAGAATTGTTCCAGGAGTTGAGCAAAATGGTAATGCTATTACTTTAGGGTCTCACTCAACATTGCACAAAGAATACAGCGAAATTAAATTCTTCCCTGATGCATTCTTTGGTTCATTACCTTACTACTCAACGGTTGGTGGTAGAGGAAATGCACAAGATGCGTTAACTTATTCAACATTTAATTATGAAGTTCCTAAAGCTGATGTTGATATGTTCTTAAATAACATTCCTTTAGCAACTGCAATTAAAAACTCTTCAATGCTACCTAACAATACAGCATTTAGAGAAATTACTATTCCAAGAAAATTAATTAACAAAGAATTCTTAGTTTACATTCCAGGTTCAGCGCCACAACTTGATGTTGAAAAAATTCAAACTGTTTACTTGCCAAGCAACATTAGTTCTGAAGAATTTGCAAAAGTTGCAGAGGAACTCAAACCTAACTTTGGTACAGTTTCATTAAGTGACTTCAAACCAGTTATTATTAAAGATGTTAACAGTAACTACAATACAGAAAAAAAGAAAACAACTTTTGAAGTCTTCTTTGATTACAAAAATAAAGCTGACTCAGACGCGGTTAAAAACTTTGATAGAGATTCACTTTCAGAAACTGATAAAGCAAAACTTGATCAAGTTATTGCTGCTAGAGGTGACTTTGATGTTAGAACAAGTTTAGACTTTACAAGAATTTCTGAAGCTTCAGCAATTACATACAGAAACTTCGTAAAAGCTATAAATGAAGATATTATTCACTTCTTAGATTTTTATGACATTAATTCATATGTTGGAACAAAACTTTTTGTTTATAAAGAAGGAGATAAAACTTACTACTTTGATTCATTTGTTAAAGCAATCAATGAAGTTCCTGCTTTAAAAGATAAAACTTATGAAGAACAAAAAACATTAGTTAAAGAATGTGAAATTAAAGAGTTTACAATTCAAAACTCTGGTTCAACACATATGCTTTCAGTTAAACTTGAAGACTCAAACAGATTTATCTTACGTGAACAATTTGTCGCAAGTGCTTCAAATAATTATTCACCAGCTGGATTTGCTCAATTTAAGGAAGCTGCTGGATATTTAGGTTCAATTACTCCTCTTATTTTAGGTTACACAAGTGAAGAAAAAGATGCTAATGGACAAACATTAAGAGGACTTGATTCAAGAAAATACCAAGTTTATACAGAAGTTTATAATGGACTTGCTGAAAAAGTTCTAGAAAAATACCCACACTTACTTAAATCATTAAACGGACCACACTTAGAAAAATCTGTAAATGATAAAGGGGTATATGAATACAAAATTGTTCAAGGTGAATACAAAGGTGTTTCAGAATCAGATAGAATTGGACTTCCACTTGTTTTAGGAACTCTTATTGAAGACTTTGAAGGTATTTCAACAGACTTCTTAAAATATGTTGCAACTCACGAATATGGACATCACTACACACTTGATCAAGGTCAATCTTGAATCGATTCTAAAAACCCTATTTTAGTTGGTGGTCTTTCAACTCGTGGTGGAGCTAGCGACTCTTCATTCTACTCATACAAATCTCTTAAAAACTATTTAGAAGCTAGAACAAACCTTACAGTTATTAGAACAAACAGTTTAGGTGCTCCAACTGAAAATGGTAAATTCATCAAATTCCAGTTTGGTATCCTTGACGAAAACGGAAAAGTTGTTTCTCAAGAAGTTGAAACTAAAAATCAAATGTGAGGTGCTGTAGGTGTAGCTGGACAAGACATCTACACAGTGTTAGCTAACCCACAAAGACGTTTCTTACAAGATTATGATGGAATGATTGAAGCAGCTAAACTTAGAAAAGTTGCTCCCGGGGACTTATTTATTGCAAACTCATTTGACGAACAATCAGGAACACTTAACCCAGCAATTTCTGGAAAATCTAAAGTATTCAAAAAATTCGAAAATGGTGAAATTAAATTTGCACAAGTAACTGCTAAAAACGTTATTGAGCAATTAACAGATGGTTCTGGACAACCTATTGCGCAATTTGTTGACTTTATCAATGATGATGAATTCAAAGTTAGAGTTTATGAGACTGGAACTGTAAATGACAAAACAGTTATTACAAAAGTTAACTTCAAAAAACCAGATGGTTCACCAGTTATTAATGTTCCTTTAAATGTTGAACTTGATACAGAAAGCTGAAACTACATTCGTTCACAAGAAAGATTAATTGTTCAATCACTTCAAGAAGTTATCAAAGCTGACTTATTTGATTCAGGATGAAACACTAATGCGACAAGATTAGGTGGTTCACTTGCAATTTACCTTAAAGACTTATTTAATGCAGTTGATTTAAATGACTACTTTAAATTATTTAAAAACAGAGGAAACCAAATTGAATACGATCCACAATACAACTCTGTTTTAGCAAACTTTGCTCAACCAGGTCAAGATGCACCTGAACAACACAGAGAAGCATTACAATACTTATCACTTCGTTCAAGTTTACAAGGTTCACTTAGAGATATTGTTAACACATTCTATGGTTATATAGATACAGAATACAGAATGCAAAATAGAGCAAACATTAACTCTGTTTTAACATTTGCAAACTACAGAGATTTACAAAACTCAACTAAATATACATTCCCATATGTTTCAAGCTCAGCGTTCTTAAGTACATACACATACTCAAAAGACAGACTTAGTCAAACAATGAATGAGTACGCTAATGAATTGGGACTTGAATCAATTGATGGAAGATGACAAAATAACTTTTCTATTGCATTTTCATATGCTCTTGGAATTGCTAGATTAGGTAACAACTCATCAGACTTGTTTACTTACTTAGACAAAGACCAAAATATGTTAACTTTAGAAAACTTACGTGAGTTACTTACAAGTGGTCCAGATGCTTTTGATAAAACTGTGAAATATGTTGGACTTAATCCATTCTCATCAGCTTACAAAAAAGCTGATTCAAACTTAATTGAAGCTTTTGTTGCTAACTACAAAGTTAATGCGACAAGATTAGATACAAACAAAACTGCAAAATCACTTGCTTTTGCTTCGCTTGATAAAATGATGGAATTATTATCAATTGACTACTCAAAAGCTTCATTTGATGTTGCTTCTAAATCATTCAATTGAGATTTAGATTATGTAAAATCAAAATTTGATTTAAACAAAATTAAATCAGTTGTATTAGCAGGTGATTTCACAGTTTCAACAGATAAAAAAGTTGAAATCGGTGCATCACAACAACTTTTAGCTAACTATGCAATGAAAGCGTTTAAAAACTCAAACTTACTTCTTGCAGTTAAAGACTTTAATGTTGCTACTGATTTAGTTGCTAACCAAGCATTCTTCTCAAAAGAATATGGAATTAGAATTGAAAGTCCTGAATTTAGAGAAAACTATGTTGAAGACGCTTCATTAATTAACCCAGAATCAAAATTACAATTTGATGCAGCTAAATTACAAGAATTCCTTAATGAACTTCTTTCAAAATATGGTGTAAGTGATTACAAACAATATTTTGATACTCATGACTTAATCCTTTTATTAGGAAACATTACATTCATTAGAAACTTTGGTGTTATTGGAGAAAATCTTCTTATCGGTGATATTTACTATGGTGGATTCTCTTCAGGTAAACCATCAAGTGATGTATTCAACTACAATGAAACAAGAGTTGAGCCATTATTAAATGACAAATTCACAGATTATATTTACTCAATTGCTGAAACTTTAACAAGAGATTATGTTCAAACAACTTACTTACCAAGTTTTGAAAATTTTGGTAACTTACCAAAATTCTTAGGTGGAGTAAATGAATCAGTTACTGGACTTGATTACATTGTTGATGGAACTAAATTAGCCTACTTAAACGATATCAAAAATAGTCAATCAGATATGGTGCAAGGTATTTATGCAGCTATTCAATCACATAAATACAAAGAATACATTGCACAAACTTTAGATTTCCAAATTCAAACAAATATTAAGATTGCTGAATTCAAATCTAAAGTTGATAACTTAAAATTAAATTTAATTCCAGCTGCTGAAGCTGCAATTGCTGATCATAAAGAACAAATTAAATCTGAAGAACAAAAATTAGCTTCAATGCAACAAGGTAGCGACGAATACAATCAAACAGAACAAAAAATCACTGACCTTAAAGCACAATTAGCTGCCAAAGAGCAAGAATTCAATAACTTACAAGCAGAACTTTCAAGAACTAATATCGATTTAGCTAACGAATCAATTGAAAAGAATAAAAAACTTGTAACTCAATTCAAGGAACCTATTTTTGGAATCTGAAATGACACATCAATGCTTCAAAGAAATGAAGATGGAAGAAGAAATTCAAACTACTTTGGAAGCTTCATCTCAAATAACAACGGATTCTTTAAAGATAGATTTGAAAAAGAAAAAATCGGTATGGAACTTTATGATGAAAACAGAAATGCCATCCAAGATAACAACATTAGATTAAAAGACTTTGAAGGAAACAAAATTACTTCAAGACCTAAAGCATTCTTTGTTTCACAACTTCTTAACTATGGAGTTTCAGAAAGAACAATTTCAGGTATGTTCAGAAACAAAAAACTTGATGCAGTTGCTATGTATGGATACATTCCAAATCAATTAGCAGAGCAAGTTAAATACATTAAGTTCACTGACATTGATACAAATGAAATGCACTACTTACCTGTCAACATTGATAAAACAAACAACATTTTCTATTATGAAAAACAAGGTGATGCAGATTCTAAAGTTACACTTGAACAATTAGGTTACCAATCTTGAATTTCTGATTATGCACTTATGTCTAAATACAGAAACTCATTATTAAAACCAAAACACAGATTCTATATTGATTTTGCTAATGAAAATAAAGATACAATAGGTGGATTTACAATTGGTGACCTTGATGCAATGATTGAAAACGGTAAAGCTGATGAACAATCACCAATCAAGATAATGCCTGAAAAAGATGAAAACAACAATGACACAGGAAAAACGATTATTTACGTAGATTACCAATTTAACATTTCAGGATAATAAGGAGAAGAAGATGAAATTAAAAAATAAATTATTATTGACATTAACAGCAGCTTCTGCTCCTGTTGTCTTGTCAATTGCATTACTATCTTGTCAATCAGGTGGATTATTCACAAAATCAATTGATTATGATTTAGGATTAGCAACTGAACCAATTAACAACTTAAACTATGTTAGATATAAATCAATGGACAAAATTGTTCCATCATTAGTGGACTCATATTTAAAAACAGGTCCTACAGCTCAACTTAAATCATTACTTAACAAAGCTTCATACAACTTTGTTGTTATGGAAAATAGTACAGTTAAAGATTCGGCTAAATTCACTGACTACTTAAATGCATCTAGAAGTGAACTTTTAGATAATGATGGTAAAGGTAAAATTTCAAATGCATTCTATGGAATTGATAACTTCCAAACAGTGGGTGGATTAGCTGACTTATCAGATGGAAATATCCAAGAAAAAAGTACTATTTATGCTTACAGAAACCCTAGAAACCCTAATAACTATATGGCTATTACAGGATACACTAGAAAAAAACAAAATATGTGATCTAACGGTGACTTTGTAACTTCAAATGACATTAGAGATTACTTAGAATACATTTTAGACCTTAACACAGGGTCTCAAAAATTAGACACAGTTAGAAAATATGGAATTAGAGCAGTTGATAAATTTATTGACGCTCAAAAAGAGTACCAACAAAAATTCAAACAATCATATAAAAATCCATTTGGACGTAGAGATTATGTTTGATCAGAAGCATTGAACAGATACATTCAAAATCCAAACCAAGAAGTGTTTGCTTCACAAATCAAAGATGGAAATGGAAATCCACTTGATACTGTGGAAGTTGAAGCAATTAAGCAAGCTGCATTAGAATTTGGTTTCTATACAGGTCAATTATTCTTAGATTACGATAACGATTACATTGCAGAACACTTATCATTACCTGAAAACTCTTCTTTTGCTTTAGATAAAGAAGTTCAAGACTTTACAGTTTTAGTTAATGGTGAGAAAAAGCAAATTAAGATTGTTAAAAATATGTATGTAAACCCATACCAAGAGTTTAATAAAACAAACAAAGACTTACAAGGAACAATTAAAGCACTTTCAAGTAGTGAAAACTCATTTACAATGATTTTTGATGACACTAAAACACCTGATTTATCATATTTATTATTCACAATCCTTTACAACTTATTCCCAATCAATAGAAAACACGTTGAAACTGTTGCTGGTGGAATTGATAAATATGGTTCAGAACCTAAAACATTCTTAACATCAGGTCCATTTAAAATTGCACAAAATGGTGAAGGTATTCTTTTAGGAGATAATGGTTACATTATTCTTGAAAAAGATAAAGATTACTTTGATGCTGAAAACACAATTTCAAACAAAATCAAAATTATGTTCTCAACTAACAAGAACACAAACTCATTATTCTTTGAAGATGGTTTAATTTCACAAACATATATTCCTGCTTCAAAAATGAACCTTTATTGATCTGATCCTAAAATGAAAAAATACCTTAACAAAAACACAGGGTATGGAACAATTGCTTTTGCTTTCAACTTAGACAGCGAAACAAATGGAAATTCATATTTACAAGATCAAGATTTAAGAAATGCAATGTATTTTGCAGTTAACAGAGAAAAAGCTCTTAAATTCGTTGGATGAGATTTCTCATTCCCTGTTAACACTTGAACATCTTATGGACAATACAAAACATTCGATGGTAAAAACATTGAAATGTTCTTTGAAGGTCAAAAATCTACAACTAAAAATGGTAAAGAATTTGACTTACAAAACTACGAATTCGTTGTTCACTTAGCTAAGTCATTCACATTTGAAAAAACTGAACGTAAAGATTTAACTTACGATATTCAAACAGCAAAATACTATTTAGATAGATTCAAAGCAAAACATCCAGAATTACAATCAGTTAAATTTGAATTCTTAAACAATGGTTCAGAAGAACAAAAGAACGCTGGTTTATTCTTAAAAGGTGCTCTTGAAACTATGTCAAATGGTTACATTTCAATTGAATCAAAAACATTACCTGAAAACATATATGCAAGCTTTATTGAAAAAGGTGCATACCAAATTATTTATCAAAACTACGATAGATTAGGTGGTAACGGAGCACAGGATTATGTATCGGTATTCTTCAAACGTGATGAAGTTGATACAATCAACCAAAAAACAATTGCTTTCAAAGATAACCCAGTTGGTTCATACATTTATGGTGACTACATAGGTGAATTAGTTATTGAACAACTTCAAAAACAAGATGCTAGTGTTTCAAAACTTTCATTAATGCAATCTGACATTAATTGAATTAATACAATTATTAATTCAAACTCATTATCAGGGGACTATGCAAACATTGCATCAGATTATAATTCAGCAAAAGCTTCACAAAGTAGCAGTGAAATAGCAGCATTTGTTAAAAAATACGCAAAACCTGTTTCACTTGCGCTTGCAAGTTTAAATGAATCTAAAAAAGCAAGATATTCAGAGCAATACGTTGAAAACTTACTTGGGTATATTATTATTAATAACAAAAACATTAAAACAAACAGAATCAACAATGCATTTATTACATATTTAGCTACTGAATTTACAACAGAACAAATAGCTAACTTAACAAATGAAACACAACAAAGATTACAATTTAACCAAGAAGAATTATTAAGAAGCGAAAGCGCAAAACCAGATGATGCAATTCCAGTATTCTGAAATAAATTCATTGAGTTATCACTTCAACATCCAGATGAATCAATTTCACAATACACTTCAAGAATTAACTCATTCTTCTCAGGAAACTTCACAGATGAGGAACTTTTAGAAAACTGATCTCAAACAAGAGTTTACTTATTTATCGCAGGACTTGAAAAAGTTATCAGAGATACAGCAGTTGTAATTCCACTTATGGAAGTTGATACAAACTGAGAAATTACAAAAGTTGGAGGGGTTGATAGTTTATTCAGATTCTCACTTCAATATGCATACGATATGACAAGACCACCAATGGCAAAATTACCAAGAACTAAAGAAGGGAACTAATGAAAAAAGTACAAGTAGATAATAAAACTTATGAACTGAACGATAACAAAGTTATCTTCAGAAGTAAAAGAAATGTTGAATTAAAGCTTAAAGATAAACTTCTTTCAATTGATTCACCATTCTTAAAAACATCTTGAAAATTCTTAAAAATTATTGCTGAATTTATTGTTATCGGATTTATTGTTATATCAATTACATTCTTCTTAATTAACTCAGTTCCAGGTGAAAACCCACTTACACAAGGTAAGGATGAAACTGCAAGAAAAATTATTGAAGCAAAATATGGATTGGATCAACCTTTACTTACAAGATACTTTAAGTACTTAAATGGTCTATTCCACGGCGACTTTGGTATTTCTTATTCACTTTTCCCTGAACGTCCTATTACTGAATTTATTTGAGATAGATTTTACAAATCATTCTTAGTTGGAATTTTCTCAGTATTCTTAACAGTTACAATCGGTATTTCACTTGGTATTTGAGTTGGTAAAAATCCAGGAGGACTTGTAGATAACATTTCAACTGTTATTGTTTCAATTTTCTCATCTGTTCCTTCTATTATTTTCGCTTTACTTCTTGTCTTTATCGGACGTGTTGTCGGAATACCTTATGTATTTGACCAGTATAATTTTGCAACCTATATACTTCCTGGTCTAGCACTTTCATTAGGAAGCATCATTGTTTATATTAAATACATTAGAACAGAGCTTAACAGAGAGCTTAACTCAGTTCACGCTAAGTTTGCTTACTTAAAAGGTGTGTCAAGAAACAGATTCGTTTGAAGACATGCACTTAAACCTGCGCTATTCCCAATTGCTACATTCTTCCCAGCTGTTATTTTTGGATCATTCATCGGAAGTATCTTCATTGAACAAATTTTCTTAATTCCTGGTTCAGGAGGTATGTTGCTTAATGCTATTACTTCAAAAGACTACAATGTTATCTTATTTTTAATTGTTATGTTCTCACTTCTTACAGTTCTATCATATGCATTCAGAGATATTCTTTATGAAGCAATTGACCCAAGAATTAGAAGGAGAGGTGCTTAATGAAATTTAAAGAACATTTACACAAATTTAATTCATCAGTCAAAAAATTCTTCGAAAAAACAGCAAGCAAAATTAAAGAACGTGAAGCAACTGCTTCAATGTCTAAAGAAGAATTAGCAACAGCACCAAACCCAATTACACAACCATTTGTGTATCAGTCTTGAAAAATTGTCGGAAAAATTGTAGACTTCCAAACTGATATGCATATGCAAGCTCAACCAAGAGTTTTCAAAGAATTTATTAACAGATTCTCAAGAAGTTTTGCTGGAGTTTTTGGTTTTGTTACATTAGTTTCATTAATCTTATTAGCGATTATTATTCCATTTACAACACAAGATCCAAACGTTACAAGTGTTGATGATTCAAAACTTATTTTCAATACAGTAGATAGCAAGGGTGTATTTCACATTCTTGGAACAGATCACTTAGGAAGAGATTTTTGAGCTAGATTATGATGAGGACTTAGGTATTCAATTGCACTTGCGTTTGTTGTAACAGCAATTGAGGTTGCTATTGGACTTACAATTGGAATTATGATGGGTCAATTTGAATTCTTTGACAAAATTATGACTTTCATCATCAAAGTTATTTCAATTGTTCCTACAATTATCATCCTTATTTTAATGACTATTATTATCAAACCTAGTTTCTGAGTTGTTGTATTCTCACTTTCACTTACATCTTGAACAGGTATGGCTAACCAAATTAGAGCTCAAGTTAAGCGTGCTAAATACTTTGAATGAGTATCTGCATCAAAAGTCTTAGGTACACCAACTTGAAAAATTCTTAAAAACTATGTACCTGTTATATTACCTATTTTAATTACTCAATTAGTATTCACAATTCCTGGTGTTGTTTTATCAGAAACATCACTTGCATTCATCGGTCTTGCTATCGATGATGTTCCTACATTAGGAAACTTAATTTCTGAAGGTCAAAAATTATTCCCTGACTACTTAAGATACGTATTTGTTCCTTCAACATTCTTAATCTTAATTACAACAAGTGTTCAATTAATTGGTGCATCAGTTCAAGATGCATTAAGAAGACAAAGATAGGAGAGTTTTATGAAAAAAGATAATAACTTATCTAATCAATCAGAAAAACAATCATTCAAGTCTAAATGAGAACACTTTAAAAGAAAAATAAATGTTGCAATCACAAACGCTTTTTCTGGTATTGGATTAGGAAACAGAAAAAATATGTTTGATTGAGAAACATTTATGGAAAATGTTGAGTACAAAGAATTTTCAGATGGAACAAAACTTAAAATTGCTGCAGAAATTAAAGACATTCACTTATCATTCTTAAACCCATCTGTACCAGGTCAAAAGAACAAAGTTCTCCGTGGACCATCTATTCAAATTTATGAAGGAAAAGTTCATGCAATTATCGGTGAATCTGGTTCAGGTAAATCAGTTATTACATCTCTTCTTTATGGACTTACAGGAGATAATGCTGTAATTGATAGTGGTGAAATTAAACTTTACAATAATCACGTTGAGAAGTTCTCAATGCGTGATTGAGAACGTTCACACTATAGAGGAAGAGTTGTTTCAGCTGTCTTCCAAAACCCTATGTCTACATTAAACCCAACTATGAAAGTTGGAGCACAAATTATGGAAGGTATGCTTGTTAACAAAGTTGTTAAAAACAAAAAAGAAGCATACGAACGTGCTGTAGAATTCCTTAAATTAACAAAAATTAATGACCCTGAAGCTGTTATGAAATTATACCCACACGAAATGTCAGGAGGTATGATTCAACGTGTTGTTATAGCTGCTATTGTTGCGCTTGAACCAAAAATTTTAGTAATGGACGAGCCTACAACAGCGCTTGACCCAACAGTTCAAGCTTTAGTTCTTGAAGTTGTTAAAGAATTACAAGAAAAACTTAAATTATCAATCGTGTTTATTACTCACGACCTTGGAGTTGTTGCTTCGATAGCTGACTACATTTCAATTATGTATGCAGGTCAAATTATTGAAGAAGGAACTACAAGAGAAATCTTAAAATATCCACAACACCCATATACTTGAGGTTTAATCTTAAGTATGCCTGATGTTAATAATGGTAAAAGACTTTCAACAATTAGAGGTTCAGTTCCATCTAACTTAAATAATATTGTTGGAGATGCTTTTGCAGTTAGAAATGATTATGCACTTGGTAGAGATTTTGAAGTTGAACCTAACTTTTACTATGTTTCAGAAACACATAGAGTTAAATCAGCGCTTTTAGATAAAAGAGCACCTAAATATACACCACCTGCACACATTGCAAAATTATGAAAGGAGTTTTTAGCAAGTTCTAAAAAATAAGTTATGAAAAAAGACTATTACATAGAAACACAAAAAAAATTCCTTTTCTGAAAAAAAGAATTCATAAGATATAACATTAAAGGTGTAGATGAAATGTTAAAAGTTCCTCAAGGTAAGGAAGTTTTAGCAACATTAAGAAACGTGGATGTTACATATGGTTCTCGTTCAAAAGCATTTAGAGCTGTAGTAGACTTTAACTTAAACATTTACAAAGGTGAAGTTTTAGGTATTGTTGGTGAATCTGGTTCAGGTAAAAGTACAATTGGACGTGCAATTATCGGACTTACACCACACAGCTTTGGACAAATCAAAATCCTTGATAAATTATTACCTAAGAAAATGGTTAGAGGATTTAAGTTTGGTAAATCACTTAAAGAATATAAAGAAATCGTTAACTTTATGGTTAATAAAGTGCAAATGATTTTCCAAGATCCAGCTAACTCACTTAATCCACACGTTAATATTGAAACAGTTGTTTCTGAAGGTTTAACAAATACAAAGAACTCTAAAGAAATTTACTTATTTAACTACGACCAAGAGGTTGTTAAACATTTATACTCAATGATTGATAAAAAAGAATATCGTTCTTTATTTGGAAAGTTCAAAGATGAATTAGATCACAAAATTTCAATCAATGAGAATGTTGCATATGATGCTTTATATGTTGACTTTGAAAAAACGATTAATCAAACTTGAGGTTTATCAGAAGTTGCAGCTAAATTAGCTGAATACAAAGCAAAACGTGATGAATTAAATAAATTAACTGAAAATGAATGTAAAACAATTTTAGTTAAAGACATTCTTAAGAGTGTAGGACTTGATGAATCAGTTTTAAAACGTTATCCACTTGAATTCTCAGGAGGACAACAACAACGTATCGGGATTTCAAGAGCTGTTGTGCTTAGACCTACATTACTTATTGCTGACGAACCAATTTCAGCGCTTGACGTTTCTATCCAAGCACAAGTTGTAAACATCTTTAATGAACTTAAAGAAAAATATAATCTTACAATTGTGTTCATTGCCCACGACTTACGTATGGTTGAATATATTTCAGACAGAATTGCTGTTATGAATAAAGGTAGATTACTTGAAGTTGGTACAACTGAAGAAATTATGAAACACTCACTTCATCCATACACAAAATCATTACTTGAGTCAGTTCCATCAATCGATTCTGATAAAGGTAGCTTGCTAGGATATGAATATAATCCTGCAATGCATAATTACACAGAAGATTATCAACCTGAATGAATAAAAATCAATGATAATCACTTTGTGTTAGCTACACCTAAAGAAGTTCAAGATTGAAAAAATAATAAATATTAATTTAAATTCAAATAACCTAATAAACAAAATAGAAAGGAGGCTATATGAAAAAAATTAATAAAAGAATTTTATTTGGTAGTTTTTCATTAGTTTCAATGTCATTACCAATCGTTGCTCTTTCTTGCAATAATACAAACAACCCACAACCGAACCCAGGAGATAATAAAACAAATACAAATCCTGAAATTACATTCGAGCAAAGCAAAGCAATTGCTATTTCTCAAGTTGAATCATCATATTCAAACTTAACAGAGGAGCAAAGAACTAAGATTAAAGAATTAATCCAAACATCAGAAAACCAAGAACAACTTAAAAACATTCAAACAAA
The DNA here is from genome assembly GCF_034863285.1 of Mycoplasma sp. 2704. Classification (NCBI taxonomy): domain Bacteria; kingdom Bacillati; phylum Mycoplasmatota; class Mollicutes; order Mycoplasmatales; family Mycoplasmataceae; genus Mycoplasma; species Mycoplasma sp. 2704. The sequence continues at coordinate 186,519 of NZ_JAYFFD010000001.1, read as the reverse complement.
TGCTAATTACTTAAATGAATTAGTTCCAAGTTTAAAAGAAGCTGTCGCAGATTATTCAGATGTTAAAGCTAGCTACAAATATGCAAATGATGACCAGCAAGCTAGAAAAGATGCATTCGATACTGCTTACAATAATGTTAATAATGTTGTAAATTACTTAGATTTTTCAAATAATGGAACTGTATTAAACTTTGATGTTGAGACACTTAAAGCGGCTTACAATGATACTAAAAATGCATTAGCTGGTCAAGAAGTTCAAAAAGATCCTAAACCAGCTATGTATACAGATGCAGCTACAAGATTCGGTAAATGATTCACACTTCCTGAAAGTCAAGAAGTTGCTTACACAATAGTTGATTCAACTAAACAATTTGAAGAAAACACATATGAAGTTCATACATTAGGACCAGTAGTTGATGGAAAAAGAACATATCCAATTAAAAACTACAAAGCTGATGCACCGGAATTACCTAATAATATTGAATTTTCTGTAAGTGATTTTCAAACATATCAAAAAATGATTAAACTTAGACAAAAGGTTCTAGACACTTTCTTTAGATTAATTGTTAAATCAGATGGTAAGAAAGTTTATGAATTTTTCAACCACGATACAGCTTATGCACCTACTAGATATTCAATTAGTAAATTAATGTTAATCATTGATAAATTAATTATCACAGGTAACATTTATGAAGAGTACTTAATTGAATTAGAGGGTACAAAGGAAGATTCAACAGTTAAACTGTTCCAAGATCCAGCACACAAATATTCATATTATGCTATCTTACCTAAAGCAGAGCAAATGAAAAACGCTGTGTAGTAAGTTTAAAAGTCAAAATTAAGTAGCTTATGCTACTTTTTTATTACAAAAAAGCACATCAAAGTTTATTCAATGCACTTAAATTATGTGTGATTAAATATATTTAAAAATTAGAAACGGAACAAATAGGAAAGCTTTGTATTCTTTTCCAATTTATGCTACAAAGTGGGAAACATGGTATAACCAGAGATAATTAAAAATAATAATCTCTGGTTTTTATATTCTTTAGTTTATTAAATTCTTAAAAAGTTGATTTTTAAAGAGTTTTTTATAAAAATTAGAATTTTTTATGACTTATACATATAACTAAAAAATTAGAAAAATATTTTTTTAAATATCTTAAATTAACAATTAAAAGCTTATAAAATAAGCGATATTTGTTTCAACAATTTGACTTTCATTAAAATACTTTACAAAAATATTAATTTTTATTTAAAATTAATATATGAGATTAAAAAATAAAAAAATATTAACTAGTTTATTAGTTAGTCCAAGTTTATTGATACCTTTTAGTGTGATAAGCACAGCCACATCAGCTGATTCTGACGCACCAAAATTAGAACTTTTTCAAACTAAAAGCGCAGAAGAAATTGCAAGAATGCCTTTTTTTGATGCAAGAAAACACAATTTAGTTACTGACGTTAAGAATCAAGGTCATGAAGGCCTTTGTTGAGCATATACAATTGCTTCAATTTTAGAAACCAATATTTTAAAAAATAATATAGGAAATTACACTAAAAATTCTTTAGATATTGATGAACACGCAATTGATTACATAAGTAATAGTTGAAATCATAATGCAGATAAGTTAAATTTAAATCCCGATGCTAAAGAATGAAAAGGAATTTTAGGTACAGGAAATTATTTATCTCACGCATTTAATGGTTTGATGAGAAATACATCCCCAATTGCTCAAACTAATCAAACTGAGTTTCCTAATTTTGATAACCCTACAATTGCCAAAATTAAAAAAGCTGTAAAAATTAATCATACTGTTGATGATATTAAATTAGCGATTGCCAAATACGGTTCTGTGGGAGTTGCTTATGCTTTTAATGAAATGAATTTTCATCCTGACACCGTTTGATACAACGAACCAAATTCAATTATTATAACTAAATCACCTGAAGAAAGACATATCAGAAATCATGCTTCAGTTATTGTAGGTTGAGACGATGATTATTATGCATCTAATTTTGGACCTGAAACACCGAAACAAAAAGGTGGTTTTATTATTAAAAATAGTTGAGGAACTAAAAACATGCATGCTCAGGGCTACTTTATGCTTTCATACGATTCATTAGATTTAATTCATGAAGTAATGGCAGTTGAAGTAGAAAATAATAATGCATATCAAAATACTTACTATTATGATACAAAAAATTCATTTTCTTTATTCGCAACCATTGACACTAATGAAAGAACAATGGCAAATATTTTCCCAGTTAAAAAAGCAAATGATGAAATTGTAGAAAAATTAAAGTCAATTAATTTTGCGCTTAAAGGTTCAAACATTACTGCTGAAATCAAAATTTATGTTAAAAATTCTTCAATGTCTAATCCTGAAGATGGTGAACTAAAATTAACTCAAGAAGTACAAATTCCAAATTCTGGTGATAAAGGATTTTATACAATTGATTTAAATGAAGAAATTATTTTAAAGAAAGATCAATATTTTTCAATCATTGTTGATGTAACTAATAAAGGTGAAAAAAACGTAGATTTGGTGGCAAGCTATGAAACTAGAGATATTTTGAGTTTTTATAAATATAATAATCAATGAGTAAATAGCAAAAAAAGTTTTGTTGTATTTGGAATTAAGGCTCATACTCTTGAAGTGCCAATTAATGAATTAAATAAAGGCACAGCAGTTGGTGAAGAAAATAAAGAATTAGATGACATTTCTAAAACTAATACAAATAATAATCCTAGTGAATCAGATACGGAAAATAATCCACCTAGAAGCAATGACGGTGAAAGTGAATTAGAAAGCTCTGAAGGTGAAGTAGAAACAGATACAGGAACTAATATAGAAGAGTCATCAGATAGTGAGATTTCAAGAGAAGAAGAAACAAGTTCTCCAAAAACTGATGAATCTGAAACAGGTTCAAGTTCAGAAGAAAATAATCCGATTTCAAAAGAATCTGATGTATCTAATGTTGAAGACAATAGTTCGCCAGTATCTGAAGATACTACTAAAAATAAAAATATAACTGATGAAAGTTCATCAGAAGATGTAACTAATTCAAGCTCTGAAACAGGAACAGATTCAGCATCTCAAGATAATAACAAACCTGTAACAGAAGATTCTGCAACTGAAAATAAAGATGCAATAAATGAAAATCCAACAAGTGATCAAGCTAATTCAAATCCAACTACTAATGAAAGTTCAACTATAGAAAAGAATAATTCTGATAATAAAAAAGAATTAGAAGATGTTTCAATAGAATCTGAAAAATCTAAAACCAATAAAACACATGTTATTTTATGAAGTATTTTAGGTGTTACAACTGGAATTATAACTTTTGGTATAGCAACTTTCTTTATTGTTAAATTAATGAAAAAAAGAGTTAAAAAATAATTTAACTCTTTTTTTCTTTTAGAAGTTTAAAAAGTTTATTAGCAATTAGACTGATGTATTTATCAACCTATAGACACGTCAAAGGTTATATATGTCTTTGTTTCTTAAGTTTAGTTTTATTTAAATTTTAGTTTTCAAAATTAATGATTTAACTGGATTATCTAGAAAAGATAAATTTACAGAAAATAGATTAATTGACAGGATGAACAATGTCAAAGAAATCCAAGAAAAATTCAAAAATCAAACTAACAAAACGATCAATATAATACTATAACCAATAGTAAGCGTGTAGCACATAACAAATCTTGCGACAAGTGTTCTAACTGAGTTGTCCAATGTTGAATCAATTAAATTAACTGTTACAACTAAGATGATGCCAATTATAAAATAAGAAAACTAATTTCATATAATGGAACATTTTCGATTGAGAATTTTTGATGTTGTGTATCTTATTCTCTTCTAAGCAAATAGCTTTAAAATATTATTTACTTAACTTCATTCTATTACTAATTAATTTCAGATATAACAAAAATATATTTTTCACATTTGTGAAAAATTAAGGTATTATGCAGATTAATTTGTAATTATATAATCCAAAAGTAAATAATTAAACTATAATTACATTTATAAAGACAAAAAGAAGTTTTGTCTTATTTAAGCATCAATTTATTTATTAAGAAGAGGTGGTTTATGAGCAAAAATAAAAAGTTAATTATTGGTTTAAAATCAGCACTTTTAATCATTATTCCATCGATTGCAATTTCAACAGGTATTGCAACTAATTTACAAGCCCCTGAAAGGACAGAACGTGTTAAATTAACAGAGGAAACAGCGAGAAAAATTAAAAATGCTGAAATAACAATGTTAGATGGTTATTATGATTCACTTATGTTGGATCGTCCGGTTTTAAATCCTAATGGTGATGAAGATGGTGATGGTATTTTAAATAAAGATGAGGTCTACACATTTGTAAAAGACGGTAAGACTTATTTTGGATACAATTCGCACCCATTCTTAAAAGATACAGATGGAGATGGAATTACTGATAATAATGATGCTCATAAACTTAAATGAGATTTTTCACCTCGTGATGCTTTAATTTTCAGTAACTTATCTTACCGTAGTAAAGCTTTCTTAGATATTGAGTTTGATGATACAAATCGTGATTTATGAGAAGAAAATAAAGCATATTTTTTAGGCGAAGTTCCAGAAAATAAGCGAGATGAGCACGACAAAATTTTTGAAACAGTTCATAAAAATATGGCCCGTTATTGAAAAAGGTTTGAGTCTTGAGATGAAAGTAATGGATACCAAGCGTCTTGATTAATTAACCAATCTGATTTTCCATTCTTAGAAAATGACACTATTAGTGTTTTAGCTATTGCAGGTACTAATGGTGCAAAAGATCTCGATGATGATTTAGATTTATCAATATGAAGAAAAAAACCAGGTCAAGCTGAGAATGTGTGAATTTCTCTAGCAACAATAAGTCAAAAACCTGTTTCAGAAATTTATTCTACAGGTCACTCATTAGGAGGTCATCTTTCAGAGTATGCACTTATTTGATCAAAAGGAAATGAAGAAAATAGAAGTATTGACAATTTTGTTAAAGCATATGGTTTTAATTCTCCAAAAATTTCAAGTGCTTATTATGGAGCTATCAGTGACAGATTAATTAAAGAAGGTTGAGCACAACATTACGGAACAAATAATGATCTATTAAAAAGTTTTCCAGGCCACTTCCCAAGCACAATTTATGTTGGAGAAGGTTCTCACTCTGACACTAACTTCTTTAAAGATGAATATGTATCAAAATACTTTACTTCAGGTGATAGAAGTTTATTTAAAGGTATTGCGGCACAACCTATTCTAGACCAATTAATAGTTTCAAAATTCTGATATAACGTTCAATTATTCTCAGATAGAACACCTTCAAATGTATGAGGTCCAAAAAGAATAATGGAACAAAACACTGAACGTTTCTACAAAAGAATTAAGAATATGGTTCCAGAGCACTATCGTTTAGTTGATAGCGCACAAGAAATAGCTTCAAAATTCCCATTAAATAGAGATGCTAACCACAATACAAATATTAATTACCAAATTCCAATTACTCCAATAGACCATACTGTAACTTATGTATTTAAAGATAATACAGGAAGAGAAGTAGATAGAAGAACATTTACGGTCAATGTTGAAAATCAATCATATGAAAAACCTCAGATACCTAATCACCCACTACGTAAGCACTTCACATACAAAATGCAAAATATGTCAGAAGTCCCTTACACAAGAGACTTCTGAGTTGATACAACTTATGAAATCAATTTAGTTCCCGAATTAAGAGATAATACAATTGATAATTTAAAATACTTATCAGATGAACAAAAGACAGCTGCTAAAGATCAAATGCGTGCATCTTCAGACAATGATGAAATTGACAGAATTATGAAGAATGCTCAGGATTTAAACCAACTTATTCACAAATTTAATGAAGCTAAACAATTTAAACACAAACCTGATTTTACAGAAGCTGATAAAGAATTTAAAGATACATTTACAAATGTATTGGATGAAGTTGAAAACACTTTATCTTCAGAAGAATTTACAAATCCATCAGCAAGTTATGCAGTTTTATTAGGTAAATTAGAAAAAGCTAAAAATGACTTAAATGGTTTACATAATTTAGGCGTAGCTAAATCAGATGCAATTGAAAGAATTCATAATTCAGAATACTTACCTGAAGATCAACAACAAAATGCTATTGGTCTTATCGATCGATGTCAAGAAATAGCTGAAGTTAATAAGATTTTAGAGAATACTCTTCAAGCTGAAACGGCATACGCTGCATTACAAACTGCTGTAAATAAAATAAAACAAGTTGATTATTTACAAGCTACACCAAGTCTTCAAGACGAATTTATTAAAGCTAAAGATGCTCTAACAGGATTTGATAGAAATATTGATTTTTCAGAGTCAATTTCTGGACTTAAAGAATTAACAGATAACTTAGTTACAAAAACAAATGCCCTTGATGGAATTGCTAGATTAACAAAAGCTAAAAATGCTGCCAATGCAGCAATTGCAAATTCAGGCTTATCAAAAGAACAAAAAACAAAAGCTACTAAACTAGTTGAAAATTGCACAACACTTGAGTCAGTTGATAGAATCCAAAACAATGTTTCTAAAGTAAATGAAGCTATTAACTTAGTCAATAATATAACTTCTGAAAAACAAACACAAAACTACATTGAAGCAGATGGTGATTTACAAACTAAATTCAATACTGCTTTAGATACATTATCAAGTGTTAAAACTTATTCGGATTTTGAAAACTTACCAAATAACTTAAGTGAAAATTCTGAAGCATTAATAAGTGCACAAAGAAATCTAAATGGTGCTTCTAAATTAGTTTTAGCTAAGAATACAGCTAAATCTGAAATAGAAAATATGAGTAACTTACTTGCATATTTAGCTAAAAAAGCTAAACAAGAAATTGATAATGCAAAAACTATTGCAAGTGTAAATACATTAAAAGAAAATGCTTCTGCATTAAACACAGCAGTAGCAGTTACTAAGCAAGCAAAAAATGCAAAAGAAACTATTGCTTATAAAGAGGCGACATCATCTAAACAAGATGCACTTACTAAATCATTAAATAACTTTGTAAAAGCACTTGCTGCATATACAAGTTTTACTAATAAACTTTCAAATATTGATACTTTAGTATCAAATATGAACGATGCTATTGCTTCACTTGATGGAGTAAAAAACTTAAATGATCTCAAGACACAAACGATCACTCAAATTAAGAGTTTACAAAACTTAAATGATCAAGAGAAAAATAGTTTAATTTCTGAAGTTCAAAATCAAAATTCATCAGCAGATGTAAGATCTAAATTTGTTAAAGCTCAAAAACAAGATTTAACAAATAAGGTCGCTTCATTAACTAACTTATCAAACGCACAAAGAAGTTTATTGACTAATGAGATTAATAAAGATGCATTTAATTATCAAAATGCTAGAGCAGTTGTTTCAAATGCTTCTGAATTAAATAATGCAATCCCATCATTGAAGCAATCAATCAATCACGCAAATGAAGTTAAACAATCAATTAACTACAGTTATGCAACTGAAGAGATTAGAAATTCTTACAACAGTGCATATGATGAAATAGTTAATGCAATCAATGTAAATGATTTTACAAATCCAATTGCTAACTTAAACTCATTATCAAGTTTCTTATCATCAGAAGAAGCTAGATTGGATGGAGTAGCAAATAAAGAATTATTAGATGCAAAAACATCTGTTAAAGAACAAAATGATAGATTAGAAAAATTATCAAACACACAAAAGCAAGTAGCTAAAAATCAAATTGATGCTAAAACTACAGTTGCAGATGTTAACTTATTAAAAGACTATGTCACTAAAATTAATGATTCAATTGATAAATTAGATAAAGCAATCGAAGTTAAAGAAACACCAAATTACAAACTTTCTGATATAGATAGACAAAGAGCATTTGATAATGCTATTAACGCATTAGAAAACTTAAGAACAGTAGATAACTTTAATGATGTTGATCCTTATTTAGATAACAAACTAAGTACATTATCAGATGCAGAAACACAATTAAATGGTGACAGCAAGCTCATTGAAAGAAAAAAACGAGCAATAACATCGATTGATGATTTAGAGAATTTGGCTACAGAACAAAAATTAAAAGCTAAAGAGCAAGTTGAATTAGCTACAGAACCAGATATGGTACAAAAAATTGCAGATAATGCTGAAGATATTGATTTTGTTTTAGGAGCCTTAAAAGTCGCAAATAAATCAATTAGGACAATCAGATATTCATCTGCATCAGAAGGTGCTCAAAATGAATTTAATAAAGCTAAAAAAGCTGCTGAAGTTTATGAAAATGCAATTGACTTTACAAAAGATTATGTTAATTTAGATTCTATTGGTAATAGATTATCAAATGCTGATAGAGCACTTGATGGAGTAAAAAACTTAGATGATGCTAAAGAATTAGCGAAACAAAAATTAGGTGATTTAATCCATATATCAGATGATCAATTCACTAATGTTTTCAATCAAATTGATCAAGCAGTGACATCAAAACAAGTCGAAACTGTTATTACAAATGTAACAAATATTGATAAAGCTATTGAATTATTAAAATTAGCTAAAAAAGCTGAAGACACAATTGAGTTTAGAGAAGCAAGTAAAGAAAAATTAAACGATTTAACCAATACAGTTGATTCGCTTAAAGGTGCTAAAGATGTTTTAGATTTCAACACTGTTGCTATCGAAAATATTGACAATAAAATTAATACTCTTAAAAATGCTATTAAACATTTAGATGGAAGAACAAATTTAGATGCAGCTAAATCAGATGCTAAAGCTAAATTACCTACTTTAACACACTTAAGTGCTAACCAAGTTACTGCTGCTGAAAGATTAATTGATTCTGCTACAACAGTTCCAGGTGTTGAAGACATTATTGTTAACGTTACAAATGTTGATCCTGTAATTGAACAAGTTGATGCATTAAACAAACTTAAAGAAGATTCAAAGCCTAAATATACACAAGCAGAAGAAAGCTTACAACAAGCTGCAAATAATGCACTTACACCATTAGAAGATACAAAAACATATGAAAACTTCACAAGTCCATATGCTGAAGATATCGTTGCTAAGAAAGAAACACTTAAAAATGCTATTGATGCACTTGATGGTGACACAAAATTAGCTGATGCTAAAAGAGAAGCTAAAGAAGCTATTGAAGCATTAAATAAGTTATCAAATGATTCACAAAAAGAAGCTGCTAACAATTTAATTGATTCAGAAGATAGTGACACAATTGAAAAAGTTAACGCTATTGTTGAACGTGCTAAAGAACTTAACAATGCTTTACAAACTCTTGAAAATGCAAATGCAGAAGAGTTAAAACCAAACTACACAGAAGCATCAACAACACCTATAGATAAAAAAGCAAAATTTGATGCTGCAAAAGCAAAAATCGATACAATCAAAGGGACAACTGACTTTAGTCAACCAATTGCAAATATTGTAGAAGACACAAATGCACTTAATAATGCTGTTAGAGATCTTGATGGTCAAGATAGATTAGATGTTGCCAAAGCAGAAACTAAAGTTAAATTAGCTGAATTAATAAACTTAAGTCCTGATCAAATTAGAGAAGCAAATAATCAAATTGATGCTGCCATGACAGTTCAAGGAGCAAAAAACATTGTTACAAACGCAACAAATGTTGATGCTGTTATCGAACAAGTTCAAAGATTTAATGATGTTAAATCTAAATCACAATTCACAGAAGCTGATTCAGATAAAAAACAAGCTGCTCAAACAGCGTTTGACAACTTACCAGGTGTAGAAACAGTAACAGACTTTACAACAAGTCCTATTGCTGACATTACAGAAAAAACGGAATCTCTTAATAATGCAATCAACTCACTTGATGGTCAACAAAACTTAGATGCTGCAATAGCTGCTGCTAAATCTGCTATTGATGAATTACCTAACTTATCAGATGATGAGAAAAGAGATGCAAAAACTGAAGTTGAAAAACAAACAACTATTGCTAAAGTTGCTGATAAATTATTAGATGCTCAAAAACAAGATGCATCAAATAAAATCAGCTCATTATCAAACTTATCTGATGATGTGCAAAAACCAGCTGCTAAAACTCTAATTAATTCAAAAACATCTAAAGATGAAATTGATGCAATTGTTGGTACTGCAGAAAAAGTTAATAGTGGTATTAGAACACTTAATTATGAAGTCGCGATAAAAGAGGAAGTTCAATACAAACAAGCGTCAGATGATGTTAAAACAAACTTTGATAATGCTGTAACTGCATTAGTTGGATTATCAAGCTACACAGACTTCGAAACTCCATTTGACAAATTAGATACTAAATTACAAGCTGTATCTGAAACTAAAGGTTTATTAAATGGTAAAGATAGATTAACTGATGCAACAACAAAAGCTAAAGAAGCTATTGACGCACTTGAAAACTTAACATCAGTTCAAAAAGACGCTGCTAAAAATGAAGTTGAAGCTAAAACATCAATTGATGAAGTTGAAGAAAAATTACTTGAATCTCAAAAAGAAGATGCTATAGCTAAAATTAACTCATTACCTAAATTATCAGAAACTCAAAAAGAAAAAGCTATCGCGTTAGTGAACGAAAAATCAGATAAAGCAAGAATTGATAAAGTAGTTTCAAATGCATCAAGCATTGATGCAGCGATTTCTAAAGTCGAATCTGCTAGAGAAGTCGAGTCAGAAATCAAATACACTCAAGCTTCAAACCAAGGTGCATTTGATGATGCAGTTACTACTTTAAACGACTTAACAACAACACTTGACCTTGATGAGCTATATCCTAACTTAGATAACAAGTTAGATACATTAAAATCAACTCACGATGCTCTTGATGGTGCTGATAGATTAAAAACAGCTAAAGAAGAAGCGCTTGCTGCTATCGAAGTTGCTTCAAACTTATCAGATACTCAAAAAGAGGCTGCTAGAAACGCAGTAAACAGCTTAAATGAAGTTTCTAAGATTAAAGATATTAAAAATAATGTCAAAGGAATTAACAGTGCACTTGATGTTGTTAAGAATGTTGAAGATGTAAAAAATAAAACTCAATATACACAAGCTTCACAGGAAAAACAAGTTGCATTCACAAATGCACTTGATGCATTACATGAACTTAAAACTAAAGATGAATTTAATACATCAGTTGAAAGTCTTAATGAGAAATTAGATGCATTAAGAGATGCTCTTGATAATCTAGATGGTGATGTAAAATTATCAGAAGCAAAAGCTAAAGCTAATTATGGTATAGATAACTTAACTAACTTGACAGATGAACAAAAAACAAAAGCTAAAGAATTAGTAAATTCACAAGCATCAGTTGATACTATTGAAAACATTCTGACAAATGCAGTAGATGTTAATAATGCGTTAGAGGTGTTTAATGAGGTACAAAAAGTTAAATCTACACCTAACTATACCGAAGCTGATGCACCTAAAAAATCAGCATTAGATAATGCATTAGCAAAATCAACTGAATTAAGTAATAAATTAGACTTTAACAACAGTGTGCAAGACTTAAATGAAAAAGTTAATCCTGTCGTTGAAGCTAAAAAATCATTAAATGGTGATTCTAATTTAGCTGCATCTAAAACAGATGTAAATGCAAAAATTAATAAGTTAAACAACTTATCAAAAGAGCAAAAACAACAATTTATTTCTGAAGCTAATGGACAAGTAACTGTTCAAAAAGTTAAAGAAGTATTAGAAAAAGCTCAAAAATTAAATGAATCATTAAAACCTGTTGATAATAAACCTGAAGAACCTACAAAAGTTGAAGAAGGTAAAAAACAAGGTGCTCCTGGTTGAATTTATGGAGTTATAGTTCCACCAATTGTAGGAATTGCTACAGGTTTAGGGTTCTTATTCAAGAGAATTTTTAGAAGAAAATAGAAATTAATAAACATTAAACTTACATTTTAAACGGTGTAAGTTTTTTTGTTTTTCTTTTAGTCACAAATACTAAAACACCTAGCACAAATGAACAAAAAAATATTAACCATTGCTGGTTAATAAATTTCACTAAGCTTTTACATTGAAATCAGCTTTACCTTCTTGTTTTCATTTATTTAAAAGTTTCTCTCATTCTTCAAATGATTCACATTGTAAGTATTCAAGTTGATCTTTGTTGATTAAAGGGTCAAATTTAGGGGATTTGTTTGTATTTGTGTAATGATAGTATCATTGTTTAACTTTTTTAATATCATCTTCAACATCTGCTCTATTAACAGGGAAAGTGTAAGACTTCATTCTTCTTTGGTTAATATCCACATTTTCAGGGTTTAAATAATCTCCCAGGTCATCTCTTAAGAATAAAGCGATAATTGAGTAATGATTAGCTCCCTTTAAATACGAATAAAGTTGTGCTTGTTTTCTATACGAAGGATCAACATCTTTGTCGCCTCAAAGTTCATATTTCTTATCTTGTGCTGTTTTGATTTCAAGAATCATATTTGTGGAAGGGATGTATCCATCAGGAACTCCCATAATAACATCATCCTTGTCTTTGAAATAGTTATATTCATAATCAGCAGCAACAAAGTTTTCAATCACTACATTAGGGTGCATCTTTCTTAAGAAATCAAATATTTTAGGTTCTAAAATAGTCCCTGCATTAATGTATTTTTGTGATAACACAGGTAATTTTAAGTGTGCAATGTGACAAAATGCATTAAATTCATTTTTGAATGCATCCTTAATTAAAATCTCAGAAACGGTGCTTCCACCGATTTTCTTGTATTTTAAAAACTTATTATCAGATTTAAGTTGCTCAATCATATGATCTTTTAAAACAATCACACTATTTTCTCAATCAATCTCATAATCTCTCTTGTTGTAATATTGTCTAGCCATATTCTTATTTTAAATTATTTTTTACTTAAAAATCAAGTTATTTTATAAGTTATTTTATAAATTTTATTTTTAATAAAACAAGTCAAAATTAGCCTAAAAATACACCTTAAATTCATAAATGAATTTCATATATATGTTATTATTAAGTTATAAATTATAAATACCAGAATAATTTACATAAAAATAATTAATTTATTGACAAATTAATTTGTAGGGTGTTATAATATTAAAGTTAGCATCAATATATATATATATATATATATATATATTGGTTATATATTTATTTTTTGATTTAAAACTAGTTTTAACTTCAAGCGAAGCTAAACAAAAATGGAGTAAATTATGAAAAAAAATAAACTTAAATTAATGTTGCTTGCAACATTTGGATCAATTGTTTCAATTTCATCTTTAGGTATTTCTTGTGGACAAACAAAACCAAAACCTGAAAATCCGGCAAATCCTAAAAAAGACGATCCTCAAAACCCTAAAGATAATGGTGGTAGCGAGGGTGATAAAGTTGTTGTGGAACCTGAAATTCCTACAAGACCTACAAATCCAGGTGTTGGATTAAATATTCCAGGTACGCCTGAACTTTACAAAACAGATCCTGCAGCATATAAAAAACTTCCAGAGTCAGAGAAAAATGTTCTTGATTTACAAGGATATGTAAAAGCTCTTAAAGATTATCGTGGTGATTATTCATCAAAATTAGCAGATAACTTAAAATTAACACCAGAGCAAATTGAGGCATATGACCGAAAAGCTAAAGCAGAAGGTCAACCTACATTCGAAAGTGCTGTTGTTAGAAACTTCTCTGTCGTAAACTCTGATGGAACTTTATCATTAAACCCATTAAGAGACGACACGAAAGCAGCTTACTGAGATTCAGTTCCTTTAAATAGAGGATTGCCTAGATATTTAGCTAATGAAATGTACAAGAAAACTGCTCTTCAATCTTATGCTATTAAGCTTATGAACACTAACCCATTAATAGATCAGCACAGAATGTACAATGGTTCTGCGTGAATTTTAGATTACAAACTTGATGAAAATGGATATCCAACAAAATGATATATCGCAACAAATATTCACGTTATTCAAGCATTTGCTGCATCAACTGCAAATGCGTCAAGTCAATCAAGATTCAAACACATTAATGATTTACAAACTGAAGCTGATAACTACAATAAATACACAAAGGTAGTTGAAGATGCTGATGCAGAATACCACAAATTAACAGAAGAAGTTAGTGCAAGAATTAAAGCTAAAGATGATGAAATTAAGTCATATGAAGATAAAAAATATGAAGCTTTATATACAGGTAATCAAGCAGAAGCTGATAGATACGAAAAACAAGCTCTAGCAGTTAAAGAAAATGACTTACCACCTTTATATGCAGAAGTGCAGAGAATTCAAGTTGAACAATGAAATCCAAAATGATTAGCAAAATATACTGAAGCTAAAAACTGACTTAAACAAGGTGTAATTGGTGAAACTGTAGGTATCCAATTATTACACTTTAACGATGAAACTCCAATTGACCAATGATTAAAAGCTAATGAACTTCAACCAACAGTTGATATATTTAGTTTCAAACCATCACAAGTTAAACTAGTTTACGCCGGTCTTGACTTCTTAAGAACTAGTCCAAGAGATTATGTAGATACAAATTCACCATTATCAGAATTAGAAGAAGCAGCAGACTTTGCTGTTCTCGAATTTGATTTTAGCAATTCAGATAATACATATGAATACAACTCAATTAATGGAGATCCACAAAACACATTTGGTGAACCAAAATCAGTTAGTTCAGCTGCTGAATTAGCTAGATTAGCTACAAGTAATTTTGCAAACTGAAATGAAAATGAAAAATTCAAGTTTGCTACAAAGAGTTTAAAGGCTACATATCAACAAGATGAACAAACAATGATACCTAATGTCAGATTAACAAACGATAAAACTGCAAATATCCCAAAATCAAAAATCAACTTAATTTCAGTAGCCTTCCCAAATGCTAAAACTGACCACTTATTTAACCGTAAGGTGTTAGAAAGATCTGAAGTTGCAATTATTGATTCAGGATTTAGTCAAAGTATTTGAACTAATAAACCTGTTTATGTTGCAGAAGGTCAACAAGTTGATAAAAAAGTATTCACAAAAGAATACGGAAGTGGATGAAACAAATCACTAAGCGTAAGAAACTTCATCGATATGCCTGGTGTATTTGATATTACAATCGTTTCTCCATTAATTAATTCAAGCAAAAATGAAGGTTACAAATTCGGTGTAATTAGAGATTCTGCTTCAACTTACACAGGAGATAGATACTTAAACTATGGATTAGGTTACTCATTAGGTGCTTGACAGCCTTTATCTGGTGCGTCAGGTTCATCAGTAAGAACAATTGATAATGAAATTGTTGGAATTAACTATGCAACAGCTGATTCAACAGGTGTGTCATTAACTGCTTTAACTCAAGCATTTAGATCTGAAGGTGAATCTTACAATGGTTTCTATGGTAAATACAAATTAGAACAATATGACTTAATTTACGGTGGAGGAGAAAATCAAAGATCATCATACCGTGAAGCATTACAAGAGTTATATCCAAACATTCAAACTTACTTATTCAAACAAGGAGCAAATTTAATTCCTGAAGAATATAAATTCAACAAATAATTAAAGAAAGGTATTAATTATGATTAAAGCTAAAAGAAAAAAAATAATAATCAATATTGGTGCCGTTTCTGCACTAGCTGTTGTAGGTGTTGTTGCAGCTAAAACAATTAGTGATAATGCTAAACCAAAAACAAAAGACTTAGGAGTTATTACTCAGTCACGTGGAATCGCTACAGTCATCAATGAAAACGATGTTTTATATAGCGACAGAAATTCTTCAAACAAAGATAATAACTTAAAAATTAAAGTCAAAATCGAACCAGAACAACCAACTGTTGAAAATCCAAAACCAGTAGAACCAGAACCAACAAAACCTGTTACTGAACCAGAACAACCTGTTAATCCAGAGCCAGATCCAGTAGAACCTGTACCTGACCCTGAACCAGCAAACCCGGATCCGGTAGAACCTGAGCCTACTGATCCTGCTCCTGCGCCTGATCCAGAACCTGTGACCCCAACACCTGGATCTGATCCACAACCTGAGCCAGATCCTGCTCCAACACCAGAGCAACCAAAAGAACCAGAACCAGAAGATCCGGATAAAGCAGAAGATAGTGTTTATACAGAACAACCTAAAACCACAGAACCAGAACCTGAGCAACCTACAGAGCCTATTATTGAACAACCAATTATAGTGACTCCTCCAGAACCAGAACCTGAACCTGAGCCAGATCCATCTACAGAACCTTCAAAAGCAATCGAAGGTTACGCTAACCCAGAAGCTGCAAAAGATTTAGATTTTGCAACAATGAAACCTAAACCTATTGACAAAGTTACAAAAGTCAAAGAGGAAATGAAAAGAGAAATTAGAGAAAATCTTTCTGTTATTAACAGCATATTTAATAAAAATCCAAATGATTTAACAGAAGCTGATAAAGAGCTTTTAAACAAGAGTATCATTAAGATTGCTAATAACAATCCTCAAATTAATTATCCAGAGAACGCAGATTTCTCATATCTTTTTAAATTACTTAAAGATCCTCAACAAGCATACGCATTTAAGATAACACTTGAAACTATAAATAGAGAACTTGAAAATTACCTTAACAAAGGTATGGTTCCAAGTTTCCATTGAGGTGATACAGGATTCGGTAGTTTTGCACATGTTAATTTAGAAGATAATGTTGTGCGTAATGAATATATAAGAAGACATAAAAATTCATATTTTGCTTATGAATCACAATATCACAGAAATTCAAAACAAATTAGAAACTTAGAATATGAAGGTTTCTCTAAACGAAATAAAACTTCTGAATATTCAAGATATGGAGCAGGTGCTGATAAAGGGATTGAAATTTATGAATACAAACCAGAAAGTGCTATTGCAAAAGAAAAAGTCAAAACAAACAAAGTTATGGCAATTCTTGATGCAGCTAACACTAAAGGTTACAATTCATTCTTAAGCTTTTTAGATAAAGTTAAAAAAGCTAACAAACAAATTGATGTACTTGTAATCAAAAATATGGGTCTTAAAGACAAACGTCAAGAATTTAGACACATTTTAAAACAACTTCCTGAATCAATTCAAAAATTAACTTTATTCTTTGAAGGTAAAGATACAACTTCACTTATTGCACTTAAAGATAAGAGAATCCAAGAATTAGACCTTTATAGTTCAAATGACTTATTAAGTAAAGATTGAGGAATTGACCCTATTGCATTACGTGGTGTAAAAAATATTACATTTGACTACACATTCGCAGCTATGCAAGATAATACAAATATGCCAGGTTCAATTGTATTTAACAGACTTAGATTTGATAAAGATGATACATTAGAAGAAATCAACGAAGGTCTTGATATTGCATTCAAAGATAGATACAATGAAAGAATTTTCCAAGGAGAATTCGGAGATGGTTCTTGACCTACTTGACTTGATTTCTCATTAAACAAAAACATCAGAAGTCTTGAAGGAATGCGTTTCCACAATAGAGTATTTAAAAACTTAACTCTTTACAATAACACAAATATATTCACAGTTAACGCTGACACGTTAGCGGCTCAACAATGATCTGCAATGCTTATCAAAGGACCTGAAAGACCTAAATTACATTTTGTTAGTCCTGTAGAAGTTAACACATTATACATTCAAGGTAATGCACGTGACTTAGACGATAACTGAGGTCCAGAATTATACGGATTAATTGAATCAGGTAAAAATGTATTTAGAACAATTTACGTAGATAACCAAACAATGGCTGACAGATTAAATCGCTCACAAGCATTTACTAAATTTGGTAAAACAGCAGTAGTTAAATCAGCTAACTTTGATCCAAGTGGAGGTGGCGATGCAGAAATCTCATTCAGTTAATAGTAAAACCAATTTATTACAATTAAACTGAAGTAAAGAAAATGTTCTTAAATTAATTTCACTTGTACTTTCGTTCTTGTTAATAAGCTCAATTGGAATTGTTTTCAATTACTTTATTAACAAAGGCGTTCAAACAGGAATTGATTATTCAATTCTGTTTGATAGAAGTTTCAAAATAAACTCAAGTATTAACTTCTTTGTTTTATTCAACTTAACTTTATTATCATTGCTGATTATTATCGCTATGACTAAGAGTTATTTTGTCATAAACAAAAATAACTTGAAGTTTTCAAGTTACATCTACTGATATGTTGCATACATTACTTATGCACTTATTACATTTGGATTTTATACTTTTACTTTTATAACTACTACAAAAGATACTTCTGCAAAATGATTAATTTATAACTCATTTTTACTTATACCACTTTTAGTTATTGATTTAACTTTTGATGTATACACACAAGTTCAAAAATCAAGAAATTTTTCAATTGACATCAAGAAATTAGTTTTAGATTCAAGCTATACTATAATCAAATACGTTTTACTCGGAATTGGATTATGAATGCTTGTTTTAATGGTTAATAACGTTCAAGTTTCAAAATCAAAAGATGGAAGCATTGAAACACAAAGAATTGTTGGTATTTTTGTAAACAACGTTTACATTAATAAACTAACTAGAATTTTCAGTGAAAATGCAGTTTACAAAAACTTATCTATTTTTGGATTAGTTTTTGCACTTATCTTACTTCTAAGTTTAAAAGTTTACTCAAACATCTCAAACTTATCAAGTGTAGTTTACAGAAACAGTTTATTTGCATCACTTACAAAATTAATTCTTGCATTTATCTTACCTGTAATGTTCTTTGCAATTTACACACTTGCAAAATACGCTTACAAACCAATCGATATTAGTGAAGATACAACCACAAAAGTTACTTTATTTGCTGTGTTTATTTCATTAGTTGCAATCTTAAATGGACTTGTAATTACAAGTAGATTTACAAAATTCAAAAATCAATTATTAACAAACAAAACAGCATTTGTATTTTTGGAATTACTTTCATTATTTGTTTTATTAGTTGCAAACACTCAATTAAACTACTTTAACAGATTAATTATCAACTTGTTATTCTTTGTTTTATTTGTAATTAACTTTGGATTAGTTAAATACAATAAAGCTAATAAATTAAATAATTTAGAAAATTCAATGCTTTTAGCTATGTTAGTTTTCCTAACAATTTCATTAGTGTTTAGCATTTTCTTACACGCTACATTAAGTAATGATAACTGAGCAATATTAGTGCTTACAAAGAATTGAGATATATTAACAATTCTTGCACTGGTCACAATTATGCTTTATATTCTATTTGCACTTTCATCTATAGCATATACTGGATTTATCAAGATATTTGCTTTGCTTTATGAAAAAAGAAAACACTTTACAAAGAGAGGTAAATAATTTATGTTTAAGAAAAATAAAATGAAAAATAAAGAGCTTTTAGCATACTTAGAAAAAGCAAAAGTTTATCAATCAAAATTATTTGCTGACTTTGAAAGATTTAAAAGCAAACCGACTTATGTTTCAAATGAAAGTTTCTGAAATTCATTTTTAATTGAATACAACTTAACTGAAAAAGATTTAAAACCTTTGACAGATAGTATTCAAAAATGAATTAGCAGAAAAAATAATCTTTTATTAGATAAATTTGTTATCACCTGAACTATTGATTCAAAATTTAGTTTATATGATCAAATTCCTAAAACTGAACAAAAACAAAATGTTTCTGTATCAGATACAATACTTAGAAGCTCTGTTTCACAATTGAACTCAGACTTTAATGAATACATAAATAAACTAATTGAAGAGAATTACATTATCGAATTTATACCGAGTGTTCTTTTATTAAAAGAAAACAATGTTTATAAATTATTTATAGGTCCTGGAATTATCAATGAACAGTAAAACCATTGAATCAAAATACAATTCTCTTAAAAAGATTTATAAAATCGTTGAATCAAAGAAAAATATTACTTTAATTAACTTACTTAGACTATCTAAACAAATTAGTTACTGTTTAGATAGAGCTAACTATTCAAAATTCATAATTGAGCAAATTACTGATAAATATTCAATCAATGATTTTGCTCTTAATAAAAAAAGTGACTTGCTTACTTTAGGTGGATTAAAAACACTTTGAATTTACATTACAGAAGAAGAAAAATATAGTACTAACTCATATCAAAAACATGAAAAGTACTTGCTTCAAGCTATCAACAAATCTAACGATAGCATTATTGCTATTGGTCAAAAAGCAATTAAGTTTGCTAGTGACAACGGATTTAATATCTTATTTAGCTTTGAGAAAAATGAAGTTGATTACTTAAATGAACTACTTCCAAAAATCATTATTAACAACTTCAAAATTAATGATTATGCAAACTTAAACTTTGTAATTAACTCAACAAAGATTAAAGAAAAACATATTCAACTTCTTCCTGTAAATATGAATAATTTCACACTTAAACACCATCAACACGGTCAATTATTTAACTCAAATATCAACACTCACAAAATTTCACAAGATTTAAATGAGTTTATCGATTCAGAAACTGAGTCTTACTTAAACTTTGCTATTTCTTCACTTTTAACTGAGTCAGCTTTAATTTATGAAAAATATAAGTTAGTTGCTCAAAACAGTACTCTTAATGATTTAGAAGAAAAAATCAAATTCCAAAAAAGACAATTCTTAAAAGTTAAAAGAGAAAAAGAAATTGAACAAATCTCAATGCTTAGCAAGAAAAAAGACTTATTACATGAAATCAGAAAGGGGAACTAATGATTGATTTAACTTTAGTATCAGCTAAAAATGTTAAAAGACATCTTAAGATTTCTGAATTAAAAATCAATCATCAGTTAAAAGATAGTTGACAAAAAGTTGATAAAAACACAATTTCAAGTCACAAAAAAGTTTTATGCTCACTTAAAACAAATTCAAAAGAATACTTTTTAATATTTGATTCATTATTTGTCCAAAGTAATGAAAATCAAATTGTCCTTTTCTACAATAATTCATTTGATACTTTTGCGCAAGATGATAAAAATAAAACACAATTACATTCATTAAATAAAAAATACAAAGAAATTAAAAGGGAACTGCTAAAAACAAAATTTGCTTTATATGCTTCTAATGACATTGATTTAATCAACAGATTAGAAAAACTAAAAAGAAAAGCATTCAAGCTTAAAGCTCAAATTTACTTTTCATTATTTGAAAATGAGGATTTATGAAAATAAGAAGATGACTTAAATTAGGCGCTATTTCTTCTTCATTAGTATTACCGCTTTCGGTTATTTCAGCAACTACAAATGAAAATGAAACAGCAAGTGATACAACTGAAACAGAAAAAGAGCCTGTTGCTAATTTTCCTGAAACTAAGGAAATGCAAAAAAACATTTTCAATGAAAAATTACCATTAGTCCTTGAAGAGTATATTAAAAAGCTTGAATTAGAAGTAGCAGATTATGAAAAGCAAAATTTAGCAGAACCAAATATTGAACATTTAAAAAGAATTACTTACTATAAAAAGTTTGTAAATTATTTAAAGGCTCAAAAAGATCAAATAGTTTCAAATCCAATTGAAAATGGATTTAACATCATTTTCCCTAATTTACTTACAAATGAAACTTACAAATTAGGAGACATTACTTACTTTAAAAATGATTTTGGACCACTTATGATTGGTGAAGCTACACCAGATAACTACGAAAAAGTAAGTGCTATAGACACAGAAGGAAAAGTTGTCATTCCTGAAGAAGCAGAAGTAATTAATAATCAACTTACTCAAAGTGCGATTTTGAACCAAACAAATAGCTATATTGAATCGCTATCTTCATCTTGAAGAGATATTCTTTTAGAAAAAGAAGACTTTCCTAAATATGCAAAAGATGAAGAAGTTTTCAAAGTTTTAGATGATGATGCAAAATTAGATTTAAATATACCTAAAGGTTTTGATTCTTGAGATGCTTATTTCTTATCGGTTCTTAATAAGAGAACAATGAAATTTGACATCGAGAAAAACCAAGAATTCAATGAAGTTGTTGAAGAACCGATTCTTCCAATCTTACCTGAAGACAAAATCGAAGAAGACCCAATTGTAGTTTCAGTTGCTGAAGAAAACGTTCCTAGACTTTCTCCAATACTTACAGGTGACTACATCAACACTTCAAATGCAGAATTAATTAGTTTAGTAAATTCACAAAATGCTAAATTCAATAATGAAGCAGTTTTCTTCTTTAATCCATTATTAAAATTACTTAAATACAACGTTACAGGCTTAAGAGAAGAAGATGGCAAGTTAATTGCAACAATTACTTTAACAAATACATCAGATGAGAAACAAACATCTTATGAACGTGAAGTGACTAGATATTCAGATGCACAATATGCTCAATCAATGCAAGTTGTAAGTAATGCAATTGAATCTTCGATGTTAGGTTACTATGATGCACTTGGAATTACCAAAGATTTAGTTTTTGAAAAACTTGGAAATAGAAAACTTCAAGAAATTGTCTTTGACCAAATCTTTGTTGCAGTAAAAATTATTAACAATCAACAATTCACAAACATCATAAATGACGCAGTTGAATACTATAAGGATGTAACTTTTAAAAATGATAAAGGTGATTTAATCAACTTATCATTATCAGAAGACTCAAAAGATGCATTCACTAACTCTATTCACGCACAAACAATTAAAGGAAGAACTTACTTTAATTTATTAACAAGTGCATATAAAGACTTATATAGCGAATTTTCAAAACAAATTTCAGTACCTGAAATTAAATCAGTTATTGAAGCTAACTTAAATTCTTTTAATTTCACATTTAGCGACGTTAATGAAGCGCTATCAACTTTAAGAGACTTAATTTTAGACTTAGACAGAATTGAACAAGTAAGCACATTTAAAAATCAACAATTTCAAACTTTCAACATAAAGTTAGAACAAGTTCAAAAACAATTCATTAATTTAGGTATCGTAACTCAAAATAAAAACATCACTAATGAAAGTGAAAACATCAGAACACAATACCAAAAAGCTTACAATGAATTGATTCTTAAAGAAAATTTACAATCAACAAAAAACACAAACATTGTTTTAATTACAATCGGTACACTTATTACGCTTTTATTAATTGGAACAATAATCATTAGCAGTTTAAACAAAAAGAAAGCTAATTTAAAGTAAAGGAAGAACATGGAAAATAAATTATACATATCAGCCATTTATGACTATGTTGTTGAAATAAGTGGCCAAACAAATTACAAACAAAATGAAATTTACCATTTAAAAGATAATAAAGATGCTTTATTAATGGTAATTTCAGCAACAGAAGATCGTGCTTTTTGTTTAATTAAACAAAATCCTGAAGAATATAAAATTGGTGCAGAAGTAATTAGGGCTAAAGTTGATACAAAAGTTAAAACTGCAAAAAACTACTTCGGAAAAATCATTGACATTAACGGTGACATTTTATTCCCTGAAGTTACTAAAGAAAAATTTGAATTCTATGAGCAAGCTTCAGAAATCTTTAACGTTAATAACAACTTAATGTCTTATATGCCTCTTGATGAGCAATTAAAAACAGGTTACTCAGTAATTGACTTGCTTATTCCTGTTGGAAAAGGACAAAGAGAACTTATTATTGGTGATAGAAAAACTGGTAAAACATTTATTGCTTTAAACACAATCATTAACCAAAAAGACAAAAATGTTAAATGTATTTATGTTGCAATTGGACAAAAACAAAGCGAAATTGCAAATGTTTACAATTTACTTAAAGAACATGGTGCTGATGAATACACAATCATCTTAACTGCAAACAGTGATAAACCATATGAACAATATTTAGCTCCATATATTGCTATGGCTCACGCTGAAAATGTTTCTTATGAAGATGATGTTTTAATCGTGTTTGATGACTTAACAAAACACGCAAACATTTTCAGAGAAATTGCTTTATTAATCAACAAACCAGTTGGTAAAGAAGCATTCCCTGGTGATATGTTCTATGCACACGCTAGATTACTTGAAAGAAGCGGTAAATTCCACAATAGAAAATCAATTACTGCTCTTCCAATTATTCAAACAGTTGATAACGATATTACATCTTTAATTGCATCAAATGTTATTTCAATTACAGATGGTCAAATTGTTACAAACTCAGAATTATTTGCGCTTAACAAATATCCAGCTATCGATGTTAACTTATCAGTTTCACGTATTGGTGGTGGAGTTCAAAACAAATTAATGAACCAAAGCGCAAAAATTGTTGGTAAGTTATATAGATCATTCAAAAAACAAGCAAAACTACTTGCTGTTAAATACGACCTTAATGATGACATTAATTCACTTATGTTAGGAGGAATCCAAATTGAAAAAATGTTTAATCAAAAAGGTGTTTCATCATACGATGAAAAAGATATTTACTTAATTTCACGTATCATTCAATGAAACTTATTAAATAACTTATCTGATTTGCAAATTAACAAAGCAATCAAATTCATTATTGAATACGAAAAATCTAATGCAACTTGCAAGAAAGTTGTTGATGATTTAATTAATGATACAACTAAAGATCATGAATTAGTTAAAAACTACTTCGCATTCTTGCTTAATAAATATTCAAATAAATTTAATCTACAATGACAATTACCTACTGCTAAAGAATTCTTAACTACTGATGAAAAACTAATAGAACAAATTCACAACAAAATTAAAAATGAATTAAAAGGAAGTAAATAATGAGTGCTAAAATAACAAAATTATGAAGCGACGTAATTGAAATTCAATTCAAAAACGAAAAGTTACCAGCTATTAATTCACTTCTTAAAAGCGACAATGGTTCATATTTATTAGTTAAAAGAATTCTTAATGAAAATACTTTATTAGCAGTTATTGTAGACTTAAAAGATAACTTATCAATCAATGATAAGATTGAAAAATTAAACCATTCATTTATGGTGCCTGTTGGAAATGAAGCAAAAGGACACATTTACGATGTGCTTGGAAATAACTTAAGCTCACCTAAAACAAAAGTTACAAAAACAGTTGAAATGGATTCAACAATTGTAACAAATACAAACTACGAAAAAAGAGCACAGCTTTTAACAACAGGTATTAAAGCTATTGACTTTTTCGTTCCTATTTTAGATGGAGATAAAATCGGTATCTTTGGAGGAGCCGGAGTTGGTAAAACTGTTTTAATGAAAGAAATTATTTTCAACCTATCAAAACAAAAAACTAACACATCAGCTATCTTCATTGGATCAGGAGAACGTTCAAGAGAAGCTATTGAGTTATACAATGATTTAACTGAATCTAACTTAATACAAAACTCAACAATGTACATTTCAAGAATGAATGAAAACCCAGGTTCAAGAATGAGTATTGTACCAGTTGGAATTACTGCTGCTGAATACTTAAGAGACAACAATAAAGAAAATGTTTTATTATTCATTGACAACATTTTCCGTTTCTTACAAGCTGGAAATGAAGTTGCTGCATCACTTGACAAAAAACCATCCATTGGTGGATATCAAGCAACTTTAAACACTGAAATTTCACAAGCTGAAGAAAGACTTTATACAAATGAAAATGGTTCAATTACATCATTCCAAACAGTCTTCTTACCAATGGATGATTTATCTGACCCATCAGCTGTTGCTGTATTTAACCACTTAAACTCTTCACTTGTGCTTTCACGTGAAATTAGTGCTAAAAACATTTTCCCTGCTTTTGATCCGTTGGTTTCTTCATCAAATAACGTAAATCCTGAAATTATTGGTTCAAAGCATTATCAAGCTATTTTAGACACAAAATACATCTTACAAAGATATAAAGAAATTGAAGATGTTATGCTTATTTTAGGATTTGATGAGTTAGATGATGAATCAAAAACAATCGTTAAAAAAGCATTACAGTTGCAAAACTTCTTCTCACAAAACTTCTTTATGACTGAACATTTCACATTAAGAAAAGGGGTTTTTGTACCTTTAGATCAAACTGTGGATTCAGTCGTTAGAATTATTAATGGTGAATTTATTGATGTAAATCCAGAAAAATTCGCTTACATTGGTTCAGTAAACGACCTTAAAAAATAATTAAATTTGCAAGCTATCTTAGCTTGCTTTTTTGTTGATTTCAAGCTCAAAATTTATTTCATTTTTTTAGCGATATAAGAGTGTTAATTTAGTATATTTAAAAATAATAAAAAGGACAAATTTATGACTAGTAAAACTTCAAAAAGAAATAAAAAGATTATTATACTTTTAGCATTCACAGGAGTACTTGGAGCGGTAACTGCACCTGCTGTGTATTTTGGTCTAAAATACACAAATAAAACTGAAGAAGCTGTAAAAGTGATATTAAGAAACGCTTATACCAGGGACGAAGAACCTGAAACTCTTAAGAGTATTGCAAAAAAAATTAATGGTAAATGAGAAATCACTAATCCTGATCCGGAAAACTATGTTTTATTGAATAAATACGGAGAACCGGTTGATAAGTTGATAAGAGATGAAGCTCCAATATCAAATGAATTTATTAAAATATGACCTAAAAATTACGATATTCAAGTTTCAATAGAAAGAAATCAATTTGATTACTACTTACAAGATATTAAAGATTTTAAGATTTCAGTTAACTATCAATATAATGAAATTAAAATTCTTGAACTCATTGCGAACCAATTACCTAATAATGTGAAAATCGAATCAATTTCAGGAATTGGACGGTGATCTCAGGTTATTTACTTAGAACTTACTGAAAGAACAAAAACTATAGCAATTTACTTTAATGATTTCCATCGTGTTATTGAAAAAAGAGAGAAAAGAATTCCTATTGGAGAAAATTCAATTGTTGTAAGTTCAGATTTAGTTCCGGATGGTTATGTTTTAGTTGATTCGAACAAGCGAATTCTAGATAGTGTTATGGTAAATGAAATTACAAATAATACTATTGAATTAACTGCGCTTCCTAAAAACTATGCAGTTAGAGTTCATATTAACCAAAATAACTCTCATAGAGATGATATTTCTGATTTTAATATTTTAGTTAATTATCAAGATGATGAGACTAGGGTCAAAGAATTAATAGAGGAATATCTTCCTGCAGATGTCAAAGTTAGTTCAATTGGTAATATTAAACCTTGAGTTGAGACATTTAACATTGATATCGTTGAGAATAGAAAAACTGTAACAATTAAATTTGTTGATTCTAACGGTTCTGTTGTTGATACAACAACACAAAAAATAAATATTGATGAGAATCAATTAACTGTCCACAGTAATATGGTTCCTAATTCTTATGTTTTAGTTAACTCATATAAAGAAGTGATTGAAAGCGAAGTTATAGAACAAATAGTGGATAATTCTGTCGATGTTTTAGTTTTACCTAAAAACTATAGTGTGCAAGTTAAAATAGTCAAAAATGAATCACATAAACAAGATATTCAAGATTTTGAAATTCAAGTTAATTATCAAGATGATGAAGCAAAAATTAGTGAACTTATTAAACAACAATTACCAAGTGATGTTAAAGTGACATCAATTTCAGGTGTAAGTCCCTGAACTTCAGAAATTCAAATTGAAATTGTTGAAAATAGAAAAACAATAACAATTAATTTTAAGGATTTAAATAATGATATTGTTGCGACTACAACACAAAAACTTAATATGGATGAAAACTCAATTACTATTGAAAGTAGTTTAGTTCCTGATTCATATGTCTTAATTGATTCGAATAAAGATGTTATTCAATCAATAACAATTGATGAAATTCAAAATAACGAAGTTAATGTAGTGGTAGCTCCACAAAGTTATACAGTTTTAATTAACATTGTTCAAAACAATACAAGTGATCAAATTGATAATTTTGATATTCAAGCTACTTCTCAAGACACAAAAGATAATTTAATTGAGTTAATTAGAAATCGATTAGATTCTAAATACTTATTTGAGTTAAGTGGTGAGTGAAATAAATTTGATAAAGTTGCAAACATAATTATCAATGCTGCTCAATCTGCTGAAAGTAAAGATGATTATGTTGCATACATAAGAGAAAATTTAAATTCATTAAATAAAGTAAAACAAAATGAAACATTATTTGGTTCAGATCAAATTACAAACTTTGATTTATCCACTTTAGATGATTATGAAAATAAATCATTAGATGAATTAAAAACTCTTAAAAATGAAGTAGAAAATATCCTTAATGTTGCTAATACAATTGCAATAGAAAAAGTTAATAATGCATTCGAACAAATTGTTCAAATCTCTAACAATCCGGATAATTCTAAGTACTACTTAAAAGATTTCTTAGCTGATAAAGAAAACTTATCATACAAATTTGAGCACGACACAGATAAGGTTGAATTCTTTATTTCTAGATTAGATGAAATTAATCAAATTAAAGCTAATATTGATGAAAGAATTGATAAAGGTAATTTACTAAATTACTTAACAACAAACATGCAATATGCAACATATTTAGTATTAAATTGTCTAAATAATGCTGATGATGGATATGCAGATTATGTAATTGGTCCTAGAAAAATATTTGAAGGATCATTTAAATTGTTATCTATTGATAACACATCTAAATATCAAACTCTTTCAATTCGTGATTTAAAACCTTTATTTGATTCAGGTCTAATCACACTTCAATACAAAACTCGTTTAAGAGGACGCAATAATGATCCTTACATTAGATTAGATAAAAGTTCAATTGATTATGATGATGAAGTTGTTACATTTGAATATAATCACGATGATAATGAAGAGAGACTTCTTAAATTAGAAATTTTAAATAATCAAGGAAACTATCCTTATTTAGCAACAACATTTGTTAAAGAAGATAAAAGCCCAATAGCAAACTATTGAGTTAAAACAGGTGTAGTTCCTGATTTAACACCTGCTGCTTCAACTATTGTTCCTAATTCACTTGATGATTATTGATTATTCCCTAGAAAATATGAAATCAAATATAAAGAAAGATTTTTACAAGATGGAACAAATAATGTGAATAAAAACTGATTAAATAATGTAATTAACAGCTATGCAAATGGTGCTTGAAATTACAAGATTTCTGACGGCACAGCATTTAATTATCAAAATGCTTTATGAGTTGCATTGCTTCAAGCATTTGTTAAAACAAATATAACAAGTGATAAGTTTAATATTGATAAAAATACATCAGTCTTCACAAAAACATTTACAGAAGACAACTCATTTACATTCGTTTTAAACGCAACTGCATCTAAAAACTCTTCAACAAGAGATTTTGCAAACATCGGTGGAGCATTCTTTGAACAATTAATTGACTCATCAACTGCAAGACACATTGATTTTGCAACTGGGGACAAAATTAGACTTGAATTTGATTTAGATAATTCACGTTCTTGACATCCAAGCATTCCAGGGAACACATTACCATCAGTTATTTCCAATAACTTAGGAGACTTTTCAAAAACTGCAAAAGCTTACAATTTTAACGGTTACTTCCCAATTAATGCAAGTTACTATGGAGATTTAAGACTTAAACTTTATGTAAATGATAATCTCATTTGAAATGCTTCTACACTAGATGGAACACAAAGTCATATTCTTCCAATCTTTGTATTAGATAAATGAGATATTCCAGAATCAGATAGAAAATACGTTTTAGTCTATACAGCTGGTTCAAAAGTAGCAATAGGATAATGAGGTATAGAAAATAACTAACTTCATTAAAAAGTTGTAATATTCCCTTTTTACGATTCAATCACAGGTTTTTGCTTGTGATTTTTTTTACAAGAAAAAAGAAAAAACCATATCAAAGATATGGTTTTGGTTTAGGGTGTCAATTTTTTTATCTAGTAGTATTTTGGATATAAAAATCACAAGCGTAAAAGCTTGTGAAGGTGTGAATAGTTATAGTTTTGTTTCATCATTTTCTAGATACATTTTAGTGAATAATTCAATGTATTGATTTGTTTTTTCATCAATATTCTTAAGTGACTTATGTATGTTTTCATTAACTGATTCTTTTGAGTTATTTTTATCAACTTGATTAATTCACTTTGTTGTTCATTCAGAGCTATTTAAAATGCATTTACCATTAACATCTGTATAACCGTGTTCTGTGTAATTATTGTCATTTTGTGATCTATAAGTTATATTTGCATCATTGCTTTTTTTCCTATTTTCACTCTCTTCTAGTAATGATAAATTACCCATCTTAAAAATATAAGCTTTAACTTCATCTCATTTTGCAGCTTCTAATTTGTTTTGAATTTTAGATTCCTTTGCTATATTGTGTTCTAAATCGCAAGAATCTAAAAATTGATTTCAATCAAGAGATTGATTCAATTTCATATTAGGAAGCATTGACATATTGTTTTTTAAATAGTAATTAACTCTTGCTAGAAAAATTTTAATGTATATATTTTTGCTATTGCCACTATCATCTGTGCTTGAAAATTTGCTACTTATGATTGATTTCAAGTTATTCAATCTAATATCGTCTATATAGAAGAATTTGTTATTTCTAATAACATTTTTAAACCTCTTAGAATAATCTATAGTTTTTGCTTGATTTAAATTTATGTTAAGAAGAAGTGATTTGAACACTTCAGTCATTGATTGCCCCTTGAAATCAAGTAATTTTCAAACTAAAATAGATTTTTCTAAATATAGAAGATAATTTTTTATTATATTTTCCTTGATTATGTTATTCGATTTGTCATCATTTTTTCTAGCGCAAAAGTAATTATTGTTTTCTAGAATATCTCAAAGTATTGATTTTGTAACATCCAATTTACAAATTCTCAACATGAATTTAAATAATGAATTTTCTTCTTTAAATCCTGTTAATTCTTTAACGTTTTGGAAGTATGGCAATGTCCTATTTTCTTCAGGTAACGTTAAATAGATAAAAATTGCAAAGTATTTATAAAATGCTTGAAGAACTTTTTCAATATTATTTTTTGAATGACATAGATAATCAAATACAAATTGAAGCTTTTGTTGATTGATTCTATCCTTTTTATTATTATTTTTATGAATTGATTCAATCTTTTCGGCATTATCATCAAAATAACTACATTCTTGGTTTGATTTAATGAGACAACGGTTGTTTTCACATTTTAAACTTCTAAGATTCACAATTCTAAAGTATATATGTTCAGTAAAATCGTTAAAATGATCATTGAATTTATCTATTTTCTTATTATCTTTGTCTTCTGATTTCGTAGGAATATATTTGTCAAAAAGTTTTTTTCTTATATCATCAATTACAACAGACTCATCTTTAAATTCATTTGTGAGAAATGAAGAATCTTTAGATTTTAAGTCTATGAGTTTGTAATAGACAAAGTTTATAAATAATTCGAAATTAGTTAATTGCACACCTGTAGAGTTAAGTGTTTCAAATAATTCTTCAGGATTAATTTTATCAACAATAGTGACCGTAAGATATGAGCTATCTAAAAATCTGGTCGCAAAATCATTAAGCTTAGATAAATTTAAATCACCATGAATATCAAGCGCATAAGCTATAATGTAATTCTCGATTTCTCTAAAAATGTTATCATCAACCTTGTTAATTAGTTGTCCTATATTCTTCAAATGTTCATAATTGTTTGAACTTTCATAAACAGATAAATGAGGTTTGTTACGATGGTGTTTAATCAAATTATATGCGTGTCAAAATATGAATGACAATCCTTTGTATTTATTTAGCACTTCAGTTAATTGCTCGCTTCATTCGTTTTTTGGGCGTGATGGATCAATTTTGAAATACATTTGACCCATTGTTACTTTTCATAAACATAAAACAATAATTGAAATAGTTAATGTTCTTTGTTGACCGTCTAAAAGTGAGTATTCGTTATCTTGTAGTTTATAGAAAATAACGTTGTTTAAATAGTAATTTTTATTTGAGTGAGTACTAAATAATCTATCAAGTAACTCTTTAATATTGTCGAATTTTCAAACATACTCTCTTTGATAAGGAGGTAATTCAAATTTTATTGTTTCGAGAAGCATTTGAACATAATCTCTTATTGATGCTAATTTTGAATAAGAGGTTTTTAATTGTTCGGTTTCATTGTTTGTAACTAGATTTTGAAATTTCTCTACTAAAGATGTATTGATTTTTTCGATTAATGTATCTAAACTTTCCTTATTTTCATTAATTTTAACTTCATTTTGTCTAATCTTATCGATGAATTGTGTATATGGAAAGTTGAATTCAATTGATGGACTTTTAGCAATATTTGAAATAAAGTTTTTTAATGCATCAAAAAGTTCATTTGACTCATTTTCCGAAAGAAATTCTGAGTAATTAGGTATATAAAAATAATAAAGTCTATTATCAAATTTTTCATTTTCAGAATCTGAATTAACAAATTTCATATATTGATATTGAGAGAATACAAAAGTAAGTCAAAAGTCTTGTTCTGAATCATTGAAATCGACAAATTCAGTTTCCATAAGTTCGTTTTTGATAAATTCATTTAGTATCTTAAGTGAAATTTTATGAAGTTCAGTGATTTCATCTTTAAGTTTTTTAAAATCTAAAGTGACTTCATAATATTTTGATCTATCATTTAATAATTGAATATTAAATTCCTTTTTGAAAAGAAAATATACAATTCTTAAATATTGGTCAATTGTACTATTAGAGACATTTGATAATTTACTTTTTGATCTGTACAATGTAAATTCAATATCATTAACATTTATTTTATTTCTTTCAGGATATATTTTAAAGTTTAATTTGTTTTTACTTACGCTTTCATAATCTAAATTATTACAAATCTCATTAACACTGTCTTTTAATTGATCAAGATAGCGAGTCATCGCTGTACCGATTTTTCAGAATTTAACTTTAATTTTATCTTCCATTACGACCTTCTTTTTTATCTTTATCAATGTAGTTAACAATTTGATTAACCATATCAATTATTAATTGATGTGGAATTTTGCTTCTTTGAGCATAAGAACCATGTGACATATGTTTGCTTTTTTCAGCTCTCTTTTCTGACTTAGAAATTAAATGTAACTTAATGTTTGATTTAAATATTGTGGGCTTTAAAGAGAATCTACTATCATATGCTGAATAAGTTGATTTATTTTCAAATCCCATAAAATCTCAGTGATTTTTTTGAAATTCTCAAGTCTTTGATGTAGCAGGGTTTTCGACAACCCAAACTTTTGGTTTGAATTTTCTAATTATTTCAATTGTTCCACCAACAGTTGCTTCACCTAAAATTCTTCCTCTTTCTTTTTGTTCAAAGTATCTTCTTTTAACCGGATGGCAAGTTTTGTTGTATTCATCATAAAATCTTGAATTTTTAACAACTCAGTTTCCGTTGCTATCGATTTTTCTAAACATTTTCCCATTACAATCTGCTCCAGATCAGCTTTCGCAAGGTGGAGATGCTAATATTATGTCTGGTGTAGGCAATTGTTTTAATTGAGAAATTAAATTAAAGTTTGTAATAGATAAATCAATTCTATGATAGAAGTATTTACCGCTTTTTGGAAATGATATGTCGTTAATTCCGACACTATGAACTTCTAAATCATATTTTTCGTTATTTCAATGTTCCTTAATTGCATTTTTATATGAACTTTCTGCATCATCATATAGAGCTCAAATAACTAATTTTTTCAATACTTTCTCCATAATAAGTTGATTATATATATATATATATATATATATATATATATATCGGAAACATCTTTTACATCTATATATGAATAGAAAAAGTAAAAAATGATATTGAAAATTTATGTATTTTACTTACTTTTATAAAAATTAATGAAATAGAGTAAATGTTTCAAAAGTATAAAAAAACGCAAGCATTTAGCTTGCGAGTTAGTATTAATTTTCAAATTCAAATTGGGATGTATATAGTTGATGGTAGAAACCTTTTTTGTCTAATAACTCTTTGTGAGTTCCTTTTTCAATAATAAGTCCATTATTAACAACTATAATAACATCAGCATTTTTAATTGTGCTTAAACGGTGGGCAATAACAAATGTTGTTTTATTTTTCATTAACTCTCACATAGCTTTTTGAACGATTTGTTCTGTTGCTGAATCAATGTTTGATGTGGCCTCATCTAAAATAAGTAAGTTTTTATTTGAAAGAATTGCTCTAGTCAATGAAAGAAGTTGTCTTTGACCTTGTGATAAGTTAGCACCATTGTTTTCGATCATTGTTTCATAACCTTGAGGCATATTCATAATAAAATGATGGGCATGTGTCATTTCAGCAGCTTGAATGATTTGTTCATCAGTTGCATTTGGATTCGTCATTTTAAGGTTATCTTTAATTGATTCATTAAATAAGAATGAATCTTGAAGCACAATTGTCATATGATCTCTTAATTTATCTGTTTTGATGTTTCTAAGTTCATTTCCATCAATTTTAATCGAACCTTTAGTGTAATCATAATATTTAGATAAAAGAGAAATGATTGTAGTTTTACCAGCGCCAGTTGGACCAACAATCGCAACAACTTGACCTGGTTTAATATCGAATGAAGCTGCTTTTAGTTGATATTCTAACTTATCCGGATTGTATTTGAAATATACATTATCAAATTGAACGTGTCCTTTAATAGAGTTAATATCAATTGTTTGATTTAATGTATCAGGTTCAACAAATTCTAAAAGTTTGAAAATTCTTGATGAAGATGCAATTCCAATTTGCGCATTAAATGCGCTTGATAAGATGTTTTGGAATGGTCCCATAAAGTTTCAGTTAAGGGAAATAAATAAGATAATAAATGCAGGTGTTGCATTTCCGTTTTGGTCAACTCCAAGTCCGATTAAGTTTCAAACATGTATTTGTTTGAAATAAAAGATTGCAGCAAGACCTGAGATAAGTAAGATAACAAAGTTTGCTATAAGTGTATATCAGATATCAAATGATTTAGCAATTACATCACCTTTGTAAGCGCTTTTTCTAATATCGTATGTGATTTTTTCAAGTTCACTATAAACATATGCTTGTCTATCAAATGAGTTAGTTACTTTTGTATTTGTTAACATTTCTTCAACAAAAGCGTTAAGTCTCCCGAATGAGTTTTGCACTTTAACAAAGTAAGGTTGTGATTTTTTAATTAGTAAGAAAACTAATCCAAATAAAATCAGTGTAACAGGCAAAACAATCAATGTAAGAAGTGATGAAACTAACATAAGTACAATGATTGTTATACAAATGTTGAATATACTTGTTACAACTTGCGTCATCATTTGGAATAACGAGTTAGCTGTATTGTTAACATCAACAATTAAAGTTGATATCAAGTCTCCTGTTTTGTTTTTATCATAAAAACTAACAGGCATTTTTAATATCTTTTCAAGCAGTTCTTTTCTAAGTGTTGCACCAGCTTCAAAAGACAGTTTGATATATAACCTTTGTTCTACATATCTACAAATACCGTACAAGATAAATGTAAGCGTAAGTGCAGATAGCATTAATATAAAGTTGGTTAAATTAAATTTATCAGGGTAAGTTATTTGTGAATTAAGATAAGGTTCAAAGAAGATTTGTACGATTATTCCAATTAAGAAACTACCAATGATATAGAAAATAGAGTTGAGTAATGAAAATAAAAGAGCAACAAATAATATTTTTTTACTTCTACAAAAGTACGAAAGTAATTGTTTAAGTGTTTTTAAAACTTTAACTTGCTCATTAGCTTGTAAATCTTGAGCTATTTCTTTTTGTTCTTCTCTTAAATCAGGCATATTTACCTTTCCTTTCTATTGATCTAATTGGTTAGTTGCTACATCTTTATATCATTGACAAGAATTAAGTAATTGTTCGTGAGTTCCTTGGTCAAGAATTTTTCCATTTTCAAGAACTAAAATATTATCAGCGTGTTTGATTGAGTTAATTTTCTGAGAAATAATAATTGTTGTACAAGAGTAATTTTCTTTAATATTTTTAATAAGTTGCTTTGTGGTTAAGTTATCAAGAGCAGAAGTTGAGTCATCTAAAATTAAGATTTTAGGGTCAATAATTAAACTTCTTGCAATTGAGATTCTTTGTTTTTGACCACCACTTAAGTTTTTACCTTTTTGTTCGACTTTGTGATTTTCTCTATCCTCGAATGTCTGAATAAAGTTTCTTGCACAAGATGCTACAAGAGCTTTTTGAAGTTCTTCATTAGTTGCATTAGGTTTAGCGAATAAAACGTTTGATTTAATTGTTCCCGAATATAAAAGTGCATCTTGGTAAACAATAGCTACGTTCTTGTGTAAGTTATGTGTATTGATGTCTCTGACTTCAATACCATTAATTAAGATATTTCCGTTTTCTTGAGTGTATTTCATATTGTTAACAAGTAAGTTAACAATTGTACTTTTACCTGAACCAGTTGGTCCAATAATTCCTAAAGTTTTGCCACCTGGAATTTTGAAGTTAATGTTTTTAATTGCATAATCTTCGGCTGTGTCAAAGTATTTGAAGTTAACATTTTTAAATTGAACCGAATAATCTGTTACATCATTAGTTTGTGAAATTATTTTTCCATTTGGAACAAATAAATCATCATATTTAGCATCTAAGACTTGAACTATTCTACCTGAACTAATTTTTGCTCTAAACATAGAACCTAAGAATTGTGAGAATAAAATAATTCCACCAGCTATAACAAATTCATATTCGATAAATACATTAATCTTTGCGATAAACTCACCATCAATGTTTGGATTTTGATCTAATTTAACTTTTCCTATTGCGTAAATTAAGACAACAATAAAGTTAACAATTCCAAAGAACGCAGGTGTTCCAATTGCAAAGAATTTAAAAATATTCTTTTCAGTTTTTACTCATTGATTATTAGCGTGATTGAATTTTCTTTTTTGTTGTTCTTGTAAATTATTTGCTTTTATAAATCTAGCACCATTTACAGTTTCGTCAACTTCTTTTGTAATTGCATCAAGATTTTTTCTGTTTTGTTTAAGTTTAGGGTTTACCTTAACGGATATAAATACCATAACAAAAAGAAGTAAAGGTATAACAGCTAAAATTGAGTAAGTGAATTCTAAATCTGTTGCAAAAGCAAATACTAATCCAACAATAATAAATAATGGTGCTTTAACAAGTGATGTTGATGCACCGACTAAGAAATCTCAAAAGACAGCAACATCATCATTGATTCTTGTTATTAAACTTTCGGTTGTTAAATTAGAAATATCTTTAAGACTAAGTTTTTGATATTTAGCAAATAAAGCATTTCTATAAAAGTTAGAAGCTCTCTCGCCAGCTCCGATGATTATCATGGTTGAAGCTATAGCAGTTATTGCTGTAAGTGCAAGTAATACTAAGATTGAAATTAATAAGAATACAAATGCATTAGTTCAGCTTGATGATTCATACAATTGTAAGTTCTTAAAAATTGTAATCGTGTATATTTCTTGATTACCTTTTGTAAGTAAAGGCAAGAATTGACTAAGCACAATTGGCAAAATCATTGTGCAAGCAACATTTAAAATAACAATGATGATACCAATAAAAAATCTCATTTTAATGTTAAATGGCAAAATTTTAAACATCTTATACATAATTTACTCCTTTCATTAATTTATCCTATATATAATGCATACATTATATATATTTTTAATTTTTATATCTTCAATTATTTATATGGGTCAAAAAAGGTATAAAAAAAATGGCGATCACGAGAGGATTCGAACCTCCGACCACAAGCTTAGAAGGCTCGTGCTCTATCCAGCTGAGCTACGCGACCACGCTAAAACTATTTTACATTATTTTTGTCAATTCAAAGAATAAAAATTTAATTTTATTTATCAAATTAAGATCATAAGAAATACAAAATAAATCTAAGTTGTTTTTTCTTATTTTTATATAATGAAACTATGAAAATAATTAAAACAACAAAAGAGAATTTTTCTTATCTAACAACAAGACAAAAAATATCATTCTTTTTAGCAATTGGTATTGTATTTGTTGTCATATTAGCAACGCTAATAAACTGACATTTAACTTCAACAAGAATTTCACAAGAATTAACAAGTTTATCAGATGAAGCTAAATCTGAAATCCTAAATAGATCAAGTATTCACGGTTACAAAATGCTTCAATCATTTTGAAGAGTTAATTTAACATTTACGTGACTTAGTAATACATTTTTAGCAATATCTGCAGTTATATTTGCATTAAAAATGAAAAATCATAAAGCACAACAAACTTTCTTCTTGTCAATTATTTACATTTCAATTACATTCTTAATATATTGAACATTAATCTTTGTGCCTGAATTAAAAGAATTTAAACCACTTTACTTTTTTAACACATTCATTATTCATGCAGTGTCACCAATTTTAGGATTTGTGATTTTAATCATAAATCGTAAAGAAATTCAAATTTCAAAGAGAACCGTTTATTTAAGTGTTATAACAATGTTAGGTTACTACTTCTTTGCTTTAATCACATTCTTCATGTCAACACCAATTTATGATCAATTTAAAGATGTTGAGCTTAAGAATGGAAATAGATTGACAAAAGAACTTGATATGACTATATATGGTTTCTTAAACTTCCGTGAACCTTTATTTTATAAAGGTGGAAATGTAGCGATTGTGTGTCTGTTAAACTTTGTTATTTTTGGAGTCGGATTTGTTTTAACTCCATCAATAGGTTATTTATGAGTGAAAGCATTGAGAATTAAATTTGCAACTAAAACAACCGACAAAGTAGATTGAATTAGATGTTAATAGTATCTTAAACATTACAAATTTATATGTGATGTTTTTATTTTTGAGACTTGCATTAAGTGATAAAAGAAAAAAATATATTAATTTCAATTGTTTTTGATGTATTTTGTGCATTAAGTAAAAAACTAGATTAAAAAAGAAGTGCACCTTATTTTTGGCTCACTTTACAATTCGACAATAATGTATGACTCTTACGCTCTATTTTTGTTTCTCTTTTTTAATATAGTACTATTTCACATAATCACTAATTACTGTGGATATTAGTACAAGTTGTAGTCTAGCATCTTCTTTAGATGTAAGTGTTTTATAGATATAAAATGCATCTTCACTATCTTCATCTATGTCTTCTTTTGTAACTTTATATGAGATATTGTAGAATTTTTGAACTTCTGGTAATGAATCATTACTTCAATAAATTGAAACATCTGTGTCTATATTAATATCTTCTGGGTTAATTTTAGTTGATACATCTACATCTTTTTTTAAATCTAATTGTCGGTATTATCCTTGCTATAAAATCAGCAACTGTTTTTCTTTTTGATGCAAAAATTTGAGCTTTGTTAATTAAGCCATCAATTGTCATAGTAATAGTAGCATCATCTTTGAATTTATATACTGTTGTTTTGTCTATATCGGTAAATGCAAGGTTAAGTCATAAGTATTTTTGTTATTTATAAAATGGTTAAAATTTCATATATAAAACATAGAAAAACTCGCAGCATTCTAATTCAGCAGCAATAATCAGTTGATTTATAGAAAGACAGTGAAACAAAAATAGAGAACATTTTATTGTTCCCAATTTTTGATATTAAATTTATAAATTTTTATATTAATATTGTTTTTTAGCAATGGCTATAATTGAACCGATGAAAGAAAGAAGTAATAAAAGAGGCAGTACACATACACCTATAGTATATAAGATCATCGTAGCTTTATTATATTGAGAGATTCTAACTGCCCCCACAATGCATGTAATAAATAGAGCAAGCCCTAATCCCGAAGTAGGCATAAGACTTATGACGGAAGCAACTATGCTAAGGATTGCTACCGTGTCTCTATCTGTAGTAAATTTGCTTAACATTATGGGAGTTAAAGAAGCCACTATAAAATATATTGAAGCAAACACCGTTGTTAAAATTGATAAAACTAATATTGGAACTGATAAAAATTTCTTTTGCATATCGAAGTAATCCTTTTTATAAAGTTTTCTTAAATCAAAACTTTAGATTTGGAAGGAGTAAAACTAATTTTTTATTATTGAACTACTTAAAAAATTGAACTAAATCACATGCATCTATCTTTAAATTATAATAAGTATTGAATTTAATAATCATACACAAGTGAAAGAAATCACTGATTATTGTATGTTGAAGTAACTTTTCGAAACATTACATTATGCAATTTATAATGAAGTTGTTATTTTTTAATTACTATTATTGTTAGATAGCACTATCATTATAAAAATGAATCAATGAAATATTAACAAAGATAAATGGTAATTTACTGTAAGTAACAAAATGGAAAAATCATGGTATTATTATACATTTAGGATATTATATTTTAATAGTTTTATTCCTCCCACTTCTTATTCTAAAAAAAAAAAAAAAACGCAAAGAAAAAGTTAAAAAACTTTGATTTAATGTGAAAAAAATGTGAAAATTTACATTTTCTGCGATAAATTACACCAATTTAAATCAATTCCTTAGTTTTTAATTGTGGATTTTTTAACTTTGAAAACAGTCAAATTAAAAAATAGAGAACTTTTGTATTATTCTCTATTTTCTTATTTGATTTTATAAATTTAATATTAGTATAATTTTTTGTAAATAGCCATACTTGCTGCAATTAAAGTACAAATTGGGACGAAAAATCCAACGATATATAAAACCATAATTGTTTTATTTTCACTATTAATTCTAACAGCAGCAACGATTTGCATAATAAATAGAGCTAAACTCATTCCACTTACTAAAAGGTAAACAAGAGCCATACCTATAACAAAACCAACTCCAGCACCGGTTAATGCTCCTGCTACAGCTAATATGCTTAAAATAAAGATTAAAATTCAATCTAAAATTCATAATACTAATATAGGTACTGATAAAAATTTCTTTTGCATATTTATTTTTAATCCTTTTGTGTAATTTTTAAATTTAAATATTAACATCTAGAAAGAATGAAATTATTTTAGCTCAATTAATTACTTGTGAAACTTAGAAAAATATTTATATTCAATTAGTTGAGATTAACTTTAATAATTAATAATTGATAGATTAATTAATTAGATGGGTGTTTAACGAAAAACAGTTTTTTAAATCTAAACAAAATGAATAATTGAATTGTGGAGAATGGAATGTTATATTCTTGTGTATTTTTGGTCTTATGAACTAAATAATTTCACCCTTTCTAACCCTTATTCTAAAAAAAAAAAAAAAAAAATGGAAAGAAAAACATAAAAAACTTCAATTCAGTGTGAAAAATTTACACATTTAGTTGTGTTGTAATTTAGATAAATTTTGAAATAAAAAAACATCAAGCATAAGCTTGATGAGTTGAATAAATACTATACTAATTTGTCGAAAATATCTTCACCTGTTTCAGTAACAATATCGACACCAAAGTTTCTAGCAACAATGTTTCCTGTTGTTCCTAATCCTTCAAGAACTGGTAACACTTTTGGTGATTTGAATGATTTAGAGTAAACTGTAAGCGGTAAGTATTCTCTTGTGTGGTTGAATCCAGGGTAAAGAGGGTCGTTTCCATGGTCACTTGTCATGATTAATAAATCATCTTCTTTAAGAACGTTGATTAATTTTCCTAATTTAACGTCTAAGTCGGCAATATTTTGCGCGTATCCACGAACATTTCTTCTGTGTCCAAAGTGTGAGTCGAATTGAACTAAGTTTGTGAAGATAAATTGATTTTCTCCATCTTGCATAGCTAATTCAATTGTAGCATCCATTCCTTTTTCATCTGAACCAGATGGAATGTGTCTTGAGATACCTTGTCCAACGAAAATGTCGTTAATTTTACCGATAGAAATAACTTCAACACCTGCTTTTTGTAATTCGTTTAAAATCATTTCACGTGGTTGGTTTGCGTAGTCATGTCTATTAAATGTTCTTGTGTAGTTTCCTTCTTCTCCAATGTATGGACGAGCAATAATTCTACCTACGTTTCATTCTGGACGTGATGAACAAATTTCACGTGCAGCTTT
This sequence comes from Mycoplasma sp. 2704, assembly GCF_034863285.1. Taxonomy (NCBI): domain Bacteria; kingdom Bacillati; phylum Mycoplasmatota; class Mollicutes; order Mycoplasmatales; family Mycoplasmataceae; genus Mycoplasma; species Mycoplasma sp. 2704. The sequence continues at coordinate 144,629 of NZ_JAYFFD010000001.1, read as the reverse complement.
TGCATATTTGTATAAGTTATCTAAACCTGTTCATTCTTCATGAGCACAAATTTGAAGAACTGAGTCATTTGATGTATAAACAATGATTGCTCCACGTTCTTTTTCTTCATGTGCTAATTCATTAATAATATCTGTTCCTGATGCAGCTTTGTTTCCGACAATTGGACGTCCATCAAATGCTTTTGATAATTCGTCGATTAATTCTTGTGGGAATCCGTTTTCTGCAAATGTAGGAAATGGAACTAATGTTTTAATTCCCATCATTTCTCAGTGTCCTGCTAATGTATCTTTAGCATTTGAAACTTCTTGGATTTTAGCAACATAACCCATTTGGTTTTTTTGTCTGTAGTCACCGTTTAAGTCTGTAATGTTTCCGATACCTAATTTTCTTCAAGTGTCAATTTTAAATTCATCAACCATTGATGCAGATCTAATTGAGTTTGCACCATCATCTCCAAAACGTTTTTGATCTTTATCTGGTCCTATTCCTAAACCATCTGTAACAATCATAAAAACACGTTTAAATTTAGCCATATTTAATCTCCTTATATAAAAAACTGTAATAATGAAATATGCTTATATTTTATTCCTTTTTTAATTTTATTTATCTAATTTATTTTACTTAAATCATATTTTTAATATTAGCGATCAAAACTTTAATTTATTTAAATTAAATTTCAAATAATATACAATTTAAAATTATGTTAAAAAAGAGAAATAAATTATTTTTATCATTATTAGCAACCCCAGTTGTTGCTTTTCCTATTGTTGCATCAGTTTCTTGTGGTTCAGTAGATGACTTTGAATATCAAGTTTCTAGATTTGATAAACTTGCAAAATATCTTGAAAATAAAGTAAATAATGAAAACCAAACTGAGTTATTCTACTTATTAAAAGCTGTGCAAAATGCGAATGATTCATATAAAGTTGTCAAAGAAAGATTGGCTAAAAAAAGAGATGAGGGTGAAACGTTTGCTGCTATTGAATATGAAAAATGAACAGCTACAATTAAAGCTAAAATTAATCAAATTAACGTACAAGCAGATCTTTTTAGAAAGCAACCAACTTCAGCAAGATCTGATGAATTTCCTGTTCTAGGACTTTATTTATATATTTATGGTATAAATCCAAGAGAATGAAACTATGTTACTGAAGTTAGTGATTTAATAAATGAATATGTAAATACAAATATTGAAGGTTCAAAAGCGACAGAGTTAATTAATAACATTGCAAATAACCTTTATGTTGTTTCTAAATTTTTAAATAATCAAGAGAACATTGATGCAGTTTTTGCTAATAATCCTGAAAACAAAGCTCAATTTGATCGAATTAATGAAGAAATTAAGCAAAAGAAATATTCACACAAAATTCTAAAAGACTTACAAAAGAAAGATGAACAAGAAAAATTTAATGAATATAACAATATGTTATTAAGTCAAACCAATTTATATTCGGCTTCATTAATTAATAATCCAAAAGAGGCTGAATATGCACCTATTATTGAAAAGATTAAATTCATTCTGAACTACAACTTAAATATGATTGCAGTTGTAAATTATTCAATTAATGATATTGTTAGAAAAATTTATTCTTCATTCTACAAGACATATGAATTCAATGAGTTGTTAGATGGTGAACATACAAATATCATTAAGGATAACATCATCAAAAAACCTTTAGATACATATAGGGAAATGAGTGTTCAATTATCTAAAGTTTCACTTAAAGAGATTGATTTAACTCCATACTATGATGGTAGAATCGATTTTGAAACTAATGAATATGTTCATCAAATAGATAATTACTTAGATAACAAAATCAATGAATTAGTTGCAAAAAGAGAAGAAGAGGAACGTAAAAAGCAACAAGCTTCAAACTCATCTTCAAACGAAATAACTGTTCCAGCAAATTAATAATAATTCAAAGTCCTGCACAATTTTATTGCGCAGGTTTTTTATTAAAAATTAAAAAATACGAACTTAAACTTTCTTTTTTAAACTTTTTCAAAGAGTTATTTATGATTCATTTAAAACAAGTTAAATTCATTGAGAAAATCGAGCAAATTATCAGAATTTTTTTCAATTTTCGATGAAAATCACGACTTATTATTAAGCTGAATATTTTTTTCTTAAAACTCCTCCCACTAATTGTTTAAATATTTGCAAATTTTGACTAATTTTCATCAATTTTGCTTAATTAATTTAATTTATTAAATTAGTAAAAAATGGAAAAAGAGCACTTTTTCCATAAAAACTATCAAAAATTAAAAAATCAGATTTGTGTAAGTCTGATTTTTTTGAATTTTTCACATTTATGAAAAATCTAAAAAATTTTGCTAAAAAAATAAATATTTTTTAAATGCTTGTCTAATTTGGTGTAGAATTATGGTGGATAGTGGGAGGAAGTGGTAAATATGTACGGCGAATACTCAAGAAACATAGATGATAAGAACCGTGTGGTCATTCCACCGGTCTTCAGAGATGAACTCGGTTCGAAAGTTTTTGTTACCATCGGTTTTGATGGTAATGCTGAAATTAGATCAATCGAAGAATACAAAGCTTACATCAGAATGATTGAAGAAAATAATCGTTTTGATAGAAATGCACGTATTCTTGCAAGATACATTTTAGGAAACACTTACGAAATCGACCTTGATAATCAAAACCGTATCTCATTACCAAAAATTATCATTGACAAACTATCCATCAAAAAAGAAGTTATTTTCATTGGTGTAGGTTCAATTGCTGAACTATGATCAAAAGAAAAATACGATGAATTCAACAACCAATACTCTCTTGATGATATAGCAAATATCGCTCAAACTCTTTCAGGTCATGGAACAAAGTAAATTACATTATTCAGTTCTATTGAACGAAACAGTAGATTCACTGGATATAAAACCAGATGGAATTTATGTTGATTTAACTGTAGGAATGGGTGGTCACTCATCAGAGATATTAAAAAAACTTACAACAGGTCACTTATACGCTTTTGATAAAGATGATTATGCTTTAGAACAATCAAAAGTAAGACTTGAAAAAATAAGTAATAATTTCACACTTATTAAAAGTGACTTTAAAGATTTTGTTTCAAAATTACACGAACAAAATGTCTTTAAAGTCAATGGAATTATTGCTGACTTAGGAATTTCATCACCACAAATCGATCAAGCAGAACGTGGATTCTCATATAACAAGGACGCAAAACTTGATATGCGTATGAATCAAGCACAAGAACTTGATGCTTATTATGTAGTTAACTACTATGATGAAGATAAATTGGCTGAGATATTATGAAAATACGCTGATGTAAAACTTAATAAAAAAGTTGCGAAAGCCATTTGTAATAATCGTCCAATTAATACTACTTTAGAGTTAGTTAATGTCATAAAAAGTGCATATCCAGCTGCATTACTTAGAGAAAAAAATCCAGCTAAAGCAATTTTTCAAGCAATCAGAATTGAAGTTAACAATGAACTTGATTCATTAAAACAATTACTTGAAAATGCACTTGGTATGTTAGATACAAATGGAACTTTAAGCATTATTACATTCCATTCTATCGAAGATAAAATGGTAAAAAATGCATTTGCAGAAGTTACCAAATCTAAAATACCATCAAAAATGCCAATTCAAGAACAAAAAGAATTTATAACTAAATCAATAAAAGCTTCTAGACAAGAAATTGAAGAAAACAATAGATCAAGAAGTGCGAAACTAAGAATTATTAAAAAATTAAAATAAAGGAGTAATTATGAGCAAGTACATAGCAAACTATCATATAACAGATACAAATGCAGAATTTGTACTTGTTAAATATCAAAATGATAATTACTTCAATGTTTTAAGTCGTACTTCAGAATATAACTCATTTGACATTATAACTTTTGATGCGTGATATCAGCAAGCTGCTGTAGCAACAAAAACAGTTGTAAATGATAGTGAGCTAGAGCTAAATGTAATTTTTGATGACAATTTATTTGAAAACTTATCATTTTCAAGATTTATCAATCAATTAGATAATAACAACAATCTAATTAACTCTTCAGAGGTTGAAAAATCACTTGAGAACTTAATGCAAAAACACATTAAATTCTCAAACTTAGAGAATTTCATCTCTTCACCAACAATTAACTGAACAACAGTTAAAGGTGATATTAGCAAAGAATATGCAAATGTACCTACAGATAGAGAGTACACAAAAATTAGTCAAGTATTTTCATTATTTGACACAGGTTTAGATAGAACAAACTTAGAAACATTAAAAGAAATGTTCACTAAACCTTATTCAGGAACAAACTTAAGAGTTACTTTCTATCTTAAGTCACAATTAATTGCAAGTAGAATTGCAGATACAGCTGTTCAAAGTATTGCTGTAGATTTAAACAAAAATTATTTATCACTTTTTGTAGTTAAAAATGGAAAAATTTTCAACTACAAAAAATATGACAATATTTCATTAAATTACTTAGTTAATAAATTAGCAAATAATCTTAAGGTAAATAATCAACTAGTTGCCAATATGATTGATTACCACACAAGATTAGATGAATTTTCAAATGGATTTGATGAAGATGCTGAAGTTTACAAATTTGTTGTAGCAAAATACAATGAATTTAAAAAACACTTATCAAACTTAGTTTTAGATTTTTACAATCTAAATAGAAAACATTTAGATTTACCAAACTTAAAAAGCTTAATTGTAAATTCAGAAAATGAATTTATCGCAAATGATTTAAAAGAATCATTTAGCAACAATTTCAATCAGCTACGTGTTCAAAATTTATTAGCTGACAACGTTTTTACTTTATTTACTTTAGAAAACAAATTAATTCAGCAAGCTATTTTACAAAGTAACAATATGCTTATTGAAAAAGATCAAAACAACACTATTATTAGTAGAATAGATTATTCAAGATCAAAAAGAAATATCTTTGCAAGAATCTTTACAAACCTTTTTAACCATAAATAAGGAGTTAAAAAATGGATCAATTAACCCAAAATAGTCCATATAAAAAATGAGAGAACTTTAAAATCACCATCATTGGCGTTGGTGGTGCAGGAAATAATGCAGTAAATATGATGATTGATGAAAATTTGCCAAACATCAATTACATAGCTGCAAACACAGATTCTCAAGCATTAGAATACAGTAAATGTGAAAATAAATTAACTCTTGGAAAAAGTAACAATGGTTTTGGTGCTGGTTCAAATCCAGAACTTGGATTAGAACTTGCTAAAGAAAGTATTGAAGATATTAAAGAAAAATTAAGCGGTTCAAAAATTGTAATAGTAACTGCTGGATTTGGTGGTGGAACAGGTACTGGAGCAGCACCATTAATTGCTCAAATTGCCAAGGAGCAAGGTGCATTAGTATTAGGTATCATTTCTACACCATTCGCATATGAAGGTAAAGCAAGAAATAAAATAGCTACAAATGGTATTGAAAATCTTAAACAAAATACAGACGCATATTTAGTTTTATCAAACCAAAAAATTTCAGAATTGAACCCATCAGTTCCGAGTGCAGACTTATACAGATTAGCTAACGTAAGTTTAAAAAATATTGTAGTTGCAATTAATGACATTTTAAACAAAGTAGGATTTATCAACATTGACTTTGCTGATTTTAAAAATGCATTGACAAATTCAGGTAAATCAATCATTAACGTTACACAAGGTTCAGGAGAATCAAAAGTTTCAAAAGCACTTAACAAGCTTTTTGAACCAAACTATTATGATTATCCATTATTTGTACCTTCGAGATTATTAATTAACTTGCAATATGACCATAATACGACATCGGCTCAAATTCATGAAGCAATTATGGGTGTTTACAAAAAACTAAACATCGATGAAACTAATGAATCAGAAGCTATCAAAATAGGACAAGAAATTATCAATACACCACACAATGCAGGATTTTTCAAAATCACTGTAATTGGTTCAGGTGAAGATGAGCAAGTTAACAAAAACATCTATGTGCAAGAAGAAAAAGTTGAAGTTATAGAACAAATCAATGAGCTAGAAGACATCAGACAAGACACAATTATTCTTGAAGATGTCCAAGCTATTATTGAACAAGAAATCAAGTTACAAACTCAAGATACAGAAATTCTTAAAGTTGATGAAGATGCTGCAGATGCATCAAAAGAAAATCCTTCTATAGAATTATTAAACTACTTCAATATTCCGAACGAAAACGAAGTAGATGATTCAAAAACAAAGGTATGATTCAATTAAAATAATCGATGTCTTTGAAGAGTATTTTAATCACAAAATTATGCTAATTTTTCACAGTTCTAAAGAACTGTTTTTTTATGCAATTTTTGCAATTGCATAATTTAAAATTAGCTAATTTAGTTGATATCAAAATCAAAAATTAATTTGTCAATTAACTAAAACTACTTTCTGCAATGCTTATTTAACTAGTTTAAAAATTTTATTTTTAAAAAAAACAATTTAAAATTATATAAATTAAAAAAGTAAATATACAAAAGGAGTCAATATGGATAAGAAAACTAAAGAAAAAAGAAAATTCATTGACTTAGTCGAATTTAGAAAAAATGAGATAAATAATGCTCGTGTTAAAGCACAAGCAGAAAAAGAAGCATTAGAACACAAAAAATCGCAAAAAGCTCTTCCTTGATACAAAAAAGATTTAACTTTTAACATTCTTGGAATAGTTTTCACATTACTTGTAATGGTGCTAATCATCCTAATCGCATATTTTGTTAAAGGTGCATAATGAATGTTGTTGCAATCATTTCATTAGTTATAGGTTGCTTAACTTTTATAGCAATCCTAGGGCTTTTAGGTTACTTCTTAAAACCAATGATTTCTACATTTGTTGGAAATAAAATCAGAAAATCAAAATATGAAAAATTAGGAAAAAGTAGTCAAATTCGTTTAATTAACCAATTAAGAGAAACAGTTGATTACTTATCAAAAAACAAAATTGGTGCTCTTATTACGATTGAAAACAATGACAACATTGATAACTTAAGAACTGATGGTGTTGTTGTTAACGCAAACATTTCAAGCAGTTTGCTTATTTCGATTTTTAATAAAACATCTCCATTGCATGATGGTGCTGTGGTTATTAGAGATAACAAAATCTACTATGCAGCTACATTTTACAAAATCACAAAAAGAAGTTTTGAAGCTAATTATGGCTCAAGACATAGAGCTGCTTTGGGAATTTCTGAACAATCAGATGCAACTACAATTGTAGTTTCAGAAGAAAATGGACAAATTAAAATCATCAAAAACGGAGCAATGATAGATACTGAATTAGATCATTTCCAAGAAGATTTAATTAAGTACTTAAGTGAGTAATATGAACTTCACAGAAGAACAAAAATTAGAGTTAATACAAAATTTAAGAACTCTCATTGCTGCTAAAAAAATTAAAGACGTTAGATTGTTGCTTGAAAAATATCCTCTTGCAGACTTTGCTGAGGCACTTGGCGAATTAACAATCAATGAGCAACTTTACATTTTAAGGGTGCTTAAAACTGAAGATGCTGCTGACGTTTTTGCTTATTTAGATGATGATACAAAAGTTAATTTAGCTCAATCATTCACTCAAGATTGAGGTATGGAAGTTTTACAAGAACTTCAAACCGACGAGTTAGCCGACGTTCTTGAAGAATTACCAGCTAACATTACAAAATACATTTTGTCTAAAACAGATCCAGAAAAAAGACAAAAATTAAATAACATTTTATCTTACGATGATGATAGCATCGGAAGTATTATGAGCGTTGATATGTCTATTCTTAAATCTGATTGAACGGTTAAAAAAGCTATTTCAAAAATCAAAAAAGACTATAGAAGCAACATTGAGCTTACACACAACTTCTATGTTGTAGATGATCAAAAGAAATTACTTGGAGACATCACACTTGAAGAATTAGTCTTTGCAGATGATGAAAAAGAAACTTTAGATGAACTTTACAACGTTGTTACAACAGTTCATCCAAATGATAAAAAAGAAAATGCAGCTAACATATTTGCTGACCACGATAGATCAACACTTCCAGTAACTACAGCTGATGGATACCTTATCGGTATGATTACAGCTGACGATGTTATTGATGTTATTCAAGATTCAGCAACAGAGGATATGTATAAGCTTGCCGGGATTAACCCTGAAGCTGCTGAAGAAAGTTATCTTAAAACAACAATTATGCAAATTGTTAAATCTCGTGTTTTATGATTAATTATCTTAATGATTTCAGCTACTTTATCTCAATTTATTATTCAAAAATTCACTGACGTTTCAGAAGGATTTGTTAACGGAATTAATGTTGCAATTTCTTCTGCTATCTTAGTTGGACTTATTCCGATTATTTCAGGGGCTGCTGGAAACGCAGGTTCTCAATCTTCCACAACAATTACTCGTGCAGCATCTTTAGGTGAAATTGGAACTAAAGATATGTGAAAAGTAGTTGGTCGTGAAGTATCCATTGGTGCTATTATTGGGGCGATTATGTTCGTAGTCAATGTAGCCAGACTTTATATTTACTTTGCAATTCCATCATTTAGAGAAAGTGATGGTAAAACAGCAAGTTGAGGAGTTCTTTCATTTGTTATTTTAGCAAGCTCATTATCACTATTTTTTGTAGTTATCTTTGCTAAATTCTTAGGAACAATTATTCCTCTTGTAGCTATTAAATTTAAAAAAGACCCAGCTGTTATGTCTGCTCCAATTTTAGCGACATTATCAGATGCTTTATCAACATTGATTTTCTTCGGTCTTAACATTTTAGTTCTTTTCATAGCACACAGTGCTCATTGAATTTAAGGAGAATTTATGCAACACGAAACAATTGATATTGAAAAAATCGTTTTATTAGCAGAAAACTATGTGAATGCTAAAAAAGAAGCAAATGAAAACTTAAAATTAATCAAAGAAGAACTAAAGGATGTAGACATTGAAATTTCAAGAACACTATCAACTGGTGGAAAAATTTCATACGTACTATATCAACCTGCTAATTCATTTGACTACAGAGGATATGGAAACTTCTTACATCAATCGATGTTAGAAGGAAGAACTTTTACACCTGAAGAATTAGATGATTTAATCAAAGAATACGTAGTAGCAAAAGAACCTAAATGAAAATTAAAAATAACTACAAAATAGAAAGGAGATGTTATGCCTGATAATAAATTAAATATAGCAATTTGAGTTATCCTTGGTGTTGTTTTACTTGCTTTAGCATCATACATCTTATACCAGTTCATTAAGGACAAAATTGCAAAGAAAAAACAAAGACAAGCGCACTTTGAATTTACACAAGAAGCAATCGTGTATGTTTATGAACTTAACGTTATGGTTAACAAATTAATCAAACTTAACAAAGTAAAACACGATGAATTTGTACCATCAATTGGTGAATACACAATGTCAGAAATTAACAATAACACTAGAAATATTCTTGTTAAAGTGTTTAAATCACCTGAATTTAGAGAATTCTTATTCAAAAACCCTGCTCACGAAATTTTTATTAAAAACTTAGAACAACTTAGAGATTGCAATTCCAACTTATGAGCTAAAAAAATCCCTAACGTTTTAGAATACTTTAATACAAACCAAGAAAAAGCTTTTGCAGAAGTTAAAAAATACAATGAAGCTTCAATTAATCAAATTTATAAAGAAGAAGCTGAATTACACAACAAAATGGAGGAGATTTTTAAAAATGAGTTCAACAAAGGAAAAGAAAATTAAAAAAGTAAAAGTTGTAAAAGAAAAGAAAAAAATCAGTTTACCAAACTTACTTACATTAATTAGAATCATTTTAGTTGTTCCAATGCTTCTATTAATGTCAATTAGCATTTTATTAATTTACTTAGGAACAAACCAAGCTGGTGCATCATATTTTGCATTAGAAAATTCAGCAAATTCAGGTAGCGTTCTAGGTTACAAAATTGCACTTACAATTATTAATTTATTAATCCTTGCAATTTTTATTGGAGCTATGGTCACAGACTACTTTGATGGAGCAATTGCAAGAAAACGTAATTTAGTATCTGTGTTTGGAAAAGTTTGAGATCCAATTGCAGATAAACTAATGGTTAACTTAACACTTGTTTATTTAGCTGTAATTAATGTTTTACCTTTCTGAGCTATGGCACTTTTCTTATTAAGAGATATTATTGTAGATGGTGTTAGAGTATTTTTAGCATCAAAAGGACACGATGTATCGGCAGGTAAATGAGGAAAAATTAAAACATTTGTTTTAGCTATTGGACTTACAATCACATTAGTTGTTACAGTTGGATTGCATTATGCAAGATTAAATGCAACATCACATCAACAAATTGTTAGATACATTTTAAACATCCCAATTTACGTAGCTTTAGTATTTGCGATTCTTTCAGGAATTTTCTATGTAAGAAAAGCATTTAAAGCTGTTAAATTAGTTACAACGACAGAAACGGTTACAACTACACAAACAAAAGTGGTTGAAGAAAAACAACCAGAACAAATTGAACAATCAAAAAAAGAAGTAAATAAACAATAATTTAATTTAAATAAAACTCAAATCAAATACCAGTAAACATATTAAGGATTTACAGTGGAATTTATATTAACAAAGAAATTTTTATGAGAACTATTTGTTGCAGAGTTTTTGGCAGTTACATTTCTATCAACTATGTCACTGCTACTAACTTATGTAGGCAAAAAATATGCTAAATTAAAATTTATATTTCCATTTACATATGGTTTAGCTACATTCACTGCAGGATTGCTTTCATACTTTATTCTCAGAGGACTTGTTTACCAATTTGAAAATGATTTATACAATGACATTAGTAAAAACGTTCCTCCTGTTATAAACCCAGTTGTATCTCTTTTTTATGTTTTTATTTACTTATTTAACAAAAACTTAAATAATAAAACAATATTATTCCTCAACTTATTCTTGCTATTTTTAGCACATATACTTGCTTCGATATTTTCAGGAAACATCTGAGGCTTAATATCAAGAAAATATAAGAAACTTCAAGTTTCAAATATGAATAAGACTTCAATCAAGACTTATTCAACTTTCAAAGATGTAACACAAATCATTATATTTGCATCAGTCTTATTTACTATTCAACATACAATAACAGAAAACTTAAACTCATATGTTATGGCTGATACAATAGGTGGATTAACAACATATGTAGCACTTTTAGCTTGTGCACTAGTTTTTAAGGAATTTTCATTCCCAACAAACATCTATGTTTGTGCCGGTTCATTCTTTGCTTCATTGCACACAAACAAAAAGATTTGGCATAAAAACTTATTGTATACAGGAATAGTCGCTTCAACATATATTCTTATTTCAATGATACTTTCAGGAATATATGCAATCGCAAAATAAAAATAGTCGCAAGACTATTTTTTTTCGATGAAAACAAGTGCCTCAATATGCGGCGTATTAGGAAACATATCAAAACCTTGAATGTAAGTTATTTTATAAGAATTAGCTTCTAAAATTAATTGTAAATCTCTTGTTAATGTCTTAACATCACAAGACATATAAACAATATTTTTGATTTGTTTTTCAATTATTCAATCAATGAATTCTTTACTTATTCCACTACGTGGTGGGTCTAAAATTAAAATGCTGTCCTTTAGATTAGAAACATTCTTAGTGAAATAAACATCAGAAGATATTGTTTTATATTCACCACTAACAGAGTTTAAAAGTTTGTTATTATTTGCGTTTTTAATTGCACTTGAGACAATATCAGAACCATATACATAATTATTTTTGTTAGCAACAATTTGACCAATTGTACCAACTCCACAATATGCATCTAAAATAGTTTTAATATTGTTTTTGCTATTTACATACTCTTTTATCTTAGTGAACATCATTGATGCAACAATATCGTTTACTTGAAAGAAAGATTGAATGCTACAAATGAACTCTTTATCATTCAACTGCATTTTGAATTGCTCTTTTTCAAATAAGACTTGTACACTATGCTTTTTCTTGATACTTAGTGAAATAACTTGTGTAATTTCATTAAGCAATTTAACTAATTTATTAGGTAAATCATAATCAGTGTGAATTGATAAACAAACATCAATTTGATTTTTTGAATTTGCTCTTAATGTGATTTTTTCAAACATTTTCAAGTTTTTTAATTTGCTAGTGTTTTCCAGAAATGTTTGAATTGTATCTAAAATATGACTGATTGTTTCTTTTATGATTGGTTTAACTAAGAATAAATTATTAGCGTCTGTTATTTCATTAGACTTTTGATTGATTTCATTGATAGTCAACTTATTATTTTGAACGCTTAATTTATAAGAAACTTTATTTCTATATTCAAATTGAATTAGAGATTGAGTAAATTGAGAATAAACTTCATTTAAATTTATGTTTTGCAAGTTTCTTTTAAGTAAATTATAGAAATAGTTATTTTTAAATTTAATTTGAGCAGGATATTTTAAAGTGACTAATGGTGCTGATGGAGTTCATTGAAATTCAGAGTTTCTATCATCAGAAAAAGTTAAATGTTTAACAATGCATCCAAATGCATAATTTTTATATAAGTTTGTTATCTTGATAATTGCTTCTTCATTAGGTAATAAATCACTTATGAAAATAGGAAAGTTATTTTCATCTCTATAAACACCATAACCTTCGTAACTAATTTCACTGCATTTAACTTTTAACTCTTGTCGTAAGGTATATTTGTTTATTTTAGACATATTTTTAAGATATAAACCTTTCCATATTGTTTTTCTTTATAAACTTGTAAATTGTCAGGTAAGACAATTAAATTAGGTTTATCAGTTTCTAAAATAATTTCACCATTTTCATTTAGTAAACTTCTTTGCGAAATTGTTAAAAGTGAATTATTAACTAATTCATATTCAGCAAATGGAGCATCGATAAAGATAAAATCATAAGTTTTACTTGTCTTACTTAAAAAATGTAAAGCATCATCATTAAATAAACTTATTTGATTATCTGTTTTAGTTTTAGCAACATTTGCTTTAGTTACAGTAAAAACTTGTCTTTGTTTTTCAACTGCATCAACGTGTTTTGCACCTCTGCTGATAGCTTCAATAGCTCAAGCTCCTGAACCTGAAAACAAGTCTAAACAAGTTGTGTCTTCAATTTCAAATTGAATTGATGAAAAGACAGCTTCTCTGACTTTATCTCCTGTAGGTCTAGTGAATTTTGAATCTGGTTGTTCTATTATTAAGTGACGTAATTTACCTGCTATTATTCTCATTTTAGCTCCTTATAAAAATTCTTTTTAACTATTCATATAGTGATTTTTAAATTATACATTATAATAAAACCATGAGATTGAGATATGATAAAAATGCTGAAGCAAATTTAGCAAATTCTGACTTTTTAATTAAAGAATTTCCAGTTAACTTAAAAGAAAATGATGTTTTAGAAATTGGAGCAGGTAAAGGTGAAATGATTGCTCAATTAGCTCTTCAAAATTCTAATATTACATATTATGCTTTTGAAAAATATCCAACAGTAGCTAATAAAATTCTTAAGAAGATTAATGAACTTAATTTAAAAAATCTTTTCATTATAACTAAAGATGCAAGTAATTTAACTGAATTATTTACAGGCAAAATAGACACAATTTGATTAACTTTTTCAGATCCGTGACCTAAAAAAGCTCACGAAAAAAGAAGATTAACATACAAAACATTTTTAGACCAATATAAACAATTATTATCTGAAAAAGGTTGCTTATACTTTAAAACTGATAATGATAAGTTATTTGAATTTTCAATAGAATCATTGAATGAAAATAATTGAAATATCATTGACATGACAACTGATTTACATTCATCAAAGTATAATGAAACTAATGTTCAAACAGGATATGAGCAAAAATGATCTTCACTTGGTAAAAACATTAATTTCTTAATCGCTAAGCCAAATAAATAATGTTTAAAATTATGAATACTATAATAGTATTCATTTTTTATTATTTTATTACATTAATGAAATTGAACAAAAACGCAATAAAAAAATAAAGAGAAAATCTAATTCAATTTAACCTTAAACACCACAGGAGTGGTGTTTTTGTTTTGGTAAAAGAAAACCACTTGCTTTGACAAGTGGTGTAATAGTATATAAATTAGTTTGATTTTTGAATACGTGGACGAACAACGTGGTAAGGCATTAAAGCGATGAAACGTGCTCTTTTAATTGCGTTAGCAACTTTTCTTTGGTGTTTAGCACATGTTCCGGTTGCAGCTTTAGCTTTAATTTGTCCTGTTGCTGTTACATATTTGTGTAATAAATCAACGTTTTTGTAATCAACATATGTCATTTTGTTATCACAGAATTCACATGATCTTCTTCTGTTAATAAAACCTTTTTTGTTTTTGTAAAAAGCCATTCTTATCTCCTTAATTTAAATCCTCAGGTGCTGCGAAAAGATCTTCTAAATCGTGTAATTTAGTAGCACCGGTTTTTGGATTAGTATTTTCAAATGTAGCATTCGCAGGTTTATTACGATTCACATCACTTTGTGATGCTTTATAAGTCGGAGTATACGTTTGGGGCGCAGACACCGGAGAAGGAGTTGCGTTTAAAGAACCACCACGAGCTTCTCTGACACTTTTTGACTCTAGAGCGACGATTTGATCTGCAGTAACATCTAATGTTCTTACTATTTGGTTTGTTTGGTTACTGTGATATTGATTTGAATGTAAAGACCCTTCAACTAAAACAAGAGACCCTTTATTTAAATATCTCGCTATGAACTCGGCATTTGATCTTCAAGCAACAACCGGGATAAAGTCAGTAACTTCATTTTGTTGTGCTGAAAAGTTTCTTCTATTAACTGCCACTGTGAAACGTACGTATGGAACACCTTGTGATGTATGTGCTATCGCATTATCTGATGTTATACGTCCTACTATTGTAATTTTATTAAACATAATACCCCCTGTGAATAACTAAACTTTTAAGCATTTAATTATTCAGATGCTTTTGCTTTAACTGTTCTTGTACGAGGTTTTGAAACTTTTTCTTCTGCAGATGCAGCTGATTTTCTTGTTCTACGTACTGGTTTTTTAGTTTCTTTAACAGATTCTTTTCCGTTAAGACCTTTTTCTGTGTCTAAATTAATTACTAAAGCTCTTCAGATATCTTTAATAATATTTGAACGACGTGTAAATTCAGCAATGTCTGAACCTTTAGCATTAACAAATGCTAAAACGTATTGTCCGTGTTTTGACTTGTTGATTTCGTAAGCTAATTCATTTCTTTCAAGTTTTTCAACTTTAGAAATGTTTTCTTTTCCAAAAACTTCGTTTAATAAGTCAACTAAAACTTGAACGTCTGCTTTTGGACTAACGATTGACATAATTTCGTATTTTTGCATTTTCTCTCCTTATGGTCGTTTCTGGGCTAAAAATCTTATAGCCAAGGAGTATCTTTATATACTCTTGTATATTATACAAGAGTGTAAAAATCTAACCAAAAACTTTTAAGACTATTACATACCTTTAAAAATATTTTTTACACCTAGTACACTGGCTAATTTAGTAAATTTTAGTTTTTCTGTGTCAAATTAAGCAAAATTTGAATTTTTAAACTATTTAAATGCAATTTTTTAATTATTTAATATAATTAAACAAATAATTTACTAAGGAGAATTTTATGATTAATGTTAATGAATTTAAACCAGGTATTACTTTCCAAGATGAAGGTGAAATTTTTGTAGTTTTAGATGCTCAACACTCAAAACAAGGACGTGGACAAGCAAACGTTAAAGCTAAAGTTAAAAACTTAAGAACAGGTTCAACAACTATAAAATCATACACAGGTGGTGATAAAGTTAAACCAGCTCACATCGATAAAAGAAAAATGAACTTCTTATACTCAGATGGAGAAAACATTATCTTAATGGATAATGAAACATATGAACAAGTTGAAATTCCTGTTACAGTAGTTGAATGAGAATTAAACTTCTTAAAAGAAGGTTCAGAAGTTCAAATTAGAAAATTTGAATCAGAAGTTTTAGATATCGAATTACCTGCTCACGTTGATTTATTAGTTACAGAAGCACCTGATGCAGTTAAAGGTAACACAACAACAAACCCTCAGAAAAAAGTAACTGTGGAAACTGGTTTTGAATTAGAAACACCTATGTTCATTAA
This sequence comes from Mycoplasma sp. 2704, assembly GCF_034863285.1. NCBI lineage: Bacteria > Bacillati > Mycoplasmatota > Mollicutes > Mycoplasmatales > Mycoplasmataceae > Mycoplasma > Mycoplasma sp. 2704. The sequence continues at coordinate 128,468 of NZ_JAYFFD010000001.1, read as the reverse complement.
AGAAAATGACGTTATTTCTGTTTCAACAGAAACTGGAAAATACGTTGGAAAAGCAAATAAATAATGAATTGAATTAATGTATCTTACAATTCAAATCAAAATTACATAGTTCAAGAAAGTGCAATTTTAGACGTTGTAAACATTGCACTTAGTTCATACAAAAATATTAAAGCTTCAAACTCAATTAGATTAAGTTTTGACGATAAACATTCAAACGTTGAAATTTATGTAGATATTAAAATTAAAAACCAAAAAAATAAAGAACCATATTCAACAATTAAAGAATTAATCACACAAATTGAAAATGGTGTGAAATCTTTAATTGATAAGAAACCTAAAAACGTTCAAGTAGTGTTATTAGATTTTTATTAATGAGAAGAACTTATAAAGATTTGGATAAAAACTCTTATGCAATATACAGAAGAGTTTTTATTAACGAAGTTCGTGCTGAATTAAATAAAAAACAAAACGTCAAGTCATATGAGAAAAAAAACAAATACACTGTTGAATATTTTTTACAATTAAACAAATTACTGAAGGAATTAGAAACAGACAAAATTACAGATCAATATTTACCTGAAAATAGATTTGTGTTCAATAGACTAAAGAAAAAATATTTAATGAATAAATATTCAAAATGATTTATTCTTGGTGGAATTAGTTTTGTTCTAGTTATTATAGGTATTATTCTACTAGCTGCATTTAAAATAATTTAACTTTAAGGAGGTGTCATGATTGGATTGAAAAAGTCTTTTAGAGTTTTAAAGGCGAAATTTAATTTATTTGATTGAAAAGATTGAATTACTTTTTCAATAGGTTTAACTTTAATTCTTACTTATTTAGTTGTAACCTTACTTGAATGACACTTCAGAAGTATTGCAGTTGAAAAAGCATTCTTAGAAGTTAAAGGAACATTAGATGAATCTAATGTTGATAGTGCTAAACTTCAAAAATTAATTTACCCTAATGCAACCTTACTTTTCTGAGGTGGATCAACTTACTGATTTACATTTATGTCTAATGTGCTTATGGGTGTAACAATGTTCTTATATCCTTTTTATAGAACATCTAAAAAGGCACAAAGATTTTACTTTGCTTCAATGGTCTACATTATTATTGTAGTCGCAGTTTATTGAGGTGGCGTAGCAACCGATCCAACACTAATGAGTGACTCACAAACTTTTGAATGAGTTAAAACATCAATTATGCACGGCGCCGCTCCATTCTTGGGACTTTTAACTCTTGTTGGATGAGAAAGAAAACGTATCAGAATTTCAAATGCGTCAATTTGAAGTTTTATGATTTATCCAATTGCTTACTTATTTTTCACATTTGCAATTTATGCATTTGGGTATAAATTTATGCAATTTGGAGGAACTGAATTAGAACGTGGTGTTGCTATTTATTCAGTTGTTTCATATTTACATCCATTTAACTACAAAGGTAATTCAACATTAGTTATTGTAGTATTAGATATTATGCTTTTACTCTTTGCTATGTTTTCAGCACCTGCTTTAGGATTCTTTTTAAGAAAAGTACTCAGAATCCTAAAACCAGGTCAAAAAGCGCTTCCTAAAATTTACTTTATTTCACCAAAAGTACGTGAAGCAATTAGACTTAAAAAATTACAATTAAACAAACAAAGAGAAGAATACAAAGCTAAGAAACAAAAAGTAAAACAAATAAGAAAAGAACAAAAACTTAATAAGCAAAAATAATTTAACAACAAACTATTTGCTATAGTTTTGTTTTTATTATACAGGTGGTAAAAATGCGCAAAGATAAAAAAGCCTATATTGCATCTTACTTTGAAAAAACTAAACAAATCTTAGAAACTTTTAAACCTAAAAACAAGATTGTTATGCAATTTTTTCAAAGAAAAGACAACTCAATTTTATGTGGAATTAATGAAGTTCTTGCTCTTTTAGAAGAACAAACAGACACATCAAAATACACAATTAAATACTTACCTGAAGGTTCAAAAATTAATAATTTAGATATTGTTTTACAATTAGAAGGACACTATCAAGATTTTGGTATTTGAGAAGGTATGATCGATGGTATTTTAGCTAGAAATACATCAATTGCTACAAACGCTTACCACTGTGTGCAAGCTGCAAAAGATAAACAAGTTATCTTTATGGGAGACAGAGCAGACCACTACATTAATCAAGAAATGGATGGTTATGCAGTCAGAGTCGGTGGAATTAAAGCTGTTTCTACATTAGCTCAAAAAGATCAAAACGAAGTTAATGATGAAAATGTTTTTGGAAGTATGCCTCATGTATTAATTCAAGGTTTTGCAGGTGACACAGTCGCTGCAACTAAGGCTTATCATAAACTTTTCCCTAAAAATAAACTTATAGCTCTTGTAGATTATCATAATAATATTATTAGTGAATCTCTTAAAGTTTGAAATGAACTCGGGAATCTTGTTTGAGGTGTTAGAATTGACACTTCAAAGAATATGATTGACCATATGTTTGATAATGATGAAGAAAAGCAATATGGAGTTAATCCAGAACAAATTAAGAGATTACGTGAAGCATTGGATAAAGCTGGAGCAACTAACTATAAAATAGTTGTTTCATCCGGATTTAATGCAGAAAAAATAGAATTATTTGAATCATTAAATGTCCCTGTAGACTATTATGGAGTTGGCCAAAGCATTTTCAAACTTAACAATTCTTTCTCAGCTGACGCAACTATTTTAAATGGTAATCCTGAAGCTAAAGAAGGAAGAGGGTACAGAGAAAATCCTAATTTAATAGTCTACAAGTCAGATAAATAATTTATCAGCTTTTAAAGCTGATTTTTTTATACAAAAAAATATCCCTGATCAGGATATTTTAATTTTCATTCTTATATGAAATTTTAACATTAGCCTTTTTAATTGTAAGTGGGTCTAAATAATCAGGTGCACCTTCATAAATAGTCTTAATGTTATTATTAGTAGCTAAGTTCACAATATTAAAACAGTTTAAAAATACCTTTGTATTGTTTAATTGTTTTGAAATCTTTTCTCCAATTACAATAGCTTGCAGTTTTGTATCGTTGATGATATTGATAAGAGATTTATCAATAGTGTCAATGTATAAAGCTGTAGGTATTTTTTTCTTGTAGTTGTTACTGATTTTTTGTCTTAAATGATATGTGTCAAATGTATTATTGTATGCATAAATAAGGCAAATTGGTTTCTTTTCTTCAAGAATGAAGTTAGATTGTAAAAATGTCTCTTGAGATATTTTTATCAATCTCTGCATATTTTTAACATTACCAGTTTCATCAAGTTTTTCAGTATTTTGTGTGATGAAGTCGTATCATTTTTTCTCATATAAGTAATTTAAATGTGGGATTTTTCGAAAGAAGTCAGTTCAATATTTGTCTTGGTCGTCTTTAGTTATTTTTTGCAATGAGTTGATTACAATGTTTGAAGCTTTTTTAGTTTCATAAACAAAGATGTTTGTACTCTTAATTGTTGCATTTTTAGAACTTAAAGTATTGTTTCATTGCACATATTCATTTAATCTCTTAACAAATTCTGTGAATTTAGGATCTTGAGAAATTGTTGCAGGAATATTTGAATATGTTGATTTTGTTTTAGGATTAATCGTTAAATTAAATAATGAGAATTTGACTTTATTGATTAATTTAAGTCTATCAGCTTTATTATTTAGTTTATTTTCGTTAATTAATGAAGCACATAAGAAGAATTTATTAATCATCCTATTATCATTAATTTCATTAATCATTTTAAGATATTTTTTGTGTCCGAATTTTGATAATTTATTCTTAACAATAAACAGAATTCCATCAATAATATAGAAAGGTGTTTTTGATATTGAAATGTTTAAGTTATCAAAAATTGATTTAATTTGGATGCTGTCAAATTCTTTGTTTATAAAGTAAGGTTTAAATGCAAAAGCTAAAACAGAATGTTTGTTGCTTTTGAAGTTTTTTTGTTCGAATTCTTTTAATGATTGCTCTGAATTATGATGATTAAATTTGTATTTAAGTCGATTTTTTTCTCACTTAATAGTACAAATGAATTTTTTATTTTCAATAGGTTTGATTTTAAGAATATATGATGAATTAAGTCTTTTATTTGATTTATCAAGCAAGTAAGCTATTTTTTCAAATAACGTAAGGTTTGATGTGTTAAATTCTGGATTCAGTTTAATTTCAAAAGAAGTTTTAACTGAATCACTGACTAAGTCAAAGAATTCATTTAGTTTTTTTCTACTTCCTTCATCAAGGAAGCTAAAAAAGGTTTGTAATGTAATGAAATTAAATGTTCTGAAACCTAATTTTTTAGCATCAAATAAAGTTGATAATGCTTGATTTCTTTTTGAAAATCTAAGAACTTTTTTATTAACTGAATCAATTTCAAACAAAATTATTCCAGCTGTTGATCTTATGTAATATAAGTAAATAATTAATCAAAATCCCATTAATAATACAAAGAGTAATATTAATGAGATTATTGAAATTACAATAATAGCTGTTAAATTCATTATCTTGTGATTACTTTGATTGAAGGGTGATTTTTATTAAGGGTTCTTATTTTTCTATCTTTAATGAAGTCAATAACAATTTCTGTTCCTTTAACTTCAACAACTTCACCTTCTCCGAACATAACGTGAGAAATAATGTCTCCAACTACAATGTTATTGTTTGTAGGCGTTTCATCATCAGGTGAGAATGTAGGATCATCAAATTTTCTTCCGTGGTAGTTGATAATAAAGTCTGAAATATCAACTCCCATTTCTCCAATAAATCTTGAAGGTTTCTTATCAATATCAGATGAAATAAGTTTTCCACGTGAGTCACTTAGGAATAAGCGTTGTTTTGCTCTGGTTACTGCAACATAAGCTAAACGTCTTTCATCTTCTAATGTATCGTTATATTTATCAATTAATGGAGATGATGATTGTTTTTTATTTTTTTCTCTATCTAAAGCACGCTTGTTAGGAAAAACTCCTTCAGACATACCGATAACAAAAACGTTATCAAATTCTAATCCTTTAGCAGAGTGAATTGTCATAAGTGAAACGTAGTTAGAAAGGTTATCATATTCATCTTCAATTGATGTTAGTCCAACTTCATTTAAGTAGTCAATAGCAGACTTATCTGGATTGTTGCTTTCTCAGTTTTGAATTGAGTTAATTAATTCCTTAACGTTATCAATAGCTGACCCTCTAAGGTTTTTATTCATTTCGATGTGTTCATAGTATTTGATTTCTTCAAGGAATTTATTCAAAGTTAAGCTTATTTTATTTGTTAATAAAGCTTTTTGGTATTTACGAATAGTTGATAAGAATGGGAAGACTGATTTAACAATTAATTCTTTTGAGATAGGTAGAATTTTAATATCTTTAATCATTATGTTGAATAAACTATCGTGAATGTTTTCTGCGTGGTCTTTAAGTTTTTTAAGAGTAGCAGGACCAATTCCTCTATTAGGAACATTAATAACACGTTCGAATGATATATCATCATTAGGGTTTGCTAAAACTTTCAAGAATGCAAGCGCATCTTTAACTTCAGCACGTTGGAAGAATTTAATTCCATTAAAGATTTTGTAGTTAATGTTTTCTGCAATAAGTGCATCTTCTATTGGTCTTGATAAGTAGTTTGCACGATATAAGATTGCAATTGATTTTAATTGTTGTTTTTGTTTTTTAAGTTCATTAATTTTTTGAACTACTCATCTAGCTTCGGCTTCTGAATTGAATCCGTGGTAGTACTCAATTTCTAAACCTTCTTCGTTTTCTGTAATTAAATTTTTATGAACACGGTTTGAGTTATGAATAATAAGATTGTTAGCTGCATCTAAGATTTTCTTACTTGATCTGTAATTTGTATCAAGCACAATTGTTTTAACGTTTTCAAAATCTTTATCAAAGTCTAAGATTAAGTTAACATCAGCACCACGTCAGTTGTAGATTGTTTGGTCAGGGTCTCCAACAATTGTAAAGTGTGTATTTGGACCAATGATTTGTTTAATAACTTCATATTGAAGTTTTGATGTATCTTGAAACTCATCGACAAGCATATATTCAAATAATTTCTTAAGTTCTTCAACTACTTCAGGATGTGTATCGAATAAAAGTTTTGTAAAGATGATTAAGTCATCAAAGTCAACAGCACCTTTTGAAGTTAATTCGTTTAAGTAATCTTGATATACAACTGCAAGGATGTGTTGAGGCGACTTGTTTAGCATTTTTGCTAATTCAGGTCCTGATTGAATTTGGAAGTTTTTAGCTCAAGAAATGTACTCAATCATTGTTTTATAACTAATATCGTGAGATGTGATTCCTCTTTTTTCATAAATACCTTGAAGTATTTGGATTTTGTCAGGGTCATCTACGATAATAAAGTTTTCTCTAAATCCAATTAATTTACTTTTTCTTCTTAATAATTTTGCACAAAATGAGTGGAATGTTGAGATTTTAAGTTGATCGCTATCAACTGATTTTGAACAATATTGTAAAACACGTTCTTTCATTTCATTTGCAGCTTTATTTGTAAATGTTAAAGCTAAAATGTTTTTGTAGCTTACACCTAGGTCATTAATTAAGTAAGCTATTTTTCTTGTAAGAACTCTAGTTTTACCTGAACCAGCACCTGCGATAATTCTTAAAGGTGAGTCAAAATATTCAACGGCTTCACGTTGCTGTTCGTTTAAGTCACTTAATAAATCAGGTTTAATTAATCCCATAAATTCTCCTCCTTATTAACGTAACGATATTTACGTCCTTTATTATAGAAAGGTAAAAGCACAATTTCTTCTTCAAGCACTTGTTGTATTTGCTTATCTTCAACAATCCTTGTATTAAACATTAAGTCAAGTAATGTTAGTTTTTTCTTGTAAAAAATTAACATTGTGTAACCTATTGTGTGAATTGCTAATCACGCTGTCATTAGTGCAGATATAAATGCACTGGATGATTTAAATTCATTTGTTTTTTCAAATTCCTTGATTGTCATTTCTTTTTGAAGACACATTGGAATAATTGTGAGTAAGAAGATAACTTGCAACATAAATATTCCTATTATGTTTCTTTTGAAAATGAGTTTATAACTAAATTGCTTTGAATTTGTGTCTATGAGCTTGAGTTTAAATAGTTTCATTCCAAGCGTTTGGCCTTTTAGTAATAAAGGTAAAATCAAGAAATAAACATTCATTCAAACGCAAACTAAGACAACAGAAACAATTCTGTGAGTTAATGTTTGATTAGCGTGATCTAGCATTATCAAGAAGATAACTGTAGAAAATGATATAAACAAAAAGTTGTCGAAGACATTTGAAAAAAACCTCTTAAAAAAAGATGCATTTTTATACATTTGTACTTGATTACAATTTGAATTGTAAATTCTCCTTTATATATATTTTAATATATATAAATTTTAGCACATCTATTGATAAATAAAATTTTTAGTAATTTTATGGTGCATTTTTGACTTTTTGCATTAAAAAACCATATGAGAAAGCTCATATGGAAAGTTAATTATTCAAGTCCTTTTAATAATTTATCTGCCTTTAATTTAGAGAATTTAGATTTTAGTAATTTAGTTTCATCATTATCAAGTAGAACATAATAGTTGGTTGTTAAAAATGTTTTAAAATCTGGTGTATCTTCGATTTTCTTAATTATTTCAGCGTGCTTATCATTTAGGAATGAACTACGTTTTTCGCTAACTTCATCATCTTGAACATTGAATAATTTATAGAAGAAGTAGTTTGCTTTTAAGAAACCTGAAAGAAGTAATTTTAAGAAGTAGTATTTTGCGTATTCTAATTCTTCATTAATCTTTAAATTCTGATTCTTTGCTATTTGTTTAATTATGTCAAATGATTTAACATAATTTTGTGTGTTCAATCAAATGTCTGATGAAATAAAATCTCTTTTAACCTTATAATCAAGGTATTTATATTTTTTAGCGTTCATTAAAAGACTGTATGTAACTTCAATACACATAATTGAATCGTTTGAAATTTGAGGTCTATATTTAATGAATTTTTTAATTAATGATTTCTTGAAAACTTTGTTGAAGATGAAAGGAAAACTATATGCTAATGGTAATGAATTTTTAGTTAAATCAAACATTTGGCTCATTTCAGCTCTTTCTTTTGGTTTGAATCTAACTGAACCGATTAGTTTTGGTTTGAACTCTAAAACATCAACATTTCAACGTTGTGCTTGTTCTAAAATGTTTTCAACATAACTGTCTCTAAATGTTGAATCTGAATTTAAAACAGTAATAAATTCACCTTTTGCAACTCTAAATGCACTAATTAAATTGTGTTGATATGAAGTGCTTTTTGTGTTGAAAATCATAATAAGTCTGTTACCGAAAAATTGGTAGTAATCTTTAGCAACTTTGAAAATTGCTTTTGAGTTTTCAGTTAAACAAAGAATAACTTCAAAGTTTTGTGCACTTTGATCTTTTAATCTTTCTAAGTATTCTCTTACTTTTTCAACTGAGTTATTTTTTAATGAAATTAATGATAGTCTCATCTTACACCTTCTTGTCTTAAATTTATATTTATATAAATTTTAACACATTCAGAGAATAAAAAAAACAAGGCGTTTAAGCCTTGCGTATTGGATTAAAACTAAATGATGTATCCTAATCCTAATAAGATTGCTAACACGATTAAGATTGAGTATCCTAAAACAATTAAGAAAATTGCTAAAAGACTAGCTCTTGAACGTGTTGTAACGACTTGGCCTTCAGCTGAAACAACACCATCTGATAATACAGATTCAAATACTAAGAAATGTTGTCTTTGAGCTTCTTCACCTAAGAAGATTGAGTAGTCGTAGCTGTCTTTTTTAACAAATCCAACGTGTAAGTTGTTGAATAATACGTATGAAGTTTTTTGTGCTAAAGTAATGTTTCCGACTAATTCACATACTGAGTAAACTTCTGTTTCAGCATTGAATTCGATTTCTTCGCTTCCTTTAACTTTGTCAGCAAATTCTTGCATTGCTTTAGAAATAGTAGCAACAATAGCAGCTAATAATTCTTTGTATTCTTCATTTCCTTTAACATCTTTTTTAAGAGCTTTAGCAGCTTTTAAAACATTTTCAAAGTTTGTTTCAATACGTTTGATGTCTTCTATTGATGTTAATGTTTCTGGTAATGAAGCAGCTGTTAAACGAAGTTTTCTAGCGTAGATTGCTAATACTTTGATTTGGTCTGAAATCATTAAGTCTCTAATGTATGCATATTCTGTAATTTTATCTTCACACACTGGTAAAACTTCAACATCTTTTTCTACAAATTTTTCAACTAAAACTTCTTTTGTAACTGAGTTAGCTAATTTTTCTTGAAGTTCGTTAACTTCTTTTTCTAATTGTTCTTTTTTGCTTAATTCATTTTGTAATTTTTCAATTTCTAAGTCTTTAGCAGATTTTTTTCTTTCGTAAACGTAATCATCATCAGCTGGGAAGTATGTTTCGTGATCTTTAATGATTTTGAAATCAACTACTTCTTTTAAGTTTCTTTTAGCTGCTTTGTCATCACGTTTCATTGATTTTGGATCAATAGCTAATTCTTCTACTGTTTCTTCGTAATCTAAACCACCGTCGAATTTATCAACGTTAAGTTCGAATTCAGGAATGATATTTCCTTTTGAATCTTCATCATTAAATTCGATAACGATTCCTCCTCAGATTTTTTTATCTGTTTGGAATCAAGTTGCACACTCGTAACCTAATGATAAGAATCAGGTCATAGCGTCTTTACGAGTTTTGAATAGAGCTAAAGGACTTTCAACTTTTGGGTGTTTAAGAGCTCAAGGGTAGTTTTTATCCTTGTTAGGTCTATATAAACATTGTAAACGTTTCATATATCTCCTTTGTTTAAATAAGTAATTTTGTATAACGTTATATAAAATAAACTTTCGTTCCTCTTAATTATAAATGCTTTTTTACAAATAATGATGATATATTTGTCTACTTCTATCCCTATAATTTAGGGAAAAACGGTATTTTTTTGCTTTTTTTTCGCAAAAATTAAGAAAAAATAGCTATTTTTTAGATGTTTTCCATAGTGTGTAAGGGATAAACATATTTTGAAATTAATAGCAAAGTGTAAAAATCAAATGTGTAACAAAATTCAAAAATTTTTGCTTTTTTCTTTGAATTTAATCAAATTATGATAATAAAAAATAAATTTTTTATTAAGCGTTTAGTGATAAAATTACAATTATGCTAAATAATAGAGAAAATAAAATGAATGATATTGTTAATCACTTGAAGAACTCTGGATTTGTTTTTCAAGGAAGTGAAATTTATGGAGGATTGTCAAATACTTGAGATTATGGACCGCTTGGTTCACTTTTAAAAGATAACATTGAGCAAGCTTGAAAACGTGAATTTGTTATCAAAGAAACTAATAACTACTTAATTGACTCAAAAATTTTAATGAACCCACAAGTTTGAGTAACAAGTGGTCACGTTTCTAACTTCTCTGACCCTTTAATTGAAAACAAAGTTAATGGAAAAAGATATAGAGCAGACAAATTAATTCAAGAAGTAAATCCTGATTTAATTCCTGAAAAAATGAGCTTTGATGAAATGGTTGTTTTTGTAAAAGAGCACATCAAAGAATATGAAGGAGATAAAACAGATTGATCAGACATTAAGAAATTTAATTTAATGTTTGAAACTTCTCAAGGAGTTGTTGAGGGTGCTAAATCAAAAGTTTACTTAAGACCTGAAACAGCACAAGGTATTTTTATTAACTTCAAAAACGTTCAAAGAACAATGAGAGCTAAATTACCATTTGGTGTAGCACAAGTTGGAAAAAGCTTTAGAAATGAAGTTACTCCAGGAAACTTCATTTTCAGAACAAGGGAATTTGAACAAATGGAACTTGAATTCTTTACAAAACCAGAAGAAGCACAACAATGATTTGACTACTATGTAAACAAAGCTTATAACTTTATACAACAATTAGGAATTTCAAAAGACTTAATCAGAGTTAGAGCTCACGATCCAGAAGAGTTAGCTCACTATTCAGCAGGAACAAGTGATATTGAATTTAATTTTGCTTTTGGTTGAGGTGAATTACTTGGGGTTGCTAACAGAACTGATTACGATCTTAAGTCACATATGAATGCAACAGGAGAATCACTTGATTACTTAGATCCTGAAACTAATACAAAAGTTATTCCATATGTAATTGAGCCAAGCATCGGATTAGATCGTTTAATGTTAGCTGTAATTACAAGTGCTTATGATGTAGAAGAATTAGAAAATAATGATTCAAGAATTGTTTTACGTTTCCCTTACGAAATTGCACCTTACAAAGTTGCTGTTATGCCACTTGTTAAAAAGTTAAATGAAAAATCAAAAGAAATTTTTAACAATTTAGTTGCTGCCGGAATTTCAGTAACTTATGATGAAGCTGGTTCAATTGGAAAAAGATATCGTCGTCAAGATGCGATTGGAACACCTTGATGTTTAACAATTGACTATGACACGTTAGAAGATAACGCAGTTACTTTAAGAAACAGAGATACTATGGAACAAGTCAGAGTATCAATTGACCAAGTAATTTCATTTATTCAAAAATAAAACTAACTAAATTAATTCAAAGGAGGAAATAATGTCAGCAAGATTAACTTCTGAAATAACAAATCAAATTAAGCATGCAAATGATATTGTTGATGTTATTTCTGAATTTATTCAATTACATAAAAAGGGAAATAGTTATGTTGGACTATGTCCTTTTCACCAAGACACTAAACCTAGTTTAAGTGTTGTTCAAGCTAAGCAAATTTTCAAATGCTTTGTTTGCGAAACTGCTGGTGACGTAATTGAGTTTGTGAAAAGATACAAAAGCATTTCTTATGTAGACACATTAGAATATTTAGCTAAAAGAGCAAATATTGAACTTGATTTTGAACAATATAAGCAAACTGAAACAATAAATTATTCTCAAGAAGTAATTGAAATAACTGATGTTTTAGACATTGTTAACTCATTTTACAAAGTTCAATATTTAACCAATCAAGCTGCTAAAGAATATTTAGCTAAACGTAAAATTGACAATCAAATTAGAGAAAAATTCAACATTGGTTATGCACCTAAAAATGTTTTGGTTAATTATTTAACTAATTTAAATTATTCAACACATCAAATGCAACAAGCAGGATTAGTTAATGCAGATATGCATGAGTTATTTTGGGATAGAGTAACTTTTGGTATTGCTAATGAACATGGACACATTGTCGGATTTAGTGGAAGAAAACTAAATAACAATTATCCTAATTCACCTAAATACATTAACTCTCCAGAAACTGTTGCATTTAACAAATCGAGAATTTTATATAACTACCATAATGCTAAAGATTCAATTAGAACTAAAAAACAAGTTGTAATTGTTGAAGGTTATATGGATGTTATTGCTTGTTATAAAGCAGGAATTGAAAACGTAGTTGCAATTATGGGGACTGCACTTACTAAAGAACATTTAGCACTTATCAAAAACACAAAAGTTTTAATGTTCCTTGATAATGATAAAGCAGGAATTGAGGCAACATTTAGAAGTTTAAGTAGATTATTAGAACACAATTTTGATGTTTCTATTATTAATAACACTTATTCAAAAGACCCTGACGAAATTTTAAATGAATACGGTGCACAAACTTTAGTTGACTTGATTAACAATTCACAAATATCTGCTATTGACTTTCTTTACGATCGTTTAAAAATAAAACATCAAATCAGCAGTGATAATTATGATTTTAATCACTTTAACTTGTTTATCGTTCAACTTAATAAATACCTTGATTTATTTAGCGAAAAAGAACAACAATATTTAAAATCACAATTACAAAGAGAATTTAACTACGAACTAAAAATTGTTCCTAAAAGACAAATTCAAGAACAAGTCAAGTATGATGAATTTGTTGCAAGTGACCCCTATGCACCTATTGATCCATATGATGGGTTTGTTCAAGCACTTAACAATGTTAGGTTTGATGAAAAAGATTTTTACAGCAAGCTCACTACTTTAGGTATTCAAAATAGATTGAAAATCTTAACTCAAGCTATGATGAACCCTCATATTTTGGATATCTTAAAACAAACTCAACATATTGCCGCTGTTTTTAGCTACCCAACTCAAATTGGCAAACTATACAAAGAAGTCACGAAAAACACCGCACAATATTTAAATGAAAATTATTTAGACATATTCAAGCAATATTTACTTAAAAATTGTGGAATGACTGAAGCTGAAGTTAATTCAGAAATTATTGAAAATTATTTACACGAGTTATATGAAGAAACAACTTTCTTTACAGAGACAAGTATGCTTTCGTTTAATTCGTATATAGTAGAACAAGAACCATTTATACAACAAACAATTGCAGATTTACCTAAGGGAGATCCATTGCCACCATATCTTGTTGACACAATAAATAACTTGAAAAAACTTAACTTAAATAAACCTGATAAGAAGAGAGGAAGATAATTTATGTATAAATTTGAAGAGATTATTAATTATATGAAGAGAGAGCTTAAAAAGCACCACAAAGATTACTTAACTCAAGAAGAAGTCTTTGATATTTTAAGCTCAAAAGGTTTATCTATTGATGAAGACACTATTGATGATTTTATGTCAGAATTGAAAGATAACAATATTATTATTGATGATGTTGACTTTGGTGACAATGATGACTATACAGAAGCTGATTTTGAAGATGTAGCGCCAGCAAAATCAAAAAAATCTAAGAAAGCAAAAGAAAAAAGTTTAGATGACTATGATTTTGAAAAATTAACTGACCTTGATGATCAGGAACCTGACTTTGACGGTGGCTTTGATTCTGATGATATGGATGATGATGATGAGTATTATGAAGAAGACGAAAACGAAGATTACTATACAATTCCAGATGAAGAAATAGAAGCTGATGAAGAAGAAGAGGAAGATGAAGAAAAAGAACATGAAGTTGAAAGATTAAGTGATGAATTCTTTGATGATGCAGGGATTGATTCAGGTTTTGATGATATGGATTTAGTTTTTGAAACTTATGATGAACCAATCGAATTAGTTGACGATACAAAAATTAAATACAACTTATCAAACAAACTTACTGAAACAAATGACATTGTTAAATGATATATGCGTTGAATCGGTAAATATGGAGAATTATTAACTTTAGAAGAAGAAAAACACTTAGCTAAATTAATGGAAAAAGGTGGTTTCAGAGGAAAAAGAGCAAGAGATAAACTCATCCAAAGAAACTTACGTTTAGTTATTAACAATGCTAAAAAATACAAAAACAGAGGACTTACATTTATTGACTTAATTTCTGAAGGTAACTCAGGTATCTTAAAAGCTGTTCAAAAATATGACGTTAACAAAGGGTTTAAATTCTCAACATATGCTACTTGATGAATTAGACAAGCTATCACAAGAGCTGTAGCTGACCAAGCTAGAACAATTCGTGTGCCTGTTCATATGGTAGAAACAATTAACAAAATTTCAAAAATTGAACGTGAATTACAACAAGAATTAGGAAGAGAACCATCTGATGAGGAAATTGCAGAAAGATACCAAAATGGATATGATGCTGCTAAAGTTAGATACATTAGAAAAATTAATATCGACCCTATTTCATTAGATAAACAAGTCGGTAAAGAAAACGATTCATCATTCAGTGACTTTGTTAAAGATGACAACATTGTTTCACCGGTTGATTATGCTTCACAAGAAGAATTAGAAGAAATCTTATTAGATATGGTTAACAACCTTGATCCAGAAGATAAAAAACTTATTTGTAAACGTTTTGGTATCGGTGTTGATGAAAATGGAAATAAATACAGAGTGCACTCATTAGAAGAATTAGCACTAGACCGTGGAGGAGTTTCTAAAGAACGTGTAAGACAAATTGAAAATAAAATCTTACGTAAACTTAAATCAGATCCAAAACACGGTAAAAACTTAAAAGACTTTATTAGAAACTAAAAACAACAATTAAACAAAATTAGGAAAATTGATATTATGAGAGAAAAAAGTTTAAAAATTAAAGATTTTATTGAATTATTAAACAAAATGTACCCATTAAAAAACAAAGAAATTTGAGATCCATCAGGGTACTCAGTTAAAACAGTTCAAGCTAAAAAATTCAAAGGTGCAGTTTTAGCAATCGACCTTACAAAAGAAGTGCTTCAAGAAGCAATTGACAATGATTGCAACGTTATCTTAACACACCACCCATTCAAATTCGAAAGAAGATGAATTGACGAAGATTACAAAGCACCATACAAAAGAGAAATCTTAAATTTACTTAGAAAACACCAAATTACAGCATTCTCAATGCACACAAATTATGACTGTGATCCAAAAGGTACTTCATACCAAATTGCAAGATACATGGGTATAGAAGCGAAACAAAATGAAGAATTAACACAAAAATTCTCATCAGTTGTTGATGCTAATTTATCATTAAACCAAATTAAAGAATTATTAGAAAAAAGATTAGGATTGCACTCATTTAGAACTAATGTTGCACCTGAAAACTACGATAAAAAATTCAAAACAGTTGCAATCTTAAGTGGAAGTGGATACATTGGACAAATTAATGATTTAGCTACAAAATGTGACTTAATCATTTCAAGTGACTTTAGATGAAGTGACTGAATCGTATTTGACCAAACAAACACAAACATTTTAGAAGTTCCACACTTAGATGAAGAAGTATTTGCGCTTGATATGTATGAACAACTTCAAGAAATGCTTCCAAATCATAAATTCATTTTTGTTAAAACTAATGTACCATATCACAATATGTAATTGACTAAATTTAACTGCTATAAAGCAGTTATTTTTATTTTTATAATAGTGTGCAAGCTTTAAAAGTTTTGCTACTTTAAACTTTTATTACTATAAACTAAACAACAAAGTGCAATCTTTAAAAAAATAAAAATGTATAATTAATAAAATTTATTTTATTAATTAACTAAAAGGGTGTTATGAACAATAAAAATCTAGCAAATTTAATTAGACCAACTAAATTGGAAGACATTGTTGGACAAAAGCACGTTGTTAAATTACTTGAAAAAGTTATTGCAAACAAAATAACAACAAGTTTTATTTTCTTTGGTGAATCAGGAACTGGTAAGACAACAAGTGCAATGATTTTGGCTAACCAATTAGGTCTTAAGTATGATTTGTTTAACGCATCAGTTGATAATAAAGATAAATTAATTAATATTTTGAAAAATAATGATGTAATCATCATCGATGAAATACATAGATTAAATAAAGATAAGCAAGACATTTTGTTATCTTATCTAGAATTTGACAAGATTATTGTTTATGCAACTACAACAGAAAACCCTTACTTTAAAGTTGTACCTGCTCTAAGAAGTAGAATGCAAATTGTGCAGTTTTTTAAGATTTCAGAAGATGAAATCGCAGAGAAACTTAATCAAATTGTTAAGGAAAGTTTTCCTAACTATTTAATTAGTATGGATGTTCTAAAAAACTTAGCTAGATTTTCTTCAGGAGACTTAAGATTAAGTATTAACAATTTACATATGCTCATTTTATGTTCTGATCCAGGTGTAGAAATTACTAAAGAGCAACTGAAACAAGTTATTCCAAATATTAACTTCTACAGTGACTTAAATTCAAGTGCACATTACAACAATTTATCTGCATTTCATAAATCTCTTAGAGGTTCAGATGTAAATGCTGCACTGTATTATGGGATGTTGATTTTAAAAAGTGGAGATGTTGATGGATTATTCAGGAGAATGATTTGTGCATCATATGAAGATATTGGTCACGCTTCACCGAATGTAAGTTTAAGAGTGCTAAATGCAATTGAAGCTTTTGAGCGACTTGGAATGCCTGAAGGAAAATTACCAATTGCTTTTGCAATTATTGATATTGCACTAGCGCCAAAAAGTAACTCAACATACATTGCAATCGAAAACACAGAGCAAATCTTAGATTCAGGACAAATTTATCAAATACCAAAACATTTAAGAGATTCACATTATGCATCAGCGGCTAAATTAGGTGATGGAGTTGATTACAAATATCCACATAACTACTGAAATAGTTATGTTAATCAGCAATATTTACCAAAAGAATTATCTAAAGCAGAATTTTATTTTGCTGGATTAAATGAAAACGAACAAAAATACAAAAAATATTGACAAAAAATCAAGGAAGCAATTAAGGAGGATTAGATGAATTTAAAATTAGAAAACATTAATTCATTAGAAGATCTTAAAGTAGCAAAAGCAAGTGTATTTTCAAATGAAGGAGAAATTTACAAACTTCAACAAGAATTAAAAATAGCCCCGGTTGAACAAAAGAAAGAAATCGGACAAAAAATTACAGTTCTTAAAAAAGAATATGAAGATTTCTTTAAGTTAGCTGAAGAAAGAATTCAAAAACTTGAAATTGAAAAGAAAATTAATTCAGAATTTATTGACGTAACAATTCCTGTTTTAAAACCTGGAGCATTACACCCAATCACACTTGTAGAAGAAAGATTAAGAGATTGATTTTTCCAACACGGATACTATGAACGTAAAGATGGTGAAATTGTATCTGATGAATATAACTTTAAACGTTTAAATATTCCAGATGATCACCCAGCTAGAGGAATGCATGACTCACTTTACATTACAGAACAAACTTTATTAAGAACACATAATACAGGTATTACTGCAAAAGTTCTTGAAGAAAATCCTAATAAGGAATTTTCAACTTTTGCTATTGGTAAAGTTTACAGAAATGATGAAGATGATGCAACTCACTCACACCAATTTACTCAAATTGACTTTGTTACAGTTGGAAAAGTTTCATTCTCTAACTTAATTTGAACTCTTAAAGATTTACTTTCATATGTTTTAGAAGAAAACGTTGAAATCAGATTAAGACCAAGTTACTTCCCATTCACTGAGCCAAGTGTTGAAGTTGATGTATTTTACAAAAATAGATGAATTGAAATTTTAGGTGCCGGTATGCTTCATCCAAGTGTTTTAGAAATGGCTGGTTTTGATTCATCATTTAACGGTTTTGCAGCTGGTATTGGAATTGAACGTATCACAATGATTAAATACGGTTTTACAGATATAAGAGATTTATACAGAAATGATTTAAGAATAATGGAGCAATTTAAAAATGAAAGATAGTTTTTTAAAAATATTACAGTCAGAAGGTCAAAAACCATACTTTACAAAAATTTTAGATAAATTAAAAGAAGAAGAAACAAATGGAGTTAAAGTTTTTCCACACCAAATGGATTTATTTAAACCATTTGAATTCTTCCAAGTTAATGAAACTAAAGTTATTATCTTAGGTCAAGATCCATACCACACATTAGGTTTAGCTGATGGATTAGCATTTTCAACATACGATGACAAATTTGCTCCATCACTAAATAATATTCTTAAGGAACTTAAAAAAGATTATCCTAAAACAAAATTAGAAACAACTTCACTTGTTTCTTGAGCTAAACAAGGTGTTTTATTATTAAATACAGTTTTAACAGTTGCTCAAAGCAAGCCTGCTTCACACTTCAAAATAGGATGAGAAACTTTCACACACAAAGTAGTTGAGGAAGTAGTTGTGCAAAACCCTAATGTTATTGTAGTTGCGTTAGGTAAAAAAGCACAACAATTCATTAAAGATATAGCAATTAATCCTAAAAACTTAGTTGAACTTGCACACCCAAGTCCATATAGTTACAACAAAGGTTTTGCAGATTCACACTTATTTAAAACTATTAATAAAAAACTTAAACAAAATAATGTAAAACCAATCGAATGAGATTTAACTAAAGGAGGAAAGTAATTTATGATTTTATCTTTAAAACATTTAAATAAATATTTACCAAATATTAAGTTAGATGCAAAAGAAGTAGAAAAAGCATTGAACAACTTAGGTTTAGAAGTTGAATCAGTTTCACCTTTCTCTGACGTTAAAGGTTTAGTATTTGCAAAAGTTTTAGAAGTTTCAGTTAACCCTAATTCAGACAAATTAGATGTAGTTAAAGTTTTAACAAAACAAGGTGAATACACAATTCAAACAAATAATAGAATTTTAAAACCAGGTGACCTTACAATTTGCTTCCCAACAGGTGCATCAAAAGGAAATTTTGTTTTCGCAGACAAAGAAATTAAAGGAGTTTTATCACAAGGAATGTTCGGTGCATGATCTGAAATTGGATATGATAATTCACTTTTATCATATACTGACTCAATTTTAGTTTTACCAAACGATTTTGCTACACTTGAAGATGATGCAATGGAACTTTTAGGTCTTAATGACACACTTATCGAAATTTCAGTAACAGCAAACAGAAATGATGCGAACTCATATTATGTTTTAGCTAGAGAATTAGCTTCATATTTTGATACTGACTTTATAAGCGTATTAAAAGAAACACCAAGTTCATTTACAACACAATTTACAGTTAATAAAAACAAAGCACAACATTTATCATTTACAGAAATTAAAGGTAAAAAAGAAACAACTTTATATGAAAAAATGTTACTTGCAAAACACGGTATCGATACAAAATTTGACTGAGCAGTTAATTTAACAAACTTAACATTAATTAACTATGGTGTGCCTGCTCACGTTTATGATGCTGCAAAATTAGAAAACAATTTAAGTGCAGATTATTATTCAGGAAAATTAGTTATTTTAGGAAATAAAGAAGTTGAATTAAATAATGTTTTAACAATTTTTGCTAACAATAAACCTGTTTCAGTTGCTTGTGCTATGGGTCTAGAAGATACGAAAGCTACAGAGCAAACAAATGATTATTTATTTGAAGTTGGAGTGTTTAAGTCTACAGATGTTAGACATTCATCTAAAGAACTTAAATTAATTTCAAACTCAGCTGCACAAGGTGCAAGAACAATTACACCCGAATTAGCAAGTTTAGCAGTTAAATTCATCAGATCATACTGCAATGATTTACAAGTCTCAAATACAATTGGTGAATTTGAATTTGATAGCTACAAAGAAATAAAAATTGATAATGAAAAATTAAAAGTTTACTCAAATAAACTAGACAATCAATTAGTTGAATTTAACAAAGCTAAAGATCAATTAAGTAAATTAGGATTTATCTTTGAAGTAGACACTGTTAAAGTTCCTAACTATAGATATGATGTTAACTTATTTGAAGATGTTATGGAAGAATTATTCAGATTCTATTCATACAGCAAGTTTAAAGAAGAAGTTGTTAAAAACGTTCCATTAATTACACAATCAAAAGATAGAACAAAAAATATTATTAGTGGAATGGGTTATTCAGAAGTTAGAACATTTACACTTGTTTCTAAAGAAAAAGCAGACTTTAAAGTTTTAGACTTAAAAGAAACTGTTGGACCTTTATTAACATTCGTTTCTAAAGAAAGAGAATACGTACGTAATTCAATTATTGTTTCATTGCAAGAAGTTGTCGATTACAATCAAAAACGTAAATTAAACTCAATTAACATTTTTGAAGTAGGAATGATCGGGAACTCTAATGAAGTTTTAGGTCTCGCTTCAACAACTAAATCATTCTTTGAAATGAAACAAGATATTATTAATTTTGTAAAATTAGATTTAGAATTTGTCCCTTTAAAAGACAATGCTTTAGTTCATCCAAATGCATCTGCAAAAATTGTTTATATTGACGAAAACACAGGTGCACAAGTTGAATTAGGTTGATTAGGTAAAATTCATCCATCAATTGATAAGACAAATGCATTCTATGCAGAATTATTCACAGATCTGATTAAAAACATGAGAAACAACGAAGCAGCAACAAAATTCCAATCAGTTAATACTGAACCATACAAAACACTTGACCTTACATTTGAACTTGCAAATGGTGAGTACATTCAAGATAAAATTAATCAAATTAAATCAGTTTCAGATTGTTTCGGCATTGACCAAATTGATGATTACAAAAAAGAAAATTCACACAATGTAACACTTAGAATTACAGGTTCAAGTGAGCAAATTGAGAAAATAGATTCACACTTTAACAACTAGGAGACCTATGTATTCAGATATTAGTTTAAAAGATAAATTAGTTCAAGATGCAATTAACAATGAACTAAAAAGACAAGAAGATCACATTGAATTAATCGCTAGTGAAAACTATGTTTCAGAAGATGTGCTTAAAGCTCAAGGTAGTGTTTTAACAAACAAATATGGTGAAGGTTACCCAAATAGAAGATATTATGGTGGATGTGAAAATGTTGACGTAGTTGAACAAGCTGCTATTGATAGATTAAAAGCTATTTTTAGTGTTAAATTTGCTAACGTGCAACCTTATTCAGGTTCAGTTGCAAATGCTGCTGCTATTGCATCAGTTGTACCTAGTGGTGGAAAAATTATGGGGCTTTCACTTAGTTCAGGTGGACACTTAACACACGGGTACAAAATCAGTTTTAGTGGAATTTTCTATGAATCAGTTTCATATGATTTAGGTAAAGATGGAATTTTAGATTATGATGCAATTTTAGAACTTGCTTTAAAAGAAAAACCACACTTAATTATTTGTGGTTATTCAGCTTACTCAAGAACAATTGACTTTGCTAAATTCAGAGAAATCGCTGATAAATGTGGTGCAAAATTACTTGCTGATATAGCTCACATTGCAGGACTTGTCGCTGCTGGAGAACACCCATCGCCAGTTGGTTATGCAGATATTATCACTTCTACAACACATAAAACATTACGTGGAGGTAGAGGTGGAATAATTATGACTAATGATGAAGAAATTGCTAAAAAAATCGACAGATGAGTATTCCCTGGATACCAAGGTGGGCCATTATTCCACGCTATAGCTGGAAAAGCTGTAAGCTTTTATGAAGCTATGCAACCTATGTTTAAAGAATATGCAAAAAACATTAGATTAAATGCAACTAAGTTCTGTAATAACTTCATTAACAAAGGTGCAAAAATTATTTCAGGTGGAACAGACAATCACTTATTTATGATTGATGTTTTATCAACATACAACATTAGCGGTAAACAAGCTGAAGAAATCTTAGGTAAAATCAACATTACATTAAACAAAAACACAATTCCATTCGATACACTTTCACCGTTTGTAGCAAGTGGTATCAGAATCGGAACTGCTGCTATGACAAGTAGAGATTTCACAGAATGAGATAAATTAGCCGACATAATTGATTACACACTTAGAAATTATGAAATGTTAAGTTCAGAAAATGGAATTGATAAACTAAATGAACTTAAACAAGAAGTTTTAGAATTAACTAAAAAATTCCCAATCAAAAAATCATATTTATAAGATGCAATTGCATCTTATTTTTTTTACTTTTATAATAGTCTACTAGACTTAAAAGTAAAAAAATGTAAATCAAATTTAAATAAGCTAATAAATCTTGAAATTTAACAATCAGACATTGTGTACAATGTTTAGAATTTGTTAAAATAGACAGATAAAATAAAATAAATTTATTTATAAATTTATTAGTATTAATCAAATTTTAAGTTAGTTGGTACATTTGTGAAAAAAAGAATTAAGAAATTAATAACAAGTTTAACTCTCGGAGCAGCTCCGATTCTTTCATTGACTGCAATTTCAGGAATTGTTCAACAAAGTGTTTCTTGAACAGATGAAAATAAAGCTTATTCAGATGATACACAAACACAATTGAATTTAAGTGATTGAATGGCTGATGTTGATGGGGATAAATTGCTTTCAGAGCTTTCTATACCAGGAACTCACGATAGTGGTATGTATGATGGTAGAGGTGTTAAATGATTTTTCGGTTCTGCTTGAGCTAGAACACAGTACAAAAATTTACCTACCCAATTGAAAATGGGTATTCGTTATTTTGATATTCGTTTAGATAGAAACAATTTAGTTAATCACGGTGGAGCATATTCGAATAACTTATATCTACAAAATGTGTTAGATGAGTGTAAAAAATTCTTAACTGCACACTCAAGTGAAACAATCATTTTACGTATAAAAGATGAAAATGTAGATGTTGGCAATTTATCTGCTACAGATTGTATAAAATGAAGAAACTCAATAATCGATAATCTTTATAAATTCAAAGATTTTCTCTTCAAAAATGATTCTCGTAATAATAATCTGAACCCAACACTTAATGAACTAAGAGGTAAAGTTTTTGTTGTAAATAACTTTCACCACAAAGTTTATTCAGATAATAACTATGGAATTTTCATTGATCACGGCAAT
Source organism: Mycoplasma sp. 2704 (assembly GCF_034863285.1). Taxonomy (NCBI): domain Bacteria; kingdom Bacillati; phylum Mycoplasmatota; class Mollicutes; order Mycoplasmatales; family Mycoplasmataceae; genus Mycoplasma; species Mycoplasma sp. 2704. The sequence goes on along the minus strand of NZ_JAYFFD010000001.1, from coordinate 105,235 downwards.
AACTGAAATATTTGACAAGATACATATGATTCAACAGAAGATGTAAAGATGAGAACATTTGAGTCTATGGCAAACATGTATCAAGATCTAAATGATTTTCACAATGACATAATGACTAACTTCCTTTCAAGATCTAATGGTGAGCAACCTTGATGAACTAGCAAAGCTTTAAATAAATGACTTGTTAAAAAACTTCAACAAAAAGAAGATCAATGAGAACATTTAGGAATTGTGCCAATGGATTTCCCTGGAGATGCCCTTGCATTAGCTATAGTGCGTAAAAACTATATGTATAGTCAAAGAGTAATTAAACGTGGAATTTTAGGAAGACAATTAAATGCGATTCCTGTTACTAAATTAGTTGACAATACATCGATTATTGAATTAAACCAACCGATGAAAGATTACTTTGTTGAAGTTTACAAAGGTAATAATCTTTTAGAAAAGAAAAAGATAACTGATACAAATACAAGAATTCAGTTAGCTAATAAATTTGTTTTAGGTGATTCAATCAAATTAGTTTTCTACAAAGAAACTCCAACAAACATTTACTATCCAACTCCAAAAAGAATTTTAAATGTTGAAGGAACACTTACGGTTTCTAGAAATCAAGAATATGTAAATAAACTTCTTAGCATAGGGAGAAGTTATGTGGCATATTCAGATACTCTTGCTAATACAACTTACCAAAATTTCATTAGATTTCATATTCAAAATGAAATTGTAAGTGTAGCTAATTCATATATCATTCAACCAATGACTGACCAAAGAGGTGAATGAGCTGACTTATTTGATTCAGATAAAACTGAAGTTCAAAAGAAAATCACAAACTTAAAAAATGCTTATGAAGCTCTTAAAACGGATATAAACACATTTAAATCATCAGTTCCATTTAGAAATTCTCAATTAAGTTTTATAACAACTGCTGACAAATCTAAATTATCAGAAGATAGTTATCAAGCATTTCAAGATGTAATTACAACAATTCCTAAATTACCTGAATATCAAAATGTTCTTAACATTTACATCAAGAAGAAAAATAAATTAGCTGGATTAAAAACAATCTTGAATGATCTTCAGGATTATTTAGGACTATTCAATCAAAAAGTTACTGACTTAGATTTAGATAATTTACAAATTAACTACCAAGATAAAAAAGCAGAACTTAACCAAAATATTCAATCTATTCAAGTTATTATCAAAGAAACAATTAATAATGATGCAACTATTGATTTTGCGAATGTAAAAAGCAGATTACAAACTCATTATGATAAATGCTCTAAAATTATTAAATCACTTGAAGACTTGAAAAAACAATATCACCAAAACTTATATAGAGAAAGATTAAGAGCTGCATTACAAAAATGTGAAGAACAAAAAACACAAATCAATTACTTACTTGATAATAGTGGTTGAGCAACTAAAATTGATCAATTAATTACTGAAATTAATGAGCAATTAACACTTTCAGAAATTCAAGAAATAAAAATTAATGATATTGAACAACGTATGCAATCTGCTATTTCAATGTTAAATGGACAATCTAATTTAGATTCAATTAGACAATCTATTTTGTCATCTAAATATTTAGAGCAAAGCGTTATTGATCAAAAATTTGCCGAACTTAACCAAAAAAGATCTTATGCAGACGCAACTGCATTGCAAAATGCAGTTGAGCAATTAAATAATTTTGAACATCAAGCTATTAACCAAACAATTGATAGTTTATCTAACTTAACTGATACACAAGAATCAAGTGCAAAAACTTCAATTGAACAATGTGCAAATAGAGTTGCGGTGAATTCAATAGTTTCAAATGTAATTAAATTAAACAACTTTAATGCTCAACTCAAGAATTTTGATTCTGTAAAGTCATCAATTAACTATATAGAAGCATCGACAGATCTTAAAAAAGCTTATGATAATGCAGAAATAGTTGCTAATACAGTTAAAAATTCAAATACATTTGATAGAGAAATTGAGAATATTGATACTGCAATACCGAACTTGCAGATAGCAAAAAACAACTTAGATGGTCAAAGAAGATTAGATACTGCAAAAGCAGATGCTGATAAAAATATTGATAAGTTAACTTACTTATCAGACAATGTTCAAAAACCAGCTGCTAAAACCTCTATTAGTAATGCGCAAACTGTAAATGATGTAAATTTAATTGTTTCTAATGCTACAAAATTAAATGCTGCATTAGAACAACTTTCAATTGCTGATTCGAAATTAAATCAACCAGCATATACAGAAGCTGCAAAGAATAAAAAACAAACATTTGATTCTGCTAAAAGTGCAATAGACAATATCAAATCAAATTCAGACTTTACAAGAACAATTTCTAATATTGATAGATTAACAGTTAACTTAAAAAACGCTATCAAGGATCTTGATGGTGATTCTGAACTATCATCTGCAAGAACAACTGCATTAAATGAGTTGAATAAATTAACTAATTTAACTGGAGAACCAATAAAAGTTGCACAAGATGCAATCAATGCTGCTAACACAATTAATTTAGTTAATTTAAAATTACTTGAAGCTCAAAAACAAAATGCAATCAACAAAATTAATTCATTATCTAACTTAGGACAAACCAAAAAAGAAAAAGCAGCTGAATTAATTAATAATAAAACTACAAAAACTGAAATTGATGCAATTCAATGAAACTATTCAAAAGTTGATTCTGCACTTCCAAAAATTAAAGAAGCTGAATATGAAAAATCAAAAATAAACTACACTGAAGCTGAAGGTTCTAGAAAAACAAACTTTGATACTATATTGGACAGTTTATTACCATTAAAATCGCAAACTGATTTTTCAACATTACCTGCTAACTTTGATGCAAATGTTATAGCTCTTAAGAATTCAAAAGGTGACTTGAATGGATTAGACAGACTTAAAAAAGAAAAAGAACAAGCTAACATTTTCATTTCTAATTTAAGTGAATTATCAAATGAACAAAAAGATACTTTTGCAAATAGCATAACTTCAGCTAACTCAATTTCAGAAGTTGCAGATATTAAAAACAATGCTGAAAAACTTAATAATGCTTTAATCGAATTAAAAGCAGCAAGACAAACTGCAAAATCTGAATTGACTAAATTAACACACTTATTAGAAGAACAAATTAGAGAAGCAAATAGTCAAATCGATGCTGCTACAACAGTTCAAAGAGCAAAAAACATTGTTACAAATGCAACAAATGTTGATGTTGCTATCGAACAAGTTCAAAGATTTAATGATGTTAAATTAAAACCACAATTTACAGAAGCATCAACAACACCTGCAGATAAAAAACAAGCTTCTCAAACAGCGTTTGACAACTTATCAGGTGTTGAGTCAATTATGGACTTTAGAACAAATCTAATTGACCAAATCACAAACAAATCAGAAGAACTGAAAAATGCAATCAACTCACTTGATGGTCAACAAAACTTAGATGCTGCAATAGCTGCTGCTAAATCTGCTATTGATGCATTACCTAACTTATCAGATGATGAGAAAAGAGACGCAAAAACTGAAGTTGAAAAACAAACAACTATTGCTAATGTTGCTGATAAATTATTAAATGCTAAAAAACAAGATGCATCAAATAAAATTGACTCATTATCAAACTTATCAGATGATGTGCAAAAACCAGCTGTTAAAGCTTTAATTAACTCAAAAGCAACTAAAGATGAAATTGATGCAATTGTTGCTAATGTAGAAAAAGTTAATAGTGGTATTGGAACACTTAATGATGAAATTGTGATAAAAGAAGAAATTCAATACAAACAAGCATCAGATGATGTTAAAGAAAACTTTTATAATGCTATAACTGCATTAGATAGATTATCAAGCTACACAGACTTTGAAACACCGTTTGACCAATTAGATATTAAATTACAAGCTGTATCTGAAGCTAAGAGTTCATTAAATGGTAAAGATAGATTAGATGCTGCAAAAGGTGAAGTAATTAAAGCTATTGAGGGACTTGAAAACTTATCATCAGTTCAAAAAGATGCTGCTAAAAATGAAGTTGAAGCTAAAACATCAATTGCTGATGTTGAAGAAAAATTACTTGAAACTCAAAAAGAAGATGCTATAGCTAAAATTAACTCATTACCTAAATTATCAGAAACTCAAAAAGAAAAAGCTATCAAATTAGTAGAAGCTGAATCAGATAAAGCAGGAATTGATAAAGTAGTTTCAAATGCTTCAAGCATCGATGGAGCGATTGCTAAAGTTGAATCTACTAGAGGAATTGAATCAGAAATCAAATACACTCAAGCTTCAAACCAAGATGTATTTGATGATGCAGTTACTGCTTTAAACAACTTAACAACAACACTGGACTTTGATGAACTATATCCTAACTTAGATAACAAGTTAGATACATTAAAATTAACTCACGATGCTCTCAATGGTGCTGATAGATTGAAAACAGCTAAAGAAGAAGCGCTTACTGCTATCGAAGCTGCTTCAAACTTATCAGATACTCAAAAAGAAGTTGCTAAAAAAGCAGTAAATAGCTTAAATCAAGTTTCTAAAATTAAAGGTATTAAAAATAATGTAAAAGAAGTTAACAGTGCATTTGATGTTATTGAGAATGCTGAAGCGATGAAAGAAACAACGCAATACATTCAAGCTGATAAACAATTTAAAGATGCATTTGATAATGCATTAGTTGCTTTTGAAGAAATTAAAGCAAAAGAAGACTTTACTACAGAAATTCCTAATTTATCTGAAAAATTAGTTGTACTTCAAAAAGCTACAGAAGCCCTTAATGGTAAAGTTAAACCAGAAACTAAACCTGAAGAATCTGCTAAAGAAGAAGATAAAAAAGAAAACACAAGTAGTGGTTCAAACTTAGTTGGTCCAATTGCAGGTGGTGTATCAGGACTACTTGCATTAATTGGTTCAATCTCTGGATTTGTCTTCTACAAAAAACGTAGAAAACGTAAATAAATAATTTTTAAATTTAAACTTTCATTCTAGTGGTGAAGGTTTTTTCTTTTATTTTTTGTCAAAAAAAGTAAATGAAAAGAAGACACCATAAGGTATCTTCTAAATTATGTGATTACATCTTATTTGGTTAAAATGTAGTTAAAGAATAATGGTTTATTTTCTTTATTTACAATCTTCATTTTGTGATCTTTTGTTAAGTCATATTTTTCAGGTGTAAATAATGTTAATAAACAGTGGTTGTATGTTTCTTCAGTTGTAACTGCTGAAACATTTTCAAGAACTAATTCATCATCGATGTATACGTCAAATGATGACATATTTGGCCCTGTTTTTCCAAATAAGTCAATAGCGTCTGAGTTGAATGTAAATTCAAAGTATTCGTTAGCTTTTGAAACTTTAGCTGAAACACCATTGATTGCGTTGTTGATTTGATCATTTTCGTTTGTTAAAAATTCTCAAGATGTTCCATAGAATTGAATTTCAGAGTTGTTAATTGGTAATACTCTCTTGTTTTGAGTATCAAGACCAAATTTAATTTCTCTAATGATTGTAACTTTAAGCTTTCTTGTTTTTTCGTCGTCATTGATCGGTTCTCTCATTGTTGTAATATGAACTTCTTCAATTCCATCATAAATAGCACCAAAGTCTAATCTATTAGTTAATGGAAGACCTTCTGTATCTTTTGTAGGGTCAACTACAAAGTTTAATGTTTTGAACACAACCGGCATATCAATAAATTCACCTTCGAATACTTCAACTTTTTCAGTTCTCTTAAGTTCGATTGTGTAATGAGTTGGACGGTATTGTTTTTGGAAGTCAGCTTTAGCAATAATATCCATAAAGCTTAATGTGGCAGGTTTTTGGAACTTGATATTAAAGTCTAATTTATCTGTTTGTCAAGTTTCAATTTTTGTGTTGTAAATTTGATCGTAAATTGCTTTATAGTCTGTATTACCATTAATATAACGATTTGAAGGTCCTCTAATGCTTAATGCAACAGGGTTTGTAACTTGAGATGAACCAGCGAATTTTGTAATTTGAAGGTCGCTCTTAGTATCAGTAGGCATAAATCTTGGTTTGTATTGTCATTGTTCACCAGTTAATAATTCTTGGATTTTTTTTGGTGTATCGTATCAATCTTCTGGAAGATTTGGACTTAATGCATAGTTGTTAATTTCGTAGATTGTATTTGAACCTGTATCATTGATTTTTTCCAATCAGAATGTTCTTCTTGAGTATGCAATATCATTTCAAGCAGCGATTGTAAGGTCGTAAACTTGTCCTTTTTGTAATGTTACTGTACCAAATTCTTTTAGTGCATTATTTGATGAGTTAATTTCACCTTCGAATGCATCACCAATCTTAATGTATCCTCAGTTAGAGAAGTAAGCTTTAATATTATATGATCCTGTTTCAGGTGCGATGAATTTTGCCTTAGATTCAACTAATTGTTTTTTACCTGTGAATGGATTTTGAAGTTTTCTTTGTTCAAAGTCTTCAACAAAAGTATCTTTTGGTTGAATGTTATTTGTTTTAACGTAGTTCATAATTTGTGAAATTGTTCTTAATCCGTTAACTTGAACATCTGTAAGTTGGTAAGTTGTTAAGATTGGACGATTAACTACGTTTCTAAGTTTAATTTTGTATCTGTAAGCAGGTACATATCTTTTTGGTTTGTTTTCAAAGTCAGCCGGAATAACTTCCATATCAAATTCATCAATTTCTGCAAGTTTATCTGGATTTGCTCTATAGATAACTTTCATTCTTGTAGGATCTGATGAATCAAATTCTAAACTTCCACCTAATTTTGTTCTTGCTGGGAATTTAAGTTCTTTAATTCTAAAGTTAGAGTTAAGTGAGTTAATTCCATTAGCAAAGTCAAATGTAAAGTCTTGTCCTGCTGGAATTTGGTAAGCTGGAGCTGTATCTGAAGTATATTCAAATCTGTCTAGCTCACTGTTGTATAAGAATTGACCACAAGCAAAAACGTTAGCGACAAAATCAAATGATGGTCATTGGAACATATCAAGCATTCTTTCGATGTTTTCTTGATCTGGATATTTAGCCATAAGCTCATTGATTTTATCTCCAGTTGCTTTTAATTTAGCAATGGCGTCTCTTTCTTTTTGAGCTCATTGTTTATCCATTTCTGTTAAGTTTCGAGGTCTGTCAGCATCATTATATCCATAGTAACCATTAGGATCAATTTCTTTACTTCCCTCAAATCTTCAGTCTTTTCAGTCAGCTTGAACTTTTTTAAATTCAGCTGTAGCTTTATTAGCTTCAGCCATAGCTGCATCAAATTCTGGTTTATGGTCGTTTGCAATATCAACTGTTGGTACTGATCGTTGTAATGATTCAATTGTGCTTGCGTATTGTTTTAATGCGTAGTAGAAGTTTAATTTGAAGTATTTAGATAAGTATCAAGTTGTCTTCAATTTCTTATCGTATAAACCATTTCTTCCTGATGATTTAACTCATTCAATAAAGTTAACCGGTCCTAATGTGTAAATCATATTTGAGTAAAGTGCGTATCAGTCAGCTTTTGTTTGGTTAATTGAATATGAGTTAGCTAATCTAGCTCAGTATACATCAAAGTCTCCTGATGGGTTTGTGATTCCACGAAGTCTTGTTTTATCATTAATAAATGATAAGTTAATTACTGATGGAATGTTTGTTCATCCATGGTCTCTTACATTGAATGGATCTTGGTGAGGTTGAAAGTTATGGTTAATTTCGTGGTAGTTTCCTCAATCATCAAATCCAAAGTCAGAAGCTCCCTTTAAGTAAGGTGATGCTCATCCGATTGGAGCTCAAAGATTGTATCCACCACCTCAAGCACCAGCTCCTCCTCAAACGTCATCACAGTAGTTAAGTGCTAACTTAGGTGCGTTGTAGTCGAATCAGAAGTATGACATTTCATAGAAACTGTCTCATTTGTGCATTTTTTCTTCAGGGAAGATAATATCATCAAATTTAACATGAGCAATAGCACTTGATGATGTATAAGGAATTGCTATACCTGTGTAGTTTGATTGAATTGTCATAATAGGTGCATTAATTGTACCTGCTTTAACAGCGGCCATTTGTGCATCTCATTCTGCTTTTGTTGTTTGTCCATAAACATAGTGAAGTTGTTCAACTGCATTATAAACTTTAACGTCAAATGGAGCAGGGTTACCATTTTGATCTCTAAGAGTTACACCAACGTTAATTGATAATGCTCCACCAAATGGTGAACCAAGTTTAACTCTTCTTGTGACTGGGTCAATTTCGTTAAATCTAAATCTAAATCTTGATAGAACAAATGGGTAACGGTTAGAAATTTTCCCTGTGTTGTCTGCTGGGTAGTTGTCTCAGTAGCTTTTGTTTACATAGAAATCAAACGGAACTTCACTGTAAATACCTGTAGTTTCATTTGGTGTTCCATATAATTCTTTAAGAATTTTATATGTGTCTTCACTAATTTCAAATTCAATAACTTCTCCAGCTGGAGCATATAAACCAATAACGTTGTATCCTGTCATCGATGTGTTGATTGAAATTTCTTTTGTAACTGTTTGAGTTTCATCTGTAACTACTCTTTCGAATCATTTATCTGCAGCAGGGTGTTTTTTAAGACGGTTATTCGCGATTTCTTCTTTAATGAAGTTTGCATCACTATATTTACGTGCACCTTCACCTGTGAAACCATCTACACCAATAACACCTTCAACTCTTTCGTTGTAAACAAGTTCACCCATACTAAGTTTTTTACCATTTACTTCAAAGAAAGCACGATCAGCAAAGTTTCTGTTATCTTTTTCGTAGTTAAAATCGTATCCAGGGTATCTGAATCCATAACTTGAATACATTTGGTTTAATTTTGTATCGTAAACTTGTTTTTGGATTGAAGGTCTGGTTTTTCTATCAATGATTTTGTCTGTATATGAAACAATGTCTAATCTGTTTGAAAGTAAAGATCTGAATGGTTGAGTATTATTTGCAAGTGGTAATGCTGAAATAGTAACTGGTTTTAATCTTCACATTACACCAGCTGAATTTTTAACTACTAATGAATAGTCTCCATCTCTGTTTACATTTAATGTAGTTGAATGTTCATTTTCAATTAATGTTGTATATCTGTATCAAGATGAGTTAGCTCAATCTACGCCATCAACATTACTTGCTGTAACTGTAGCTGCGTTATTTATTAATAATCCATCATTTGATGCAGTTAATTTTACATTTTGTAATGGGTTAACTTTGTGAACCATTTCCACATTAAGTTTCTTAACGTATTTTTTACCATTGTATGTTCCAATAACTTCAAGTTCGAAGTTAGAATCAATACCGATTTGGTTATTAAATACTTCTAAAGTACCTTTATCAGTAACACTAAATTCACTATCATTTGAATATCATTTGAATTGTTCTGGTTTTAATTCTTCATTTCCAGCGACAAATTGTAATACAACTGGTTTACCTTCTTCTGGGAAGTAACCTTGGTTTGTGATTGTGAATTTAGCATTTTCAGTTAAACGGTTTGTTTCTTCTTCGCTTAACATATCAACTGGTGGATATTCAGGTTCTAGAATTCTTTCTGATGTAGTAGGTTGTGATGGGGTTTCTTCTCCAGTTGCTGGTTCTTCATAACCTGTTGAACCTTCATCTCCATTAGGGTTACTTGGGGTTTCATTGCTTCCTCCACTTTCACCTGAACTTGGATTTTCTTGATCTGGATTAGATGGATTTTCTCCATGGTTTGTTTCACCTGTTGCACCACCATCACTATTTCCAGGGTTAGTAGGTTGTTCTGATGAAGTAGATGAACTTAATTTTTCTTTAGCAGCATTTAATGCATCAATTAAGCTTTGTTTGTTTTCAACCGGTGTAGTTAAATCAGTTTTAGCAGCAATAGCATCTTCAAGAGCCTTTTTAGCTTCGTTAAATTTTTGTTTTTGCTCAGCTGATGCATTTGTGTATGCTTCAGATTTTTGCTTTTCGTTAGCTTCATTTAATTTAGCAGCTAATTCATTTAAGTCTCTTGAGTTGTTTACAATATTATCAATTGTAGTTTTATCAGCAGTATCATTAATTTGTTTATAAATTGCATCTTTTTTTACTTGAGTTAAGTTTGATAAATTAGCAACAATATTTTTAGCAGGTTGCTTGTCAACTGGTTGAGCAGGAGTGGGAGCTTCTTTTTTGCTTAATCCTAATCCAACTCCAGTACCAATTAATGCTGCAGCACCAACACCACCAAGTATTAGACCAATAATGAATTTTCTTTTTCTATTTTTGTCAGCCATAATCATCCTTTCTTTTTGTTTATTACTAAAATAAAATTAAAATTTTATTTTATAAGTATTTTATTTTATTTTAGTCTAGCTTTTATTTATCAAAATAGTTATTCTATTTTTTGTGTGTAAATTTTATATGAATTATTTCTGTTTTTGTTATTGTGATTAAGCACTAAAATTAACTAATTTAATCAAATAAAAAGTACATTTAGTACCTTTAAGATTTGTGCTAAATGTACTTTTAAGTGTGTTATATAGGCGTAAAAGTTTTATTAAGCTTACTGAGTATATCTAATTATAGACATAACAATAGAGTAGTTAATTAAACTTTTTTAATTTAATTATTTAACTAATAAAGATTCTTCATCCATTTCTTTAGGTTTAGAAATATTGATGTAATCTAAAACAGTAGGTGCAACATTAGCTAATTTTCCATCTTTTAATTTAACGTTTTTATCTGTACAAATTAACATAACTGGACTTGATGTATGTTTTGTAGCTGGTTTACCATTTTCATCTTCTGTGATTTCAGCGTTTCCGTGGTCAGCTGTGATGAATACTGTAACATCATTCGCTTCAGCTCATTCAATAACTCTTTTAATTTGTGAATCTAAGAATTCAACTGCTTTGATAGCTGCTTTTAAGTTCCCTGTGTGTCCAACCATATCAGGGTTTGCGTAATTCATAATTGTTACATCATAATTTAATGCATTTGCTAATAATTCGTCTGTAATTCCTTCTGCAGACATTTCTGGTGCATCAGCATATGATTCAACTTTAAGTGAGTCAACCATAATACGTTTTGAATTTTTAAATTCAATATCGTTTCCACCATCCATAAAGTATGTAACGTGAGCATATTTTTGAGTTTCAGCAATTCTTAATTGATTTAAGTTAGCTAATTCTAAAACTCTACCAATTGGCATATTGATTTCCATTTCTTTGAATGCAACAATTGTGTCAATTCCTTCATATTTCATCATTGAGACAAATTTGTTAATTACAACTGGATGAGCTGGTTTGTTTGGATATAATGGTGAACCAATAAATAAGTGTGTTAATTGTCTTGCTCTGTCAGGTCTGAAGTTAAAGAAGATAATTGAATCGTGATCTTTTACAAAGTCACTTTTTGGAAGTGTTTGATTAATAGCAGGTACAAAGAATTCATCTGTAATTCCTTCTGCATATTGTTTGTTTACATAATCAATTACATTGTTAAATTTAACATCTGATAAACCTAAAATAGCATCGTATGCTTTATCAACTCTATCAAACATTGAGTCTCTATCCATTGCATAAAATCTTCCTGAAATAGATGCGATGTGGTATCCATATTTGTCACATAATGCAACTAATTTTTCAAGTGAAGGAATAATTGATTTAGGAGCAACGTCTCTACCGTCTCCAAAAACGTGAACTGAAACATTTTTAACTCCGTGTTCGTGTGCTGCTTCAATTAATTCAAATAAGTGGTTTTCAAGTGAGTGAACTCCACCAGGTGATAAAAGCCCCATTAAGTGTAATGTTGAATTATTTTTCTTAACATCATCAAATGCAGTTACAAAAGCTTCATTTGATTTAAATGTATTATCATCAAGAGCTTTTTGAATTAATGAAAGCCCTGTGTAAACAACTGTTCCAGCTCCAATGTTTAAGTGTCCTACTTCAGAGTTTCCCATTTGTCCTGCTGGTAATCCTACATATTGACCTGAAGCTTGAATAAGTGAATTTGGATAATTTGTAAATAAGTTATCAAATGTTGGTGTGTTAGCTAATGCAAATGCATTACCTTGTGTTTGTTCTCTTAAACCTAAACCATCAATAACAATTAATACTGTTTTTTTCATTTTTTCTCCTTTTAGTCAAATTCTATAACAGCAAACCTGTTTTTAGAACTCATATCTTTATGTATAGTAATTTTATATTTTTCTTGTAATTTTTCTCAATATTTAATGTGAAATGGATTGATTTCAAAATAGATTTTTCCACCTGGTTTTAAGTAGTTTTCTGCATTGTTAATTATTAGATCATAAAAATAAAATCCATCATCTTTTGCATATAATGCGTGAAGTGGTTCTCAATCAGTGACTGATTTATCTAATATTTCAGTTTCCTGAATGTAAGGTGGATTCGAAACAATTAAATCAAATTTTTGATTGATGTTTTCAAACATATCTGATTGAATGATGTTAATTGTAACATCATTTTTTTGTGCATTTATTTTAGTTTGCTCAATCGCTTCAGAATCTATATCTGATGCAGTTATATTTCAAGTTGGATTTGCTTTTTTTAGAGCAATTGCAATAAAACCTGAACCAGTACATAAGTCTAAAACATCTAAATTTTGTTTTTTATTTTCTGAATTAACTAATATAACTAGTTCTTCTGTTTCGTATCTAGGGATTAAAACCTTTTTAGAAACATCAATAGTTACATCTGCTAATTCAACATAACCCATTATTTTTTGAACTGGCATTCCTTTTTGAAGTTGTTCTAATTCAAAAGAAGATACAGTTTGTTCTAAACCATATCTTCTTTTTTCTAATAATAAATCTTCTCTTGTAGGCATTAAATTCCAGCTTCTTTGATTTTTTCGTTTTGTTCTTCTGTAAGTAATGCATCAATAATAGGATTAAGTTTTCCTTCCATAACAGGAAGTAAACTTGTAGAGTATGAAATTCTATGGTCTGTAACTCTATCTTGAGGATAGTTATATGTTCTGATTTTTTCACTTCTAGCACCAGAACCAGCTAATTTTCTGTAACCTGATTCTTCTGCTTGTTTTTTCTGCAACTCAATGTCGTAAAGTTTTGATTTAAGAACTCTCATTGCGATTTCTCTGTTTTGAATTTGGTTTTTACCTTCTTGACAAGTTACAACAATTCCAGTCGGGAAGTGTGTAATACGAACTGCTGAGTCAGTTGTGTTAACTGATTGACCACCGTTTCCTGATGAACGGTAAACGTCAATTCTGATATCTTCAGATTTAATTTCAACTTGAATATCATCATCAATTTCAGGCATAACTGTAACTGTTGCTGTTGAAGTATGAACTCTACCTTTAGTCTCGGTTGCAGGAATTCTTTGAACTCTGTGAACACCTGATTCAAATTTAAGTTTTGAATATGGTCTGTCACCTTTTACAGCAAATGTAACCAAAGTAAATCCACCAGCTTCAGATGCTGATGCATCTAAAAGTGTGGTTTTCATATCATTTTGTGAAGCTCATTTTGTGTACATTCTATATAAGTCACCTGCAAAAATGTTAGCTTCATCACCACCAGCTGCTCCACGAATTTCAACAATAACGTCTTTTTCATCGTTTTCATCTTTTGGAAGAATTAAGATTTTAAGATCTTCAGATAAAGCTTCCATTGTTTTTTCAGCTTCATTAATTTCCATTTTTGCAAGAGCGACCAATTCTTCATCTGATTCACCTAACATTTCTTTTGCATTTGCTAAGTTAGCTTCAGCTTCAAGGTATTTATCAAATGCTTCAACAATATCTTTAATTGAGTTAATTTCTTTATTAATTTTTGTGTATTTTTTAATGTCAGAAATTATTTCCTGATCTTGTAAAGATTTTTCTAATTCATCATGCTTATTTTTAATTTGCATTAAAGAGTTATACATAGTTAATTCCATAGTTAGTATATTTTAACATATAAAAAATCTAAAGTTTTAAAAGATTGTTCTATTGTTGTGTGATGTAAAAATTTTTATATTTCCTAATTATTAAAATATTAATAATTAATATAAGCAGAATAATTTAAATGCTTTTGATTTTCTAAAAAAAGTATATATTTTCCAATATGAGTGCAACAACCTTGAAGAAAAAATTAATTATTGTCGAGTCACCTACAAAGGTTAAGACAATTCAAAAATATGTTGGAGATGAATACAGTGTTATTGCATCTGTAGGTCATTTCCTTAGAATGAAGATTTCTGGTCTTTATTCGTTAGGTATCGATTTTGATACTTGAGAACCTCTTTATACAGCTGATAATACAAAGAAAAATATTATCAACGAGCTTAAAAAAGCAACAAATGAAGCAGAACACGTTTATATAGCAACTGACCCTGACCGTGAAGGAGAAGCTATAGGGTACCAATTAGTTGATTATTTAAAAATACCCACAGAAAAATACTCACGTATTAAATATAATGAGATTACTAAAGATGCTATTTTAAGAGCCTTAGATAATCCAACAATTATTGATGACGCTCTTGTTAATGCTCAAAAGAGTCGTAGAATGCTTGACAGAATTATTGGATTTAGATTATCTTATTTATTAAGATATAAATTCAAAAATACACCAGGTCAACCTACAGCAGGAAGAGTTCAATCAATTGCTCTTAAATTAATAGTTGATAGAGAAAAAGAAATCAGAGCATTTATTCCTGAAAAATACTTTACTCTTGATGCTAAATTAAATAAGAATCCTGTTTTAGCTGCATATCACAATGAAGCTAATGAATCAGATAGAAAAAACTGAATTTACAGTTCAGAAGTTGATGTAATCAAAGAATACTTTGAGTCAGCTCCTAAAGTTTTAAAAGTAACTAACAAAAAAGTTTCTGATAGAAAAGTTGGAGCAATTCAACCATTCAAACAAGCTGTTTTATATAAAAAATCACCATTTTCATCTAATTCAACAACGAACATTCTTAAAAAACTTTTCGAAAACGGTTTAATTACTTACCCGAGAACAGATTCAACACGTTTATCTCAATCGTTTATTGATGATGCACATAAATTTATCAAAAATAAGTGAGGTGAAGATTATATTGCTGATGAAATTAAAGGATTCAGTGGAGATCAAGATGCCCACGAGGCTATTAGACCATCAGATGTTTCATTAACACCTGAACAAGTTCAAATTCACTATCCAAAAATGGAAGATAATGATGTAAGAATTTACAAATTAATCTATGATACAACACTTCAAGCTTTAATTAAGCAACCAATTAGAACAAGTGTTCAATATACTTATGTAAATGATAAATACACATTTAAAAATTCTTATTCAACAATTAAATTTAATGGTTACTATGTTGTAACAGGTAAAGAATCTGAACAAGTTGATCCAAATTACGAAATTGATCAAGAAGTTAAAGTTGATGAGTTTATCTTATGTGATCATGAAACAAAACCAGCACCAAGATATAATGATGGGACACTTATTGAAGCGCTTGATAACATCAAAGTTGGGCGTCCATCAACATTTGCTTCAACAGTGCAAATTGTTAAAGACAGACGTTTTGTTGAATTGAACAATGGTGCATTACATCCTACTGAATTTGGTGAAATTATCTTACAAAACTTAATCGCTGCTTTTCCTAATATTATTAATGAAAGTTATACAGCACACGTTGAAGAAGAATTAGACCAAATTGCTGAAGATGAAATCACTAAAAATGAAGTTATGCAAGATTTTTGAGATAACTTCCTTGTTGAATTTGATAATGCACAAGGTAAAATTACACCTTACACATTCAAGTTAGAACAATTGGATACAACTTGTCCTGAAGATGATGGTATCTTAGTTAAAAGATATAACAAGAAAAATCAACCATTCATTGCTTGCAAAAACTTCCCTAACTGTAAATTCACAAGAAACATCGAGCCAGATGATTTTCCAAGTGAATCAGATGAAGAAATCGTCGATGAGTATGATGATTAATTAATTAAAATTATTTAGATGAGCAGATTTAAAAGTCTGCTCATTTTTTAATTAATTTTGTTATTTTAATTGAGATATTTAATGAAAAACATGGATTTAGACCATAAAATAAGCTAATTTTATGATTTTTAAAAATTAAAAAATAAATTAAAATTATGAAACTATGAATAATAAAGGTATTTTAGAGAACAAAAAAGAATTTGAAGCAATAGTTATAGGTGGAGGTCATGCTGGAGTTGAAGCAACTTTTGCTTTAGCGAATATGGGGCACAAAGTAGCTCTTATCACTTTTGATCTTTCAAAAGTTGCTATGATGCCTTGCAACCCATCAATTGGTGGACCTGCTAAAGGAATTATTACACGTGAAATTGATGCACTTGGTGGAGTTCAAGGTTACTTTTCAGATTTAGCAATGATTCAAATTAAGATGCTTAATGAATCAAAAGGTCCTGCAGTTAGAGCTATGAGAGCTCAAATTGATAAAGAAAAATATTCAGCACTTATTTTAGAAGCGTTACAAAATCACAAAAATGTAACTTTAATTGAAGGAGTTGCTGAGGATATTCTTGTTGATGATAATAACCAATTTAAAGCGATCAAAATGGAAGATGGTTCAATCTTAGATGCTAAAGTTTTAGTTATCACAACAGGAACGTATATGAACTCAAGAATTCTTAGAGGTGATGAAATTAAAATTTCAGGACCTGATAATCAAAAAACAACACCAAAATTATCACGATCGCTTGCTAAGTTAGGTTTTGATTTACAAAGATTAAAAACTGGAACACCTGCTAGAGTTTATGCTGATTCAATCGATTTTTCAAAAGTTGAAAAAGAAGAACTTAATGATACTTATTTAGCTTTCTCATCGCGTTCAAATGTTAAACTTGATAAGCAAATTTCATGTTATTTAACTTACACAAACGAGAAGACGCACGAAATTATTAGAAATAACATTGATAAATCAGCTATGTATTCAGGACTTATCGAAGGGATCGGTCCAAGATACTGTCCAAGTGTTGAAGATAAGGTTATGAGATTTGCCGATAAAGAAAGACATCAAGTTTTCTTTGAACCAGAAACTGCTGATGGTTCAATTATTTATGTAAACGGAATGTCTACATCAATGCCTGTTGAAGTTCAAGATTTAATGTTAAGAACAATTCCTGGCTTAGAAAATATGAAGGTTCAAAAATGAGGATATGCAATTGAATATGATGCATTAAATCCATTGCAAATTACACCTACATTAGAATCTAAAGTTATCAAAAACATTTTTACAGCTGGTCAAATTAATGGAACAAGTGGATATGAAGAAGCAGCAGCTCAAGGTCTTATTGCTGGAATTAATGTAGGAAGAAAACTTGAAGCTAAAGAACCATTGATTCTTAAAAGACACGATGCTTACATTGGTGTTTTAGTTGATGATTTAGTTACAAAAGGGACTAAAGAACCTTACAGAATGTTAACTTCAAGAGCTGAATATCGTTTATTATTAAGAAATGATAACCCTGATATTAGACTTGCGAAATATGGAAATGAAGTTGGTTTAGTTTCTGATGCAGATTACCAAAATATAATTAATAAATACCAAATGATTGATGAAAAAATCAATGAATTAGAAAACACATACTTATCATCTAAATCAGAATTAGCTAAAAAACTTGGGGTAGAAAATGGAGTTTCAATGTTAAGAGTTTTAGCTAGACCAGATGTTGATCCGGTTGATGTTTTAGGCGACTTCCCTTACAAAAATGAATTAACTATTATGGTAAGACTTGAGGGCTACATTAAGAAACAAAAATCTGATGCTCAAAAAATGAATAAATTAGAAGACTTTAAAATACCAAAAGATATAGATTATTCAAAAGTTCAAAACATAGCTACAGAAGCTAAACAAAAACTTGAAAAAATTAGACCTTTAACAATCGGACAAGCATCAAGAATTAGTGGAATTAACCCGGCTGACATTCAGATGCTTATGTTCCATATTGAAACTAGAAAAAACAAATAATGAAACTAAATATAGTTGCAGTAGGTTCATTAACAAAATATTTTCAAGTTTTATATGATGATTATGTTAAGAAAATTAACTTCTTCGCAAAGATTAATTTAATTGAAATTAAAGAACAAAAGATAGATAACATTCAGTTAAAAATTAAAAAAGAAACTGAAATGATTTTAGAAAAGATACCTAAAAATTCAAAAGTCATCTACTTATCATTACAAGGAAAACAATTAAGCTCTGAAGAGTTTGGATCAACATTTTTAGATATTGATAATGTAACTTTTGTAATTGGTGGTTCAAATGGAGTTGATGAAGAAATGTTTGCTAATAAAATTAACTTCTCAAAAATGACCTTTCCACATCAATTATTTAGAGTTATGTTAGTTGAGCAAATTTATAGAGCATTTACAATTAGAAATAATATTACTTATCATAAATAAACTCTATAATGGAGTTTTTTTTATATACTTCCCAAGACATATTTGATAAATAAAGTTTGATCAATTAGTAGATTAACTTGAATTTGTCTAATGTTATTTTCATTTACAAATAACTTCAGTTCATCACTTTTGATAAGAACATCAGAGTGATCTTGATTAGAAATATCGATATTGAATTTATAAAATTCATTATCATAAATAAAACTAACATAACAGGTATCTAGTTTTTGATTATCAATGTTGAAGTTGTATAAATATAAATCATCACCTTCTGCAGTTATTAAAACTTGTTTATATACATTTACTTTAGTTGAACATAAGACTAAAATAAGCACTGCGAAAATGAAAAATAATATAAGTAATATGCAGAAATTTCACTTATGTTCTTTAAGATAAGTTTTCAATATTTACTTCCTTGGAATCATCGAAAATATATCTATTATTGTGTGAAATTTCTACAACTAATTTGTTTTGCAAATTATTTTTAATAATAGGTTTTAGTTTTTCAAACATTGATTTATCAATATTTGCAAAAGCTTCATCTAGTATCAATAAATCATAGTCATTTAAAAATATATTTAGCAAATTAACAAATTGAACCTGACCACTAGATAATTGATCCAGTGATGAGTTTAAATTAATGTTTAATTCATCAATTAATTTATCTAATTTATTGTTTTCTAAAATTGACTTGAAAATACTAATATCAGTTACACACAGGTATTCTAGTGTTCTAATCTTTAAATTTAGCATCTGATTTGAAATGTATAACACTCTTTGTTTGTATGTTTCATCTAAGAATGGATTGAGCTTTTGATCATTAACTTTAATAATTCCAGATAAGCTCTCACACGAGCCATTCAATATAGAACAGAGTGTGCTTTTTCCTGAACCATTTTTACCGACTAAATGTATGCTCGAATCAATCAATAGTTTCTTGATTTCTAAATCTTTATTAACTTTTAATGAATTGTACGAATAACTTATATTAGAAAGTTGAATTTTAATTATTCTTTCGTTCTGTAAGCTAGTTTTAGGTATTTTTAAGTCTTCAAAATTTAATAATGAAATCAAATCTAAATCCTTTTTATATTGACTATAACTATTTATTAATGGGATTATATTTTTAATTGGCTTAGTGAATAAAGAAACACCGGTTAAAAAGAAAATTAAATTGATAACACTTAAATTTTGATTTCAAATTTGAATAGTTCCTATTATTAAAATTAATAAAGGAACTAAAAAGTCTAAAAATAAACTTAAATAATTAATTAAGCTTTGTTTATTCTTGAAAATAATTGAATCACTATGCAATTTCTCATTAACATAAGTAGATTTAAGATTTAAATTATTAAGCAGATTTTCATTATGTGAAGTTTGATTTAATTTGTAAATATTAAATAAGGTATCTTCAAACATAATCGAGTTATTGAGTAATTTATTGAAGTTATTATCAAAATTAGTTTTATTAATAAAACTTAAAATCAATGTAATTACTGAATAACAAAAAATTATTAAAAGCAACACTCAATTTATATTGATTAGTAAAATAAATGAAACAGCAATCGAAATAACTGTGCTGATTAATTCAGGAAGAAAACATAATTTAAATAAACTTAAATTATCAAGTGCAATAATTCTGTTTTTAAAATCTGAAAAAGTTAGCAAATTAATCACTTGCTTATTTTTAAACTTCAATTCATTTATTAAATTATTAATTAAGTCGCTTTTATATTTAGTTGCTATTTTATACATCAGTTGTCTGGTTAGTAAGTTGAATGTGAAATTTATTAAAAATAACACACTAAAAATCATTCCTAAGAACATAAGAATTTGATCATCTTTATTTAAAGCAATATTATTCAGGATAACTTTATTCAAGAATGGAAACGAAATATAGATGCTTATTTCTATGAGTAAGCAAAATAAGTATAAAAATGAGAAGTTAGACCATAATGAAATTTTTAAACTTCAGGAGTTACTTATCAATGGATTTGGTTTTATATTTTTCTTGTTTTCTTCATCTTCATTATCAATTTGTTTTTTGTTTTTACTAAATGCAACAATAATGTTAGTGAATTTAGTTTTAAATTCATTTTTACTCAATTTAACATCGCCATCAATCGGATCATAAATATAAAATTTATTGTTCTTGATTTTCCTAATTACAATCATATGGTCCGAAGTATTATTTTTGATAACTGTCGCAATAGGAAAAACTTGCTTTTCTAACAAAAACAATTGTTCACAATTAATTTCATAAGCATTAAGCTCCAAATTTACTTTTGAAGCAAGGAGCTTGATGTTTTCTAAACTTATACCTGCTGCACTATATTGAATTTGCAATTTTAGATTATTAATATCTAAATTTTCTTTGTAGAAAAACTCGTGAAAATAATCTAGCACATATAATGAGCAATCTCTTTGATCTACTTGTGTCTTCATCTCATTATATTTAGTAATTTTTGTCAAAAAGGAACTAAAGCACAATTTTTCCACTAAAGTTTTCACAAAATTGAAAATACAAAAGTTTTTAAAACTTTGTATAATTAATTTATCAATAAATTAATGTTCAAAATTTAAAAGGAGGACTAATGAGCAAAAAAGTAGTAGCACTTGCAAGTGATCACGCAGGTTACAAATTAAAAGATGAATTAGCATCATACTTAAAAGAACAAGGGTTTGATGTTGTAGACTTAGGACCTGAAACAGATTCAGTTTCAGTGTCATATGCTTCAAAAGGTAAGGAATTAGCTAACTATGTAGATGAAGCACACCCTGATTTTGGTATCGCAGTTTGTGGTACAGGTTTAGGTATTTCATATGCACTTAACAGACACAAACACATTCGTGCAGCTAGAGTTACATCTGTTGAAGATGCACACTTAGCAAAACAGCACAATAATGCAAATGTTCTTGTATTCGGTGGAAGACAAGTAACATTTGAAGAAGCTAAAGATATGTTAAATGAATATATGACTACACAATTTGAAGGAGGAAGACATCAATCTAGAATTGATGAGCTTGACGAATAATTATGGCAAAAGTAAATGAAGTTCAAGAAAAAGAAGTTAAAGAATTAGACGCTGTTTGACACGTTTCACAACACAACGATGGATGAAAAGTTATCAGACAAGGTGGAGTAAAAGCTATTAAAACTTTTGAAACACAAAAAGAAGCAATCGAATTTGCTAAAGAATTAGCAAAAAACAACAAAGGTAGAATGTTAATCCACAGCACAAAAGGTAAAATCAGAGGTGGATCAAACTACCAAGAAAAATAATTTAAGTTATTTTAAATTTACATAGACAGAGTGAAATCTGTTTATTTTTTTCATCATTTTTCACATAATTTCAGTATTTTTGACTTTTTACTTCTGTTTTTTTTTTTTTTTTTTAGAATATGAAATGGTAAAAATATATTTAATTTTATATAACTGCAGTTTTGAACACTTGAATAAAACTAAATTAAGGAGAATTAACTATGGATCCAATTTTTTGAGTTTTAATAGCAGTCGGAATTATTTTTTATATCATTTTTATTTCTCTTATTGTTTGAAGAAGAATTTATAGAAAGAAAGCTTTAAAGAAAAAAATAATTTTAAAAGTTAAAGATAATCTGCTTAAACAAAAATCAAATATTGAAATGAGCAGAACTAAAAAGTCGCGACAAGCATCAAAATATAAGAAAATGTACTTTGATTTATGCGACAGAATTATTAAAGAGTACAATACGAAAATTTTACCTTTTAGACATCAAAACATAAAGCTATACAAATTAAGTAACTATCAAGAAAATGAACAATGATTTTTTCATAGACATCACATCGACGAAATCCATATTAGTGGAGCAGAATTGAAAACTGATAAGGAAGCTTACAGAAATGGTTTAAGTATTGTAGTTTCATATGAGCAACACGCTTTATTACACTATCTAATAGTTTTAAATAATGAAACTTACCCTAATCACGGGATGTTAATGATGATGGAATTAAAAGAATGAGATGAAATTGTTCAAAAACAATGTAAAAAATGAGATATACCATACGTTCCTGAGTGAAAACAAAATTTATCAATATTTAATAACCCACCTCATACAACAGCGCTTTTTGAAGAGATTGTAAAAAATGTAACCAAAGGTAATGAATTTAAAGATAATAATTTTTAATATATAAACGAATAATTGGTTTAAACTAGAATAAGAAAAGTAGACAGTTTTTTTAGTTTCTGTCTATTTTTTAATCATTTTTCACATAATTTCAGGAATTTTGACTTTTTACTTCTGTTTTTTTTTTTTTTTTTTAGAATAGAGTTGAAATACAACAAATATTGACATATTTTGATGAATATTAGCCTTGTATTTTAATAGATTAACAAACATTTTAGGATTAGGAGAAAAAATGGCAAATTTATATTCACATAATGAAGAACAAAACCAAAAAGGTTTTGAACCAACAGCTTCAAGTGTTGAAATTGCAGCTCAAGCTTCTACAGCTGCAAAAATATTTTTATACATTATTATGTCTATTCCACTATTTTTAGGTTGAATTTGATACTTCAAAAGAAAAAATAGTTTAAATAGAATGCAAAACGATATTAACAACAGTGCATCAAGCATTGATGTTCAATTGCAAAAACGTAATGATACACTTGTTAAATTAGTACAACAAGTTAAGTCATACAAAATTCACGAAGCTGAAGTTTTTGAAAACGTTACAAAAATGCGTTCATTAGCAGCTGGTGGTAGAGGAATTGAAAACTCAGCTGAAATTGAAAACTTAAATCAATCAGTATTTGGTCGTTTAATGGCTATTTCAGAAAGCTATCCAGAACTTAAAGCAAGTTCTTTATACACTGAATTAATGGATGAAACAACATATATTGAACGTGAAATTGCAGCTGCTAGAAGAAATTACAACGCTCAAGCTAACACATTCAATAAAGAATTATTTACAATCCCAACAAAAATTGTTGCTGCAAATATGGGATTATCAACAGTTAGACTATTCCAAGCATCTTCTAAAGCTAGAAAAGATGTTGATATGCAAGAATTAGGTTTATAAGATGAAAAGAGTTGAAGATTTTGTTACTATAGAACAGTTCAAAGAAAAAACTGATCAAGTTGTGCTTCCAATTATCCAAAACACAGTAGATGATGCTTACAAATCGCCTTTATACAAAAAATATAAAAGTATGAAATATGGAGCTTTAGGTTCAATTGCAAGTATGATTTTATCTGCTTTAATAGCGATAATATGTTTTATTGCAGTAAAAGATGCAATGGCTAAAGTTGTTTTATTTGGTATTTTTGATCTTGCCGCTTTTATTTGTTTCATATTAGCATTTGTGTTTGCGCAATTAGCTAAAAAGAGAAACTTAATTTTTAGAAGCTTTATTAAAAGCAAATTAAGAGAAGATAACATTTATGGAAAAGCAGTTGATGCAGCTGATACAAGATGAAAATATAGAAATGACGATTTTGAACCTAGTTCAATGAGACATAACTATGATTTTTCAACAGAAAGATTCGCAGCCAAAGAATATGAATCATTCAAACCTGCATCTGTTTCACAAAAAGCTTGATTAGAAAGCTCATCACCAGTTCAAACAGTTACAATTGATGATAAATATCACGCACACGTTTCGGTTGCTGAATGACTTTTAATTACAAGAGACAAAAAAGGACACGAAACAAAACAAACTTGATATTCTGCTTTACTTAAAATTGATGCTAGAGCACTTAAAGAAAGAGATAGAGCAAACTTTACATACTTTGATAAGAAAAACGGTCTGCCACTTGTTGAAATGGAAAATAAAGAATTTAACAAAATTTTCAATGTTGCGAGTGATAATTCAACAAAAATGTACCAATTATTTACACCACTTGCAATGGAAGAATTAGTTAAATTAATCAATCAAGGTTTACAACATACAAACATTAAAAAAACTAAAGATTTTGAATATTGAGCAAACAATGATGTTGTTTACTGTTCATTTGTAATTCCATCTGGATTTATGGATATTGACATTCCGGTTTTTGTAGGTAAAAAAGACAAATTCGTTGCAAAAATTTACAAAGATGTAGTTACTGATATTTATACTTTATACTTTGTGCTTGCATTAAGTTATATTCCAGTTTACTTATATTAATCAAATTGATTGCACAACAAGAAATTGTTGTGTTTTTTTGTTATTTTTACTCAATATATTTAACTTATTTTTATATAAAATTATAGATAAGTAAAAAAGGAGATTAAATATGGCAAATTTATATTCACATAATGAAGAACAAAACCAAAAAGGTTTTGAACCTACAGCATCAAGTGCTGAAATTCCTGCTAAAGCATCTACAGGACTTAAGATTTTTATGTACATTTTAATGACTTTACCTTTAGGTTTAGGTTGATTATGATACTTTGGAAAGAAAAACGAATTAAACAGAATGCAAAATAACATTAACAACAGTGCATCAAGCATTGATGTTCAATTACAAAAACGTAATGACACACTTGTTAAATTAGTGCAACAAGTTAAATCATTTAAAATTCACGAAGCTGAAGTTTTTGAAAACGTTACAAAAATGCGTTCACTTGTTTCATCAGGTAGAACACTTGAAAATTCTGAAGAATTAGACAAATTAAATCAATCAGTATTCGGTCGTTTAATGGCTATTTCAGAAAACTATCCAGAACTTAAATCAAGTGCTTTATACACTGAATTAATGGATGAAACAACATACATTGAACGTGAAATTGCAGCTGCTAGAAGAAATTACAATTCACAAGCTAATATGTTCAACAGAATGTTATTTGAAATTCCATCTAACCTTGTTGCTGCAAATATGGGATTATCAACAGTTAGATTATTCCAAGCATCTTCTCAAGCTAGAAAAGATGTTGATATGGTTGCTCTAGGATTATAAAAAATATGAAAAGAGCCGAAGATTTTATTAGCATAGATAAATTCTATGAAAAAGCAAATCAAACTATATTACCAATCGTTGAAAATCGTGTAAATGAAATTACTCAATTACCGATCTATGTAGATTATAAAAGAACCAATAAATATGCACTTAGGGTGTTTTTGGCATCAATAGGTGCTTTCTTGTTTTCTGGTTTTTTTCTTGGATTAGAAGCTGCAAAAAAATATGGTGGTTTTAGAGAACTTTCGGTATTTACTACCTTTGCAATTATTTTTGCACTTGTATTTGTAATATCTATACTTGTTGCTATTGGTTTTTGAATTAAAGCATGAAATATTAATAGAAAAATTAAAAAAGAAATTATAAGTCAGCTTCATAAATCAAATATTTATGGAGTTGCAATTGAAGCTCTAATTGATAGATGAAAATATGAAGGCACAAACTTTACACCTACATCTATAAAGCATAATTTTGACTCTAATACAAACAAGTTTACAAAAGATGAATACTTAAGTACTAGACCTAAATGAATACCAAATGACTCAGAACTAAGAGGTGTAACTGAAATTCAAACAGTTACTATTGATAATAAATATCACGCACATATTTCAGAAGCACATTGAGTCGATTTCCACAGAGATAAAGATGGTAATGTTCACGAAGAGCATTACTATAGTGCTTTAATAAAAATTGATGCAAGAGCACTTGCTCAAAAAGACCAAGCAAACTTTACATTCTTTGGAGATAAGTTTTCTGATTTAGAACCAGTAGAACTTGAAAACATTGAATTTAACAAAATTTACAAAGTTAAATCTAATAATCCAACTAAAATGTTTCAATTATTTACTCCATTAGCAATGGAAGAAATGAATAAACTTTTCCAATTTGGTATTAAAAACACAAGCATTATAGCCAAAGGTATGCGTTATTGAGCTAATAATGATGTAATTTACGCTTCATTTCAATGTTCATCTGGATTTATGGCTATAAATTCATCTACATTTATTGGTAATAAAGAAAAATTAATCAATACAATCTACAAAGATGTTATTAAAGATATATACTCTTTATACTTTATTTTAGCTTTAAGTTATATACCTGTATATCTTTATTAAACCTTAAATTTCACAACAATAAATATTGTTGTGTTTTTATTTAATACTTTATAATATATACACTTTATTTTATTTGTTATATTTACATAGGAGATACAATGAAAAAAGTTTTAAATGAACTTAGTTTGAAAAATAAAACAGTTTTAGTTAGAGTTGACTTTAACGTACCATTAAAAAATGGTGTTATTACATCTGCTAAAAGAATTGTTGCTGCACTTCCTACAATTCAGTACATCATCAGAAAAGGTGGAAAAGTTGTTTTATTTTCACACTTAGGAAGAGTAAAAACAGAAGAAGATTTAAAAGACAAATCATTAAGACCAGTTGCAGTTGAATTAGCTAGATTACTTAAAAAACCAGTTACATTTGTTCCTGTAACACGTGGAAACATTTTAGAATCTGCAATCAAACAAATGGAAAGCGGTGATGTTATTTTAGTTGAAAACACACGTTTTGAAGACTTAAATAACAAAGCTGAATCTAAAAACGATCCATACTTAGGAGCTTACTGAGCTTCATTAGGTGATGTATTTGTAAACGATGCCTTCGGTACAGCTCACAGAGCACATGCATCTAATGTTGGTATTGCTTCAAACATTGCTGAATCAGCTTTAGGATTCTTAATGGAAAAAGAAGTTTCATCATTATCTAAAGTTTTACAAAACCCAGAACACCCTTATGTAGCTATCGTTGGTGGAGCTAAAGTTTCAGACAAAATCTTAGTGTTAGAAAAATTAGCAGAAATTGCTGACAAATTGATCATCGGTGGAGCTATGGCTTACACATTTATGGTTGCTCAAGGACAAAAAGTTGGAACTTCATTAGTTGAAAATGATTACATTCAATTAGCTAAAGATTTCTTAGCAAAATACTCAGACAAAGTCATCTTACCAGTTGACCACGCTACAGCTGAAATGTTTGCAGACGTTGAACCTACAATTCAAGAAGGTTCAATTTCAGATGGATTTATGGGGCTTGACTTTGGACCAAAATCAATCCAAAACGTTAAAGAAGCTCTTGAAGGGGCTAAAACAGTTGTATGAAACGGACCTATGGGAGTTGCTGAATTTGAACACTACAAAAATGGTACATTAGCAGTATGTGAAGCAGTTGCTAAATTATCAAACGCTTACACAGTTGTTGGTGGTGGAGATTCAGTTGCTGCTGTTGAAAAATTAGGAATGGAAGATAAATTCTCACATGTTTCAACAGGTGGTGGAGCAAGCTTAGAATTATTACAAGGTCAAAACTTACCAGGTGTTGATTCAATTCAAGACGCTGAATAATTAACCGAATATTTTCACAAATAGCACAAAAAGTGCTATTTTTTACACATTTTGTGAAAAATTAAGAAATTTACTTTACTTTCATTTGATAAAGGTGTATAAGTAAAATATATTCAATTTTTTCAAATTAAATATATTTAATAAATTAACAAACATTCTTTTTTTAGACAAAAGAATAAAAGAGGATAAATGAAAAAAATCAAATTCTTACTTTTTGCTACAGGTGTTTTATCAGTAGCATCAATGCCGCTTATTGCTGGTCAATGTTCTGCAAAAGAACAAAAATCTGAAGAACCTAAAACACCAACCAATCCAGAACCACAACCAGTTCCTGTTAATCCAGTAAATGGTGGAACCGATAATCCAAGAACTATAGCAGCTCGAGTTGACCAATACGAAAATGCATTCGTATTGCAGCCAGCTGGCACATTTGCATATGTAAATGCTAAGGTTCAAGAAAAAGCTAATCAAATTAGCAGATATGGTCTTTTACAACTTTACAAAGGTTTCAATGGTATAGGAATTAAATCTGGTGGTCAAGGCGATGATAATAAAATTCTTCTTCCTAAAGAAGGAATTACAATTGACCAATTCCTTTCAACTAGAGATACTAAGGATAACAAGTATTTTGATGGAACTTGAAATCCAGAAACAAAAATACTTACAATTAAATACAAAATCAAAGATAATGGCGACAAAGTATATGAACAATCATTTACTTTAAGCTAGAAAAATTACGAAAATTTCAAAATTAAATTAATCAAAATTACCAAAATATATTAGCATCTTGTGAAAAAGATGTTATTTTTTACACATTTTGTCAAAAATTTAAGAAAATTCTTACATTTTAGGGTAAAAGGTGTATAAAATAGTTATAGTTATATTTATATATATTCAATAAGAAAGAAAGTATAATTTAACTATGAACGAAATTAGTTTAAAAAGAAAAGAAGCAAGATTACATCAATTGATTGCTGACATAGTGACTAATGATATTACAAATTCAAATGTAATAGACCCAGTAGTGATGGATATTCAACTATCACCTGACTTATCACATGTGAAAGTGTTTGTATCATTATTCAAAAACGAAGAAAAAGGTATCGAAGCATTAAACAATGCAGCAGGTTATGTTAAAAAAGTGTTATCCAAATCACTCGATTGACGTAAAGTGCCTTCAGTTCATTTCCACTTAGATACAGTTTCTAAGAATGGATACAAAATTGATGAAATCATTAGACAAATTAAAAATGAAAATTAGTTAAATTATTTTTCAATTTTCAAAATTGAAATTGAAAAGGAGAAATTATGAAAAGATCTTGAAAAGTTGCATTCACCATTTTAGGAGCTGCAGCATTAGGAACAGCTATTGTTACAATTCCTATGGCAGCTTTAGGAAAATTCAATAAAGGCGACAATAATAAAGATTTAAAACAACCTGCAAACCCAGGAACAGGAACTTCAACTAACCCTAAAGATGGTAATCAAAATCCAAACACAGGTAACCCTGGAGATGGAAACGGAGGAAATGAAACTCCTAATCCAGACCCAGTGACACCACCAGTAGAAGAGAAAAAAGTATCAGTAACACTTAATGCAGATGTTACAGGAAAGAAAACAGCTTACGTAGCTGATATTAATGACTTTACAATTGATATTCCAGAAGGTGTTACACTTGTTGAAAAATCAGTAGTTGACTTATATGAATTATCAAAAGCAGATACAGATGAAGGTAGAGCTGCTAAAGAATTATTATTTGCTGGAAAAGCTAAAGTTACTGTTAAAACAACAAAAGAAGGTCAAACAGATCCTACATCAGAAGACTTTGAAGTTGCAGGTTATATCTCAAAAGACCAAGCATATGAAAAATTCAGAGCAGTTTTATCAACAATTTCAACATCAGTTGATAAAGATCAAGAAAACAACCTTGCAATTCAACCTCAAACTGCTAAAGGTGTTTCAGCTGGTGCTAAATATTTAGCTGGTTCATATACAAACAAAACATTAGAAAATGTAATCAAAGTATCAGTTACAGGTGATGATTTAGTTAAAGGAGCATTTACAGTAGTAGATGCAAGCACAAACCTTAAAGAAGGAAAAACTAAAGTTATTCCATACTTATACTTAGATGATAGATCACACAATGATATCTTTATGTACAAATCAGGAAGCACAGAAGCTACATCATTAGAAGATGAAGTTGAAGTTACACAATTACCTGTTTTAACAATGAGTGCTGCTGGTATTGTTAATACATACAATGTTCAAAAAGCATTCACAATTGACGAAGCAAAATTATTAGAAGCATTAAATAAACAAAGTATGAGTGAAGTTTCATTTAGCGACTTAACAGTTGAAAATGTTACAACTGCATTAAAATTCACACCAATGACAATCCTTCCAAAAGCTGGTGGTGAAGAATATGGGTATGTATTAGATGAAAACTTCAAAGAAGCATCTAAATTCAAAGTTGCAAAAATCGAAACTATTCCAGGCGATGCGTCTGAAACAAGTGCAAAAATTAGTTTTGAATTTGAAACAGTTATTCCTTCAGTTGCAGAAGGTCAAAAAGTATTCTACTTCGTAAAATCAGCTGAGCCAAAAGCTACAGAATTAACAGAGTCAATGAACGGAAAATTCTCACAAGTTCTTAATGGATTGAAAGCTAAAGAAGCAACACCAGCTCCAGCAGCAGAGAATGAATCAACAGCTAATACTGATTCTACATCATCAGAACAACCTGTTGTTGCAGAAGCTGAATCAGAATACAAAGATGCATTCGTTGTGTTATCAACAGCTACATATGCTAATGCTAAAACTACATATGATGCTAAACAAGGTAAAATTAAAACAAACGGTTTATTACAATCATACAGTAAAGGTGCATTCTTCGGTATAACATCTGGTGGTAACCAAGATAACAATAAATTATTCGCACTTAAAGAAGGTTTAAGCGTATCAAACATTGTTTTAAAAAATAGTAAATACCTTAATGGAACATTAGATGAAGCAAACAAATCAGTTACAATTACATACCAAGTTTCAAGTGAAAATAATAAAGAATACACACAAACATTAGTATTACCTGAATAATAAATGATTAACTTAAAACTCACTATTTTAGTGGGTTTTATTTTGTAATTTTCATCTTATTTTCAAAACAAAATTTTCACTTCATTTTCCTTATTTTTCTTACTCATTGTCCTGAAAAATAGAAGCAAACGCGAGGTTATTTAATGGATTTATAGTAAAATTATCTTGCTAACTTTTCAATGAATTTATTAGCCCAAAATAAATGACTGAATAATTAGTGAACATTTGATTAAATTAGGAGATAAAATGAGAAAACTTTTTACAAGTGAATCAGTTGGAAGAGGTCACCCAGATAAATTATGTGACCAAATTTCTGATGCAATCTTAGATGCTTACCTTGCTTTAGATCCAACGTCAAAAGTTGCTATTGAAACGATGGCAAGTGGGCATAATATTTTCATAGCAGGAGAAGTTAAATCATCTGCTGATATTGATGTTATAGAAATAGCTAAAAACATCTTGAAAGAACTCGGATACTACACAACAGAAACAAGTTTCATTACAGACATCAAAAAACAAAGCGAAGACATCGCTATGGGTGTCGAAAAAGGACACGAAATCGGTGCTGGTGACCAAGGTTTAATGTTCGGTTATGCAATTAACGAAACACCTGAATATATGCCTTTGGGAATTACATTAGCTCACGCTTTAGTTAAAAGAGCTGAAAACTTAAGACAAAATATGGAATTCAAATGAGCTAAAGCTGATATGAAATCACAAGTTACATTAGATTACACAGACAAAGACAATGTATTTGTAGACACAGTTTTATTAAGTATTCAACATTCTAAAAACTACAACGAACAAGAGTTTAAAAAATACATTAAAGAACAAATTATTTTACCTGTATTAAAAGAATACAACTTAGATGCACCTAAACACATTTTAATCAACCCAACAGGTCAATTTGTTATCGGTGGACCTATTGGTGACACAGGTCTTACAGGACGTAAAATAATAGTTGACACATATGGTGGTTCAGCAAGACACGGTGGAGGAGCATTTTCAGGAAAAGATTCAACTAAAGTCGATAGATCAGCAGCATATGCCGCTAGATGAATTGCTAAAAACATTGTTGCAGCTAATTTAGCAGACAGATGTGAAGTTCAAATTGCTTATGCAATCGGCGTTGCTAAACCAGTTTCAATTATGATTGAAACATTTGGTACATCTAAAAACATTCCAGACAGTGTAATTGCTGACTTTGTAACTCAATTATTTGATTTAACACCTAAAGGTATCATTGATGCTCTTGGTCTTAGAAAACCTATTTTCTTACAAACAGCATACTATGGACACTTTGGTAGAAACGATTTACACTTACCTTGAGAACAACTTAACAAAGTTGAAAAACTTAAACAATTAGCTACACAATGATTGGAAAATCAAAAATAATGGATCAAAAAGTATCTGAATATTCGTGTGGTGCAATTGTTTTCAAACAATTCAAAAAACAAATTAAAGTTTTATTAATCAAACAAATTAATGATGTTTGAAATTTTCCTAAAGGACATATGGAAAATAACGAAACAAAACTTGACACAGCGCATCGTGAAGTTTTTGAAGAAACATCAATTAAAGATATAACAATTTATGCAGACAAATTTTATGTTGACACATATTTTGTTAATCGAACAGGTAACTGAAAAGAAGTAACTTACTTCGTAGCAGATACTAAAACCACTTCTTGTCCTAAGAAACTGCTCTCAGAGGTCAAAAAAGTGCATTTTTACCCTATGAAAAGAGCTTTGAATATTCTTACATATAACAAGTCAAAAGCATTCTTAAAACATGCTTATAAACAGTATTTAAATATTACAAATAGCAAGATTAAATAGTCTTGTTATTTTTTATATCTTTAGTTAATTAATTAACTTAAAAAAGATATAAAAAATCAGCACTATTTGCATAGCACTGATTAATTGTGAACGAAATGTTTGTTATTGTGATTTGTGAAGCTTTCTATTTTTATATATAAAAATAGCAAGAAATTGATTTTTCCTGCTATTTGTTTGAAGCATATTCTCATAGTTGAGCATATAGATTTTTATTTTTTATAAGTTCATCGTGAGAACCTTGTTCAATGATTTGTCCATCATCTATAACAATTATTTTTGTAGCATTTTTAACTGTACTTAATCTGTGAGCTATGATAAATGATGTTTTGTTTTGAAGCAACTTATCGGTTGCTTTTTCTATTTGGAATTCTGTATGTGTATCAATATTAGATGTCGCTTCATCTAATATTAAAACTATTGGATTTTTATAGCTAGCTCTTGCTATAGAAATAAGTTGTTTTTGTCCTTGAGATAAATTAGAACTTGAATTAGTTAACATAGTTGAGTATTTATCATCTAATTTTTCTATATGTTCAAATAAATTAGTTGTTCTTGAAACATTAGATAGCATTTGTTCGTCATATAAATCAGAACCATATGTTATATTATTTTGAATTGTATCTGTAAATAATCTTGTTTCCTGAAGCACATAACCAATAGATTTTCTAAGAGAATATTTATCAATATTCTCAATAGGTATATTGTCATACAATATCACTCCATCAGTTACTTCATAAAATCTAGTTATTAAGTTCACTATTGTTGTTTTTCCGGCACCAGTTGGTCCAACAAATGCAATTTTATCTCCTGGATTAGCTACAAAACTAATATCTTTTAATGTGTATTTTTCATCATTTTCATTGTATTTAAAATATACATTTTTAAATTCAATTTTACCTTGTGCTTTTTGGTAAATGATTTGATTTCCTACTTGTGTTTTTCAAGCATAGAAACCATCTTTATCATTTAAATTAACTTCAGTGTATTTATCATTTTCATTAATTACTTTAACTAATTTGATAGTTCCTTGATTAATTTCGCTTTTTTGAGCTAATATATCGAAAACTCTTTTTGAACCAGCTAACGCAAGCATAAATGAGCTTACTGTTTGAGTCATTGCTGAAATTGGACCTGAGAAACTTTTAGCTGATTGAGAAAACGAAACAACAATACCGATTGTTAATCCCAGAGCAACTCCGTTACCTGATTGGTTTGTGATAACAACAATTGCTCCAATCATAATAACAAGAGCATAAGCAATGTTGCTTAAGTTCTTTGATAAAGGTCATATGATTGAAGAAATAAATTCAGATTTAAAACTGTTTTTAGTTAGTGTGTTATTAATATCGGAGAAATTCTTAACTACATTAGCACTTTGACCATACATTTTAATAGTTTTAAGTCCTAAAATAACTTCTTCTGCATAACCTGTTATTTGACCGTTATTTTTTTGTTTATTAATAAAGTACTTACTTGATTTTTTACTAATAATGTATGCACTAAGTGCTATTAGTATTGTTAAAGCAACCATTATCAAACTAAGTAATCAGTTAAGTACAAATAAGATTGTAAGTGATACAGTTAAAGTTATAAACGATTGAATAATTGTAATTATTGTTCTTGATAGAAACATTCTAAGTGTATCTATATCTGAAGTAAATCTAGATACTAGATTACCTTTAGATTTAGAATCAAAGTATTTAATAGGTAAAGTTTGTATATGTTCATACAAGCCCAAACGTAGATTGGTCATTGTTTTATAGGTAATAGATATCATTATTCTATTAGCTATAAAATCACAAATAATACTTGTTAAGAAAATAAGTGCAGATACACAAATAATTATGTAAAACTTATCTTCATTAAATGGATTTGTTCCTAACAATAATTTGTCAACTATTACATATCCTAAAAATAGTTGGTTATATATATTACCCATTGCACTAAATATAACTAAAGTAAAAGCTAAAAGCAATCATCCTTTATTATGTTTTCATAATAAAGAAACTAATTTCTTAAATGAATCTAACTTTTCTTCTTTAGTTAGTTTTAAATTAAGATTGTGATTAGGTGATTTAAATGATTGCATCGACCTCATCTAAACCTCCTGCATTTTGTTGTGATTGGTATAGTTCATTATAGTATTTACTATGTTTAAGTAAATACTCGTGATTACCTTGAATTTGGATTTTCCCATCTTGTAACAAGATAATATTGTCACAATCTTTGATTGAACTAATCTTTTGTGCAATGATAATTTTGGTGCAATTTTTTAGTTTTGACACAGCATTTTTCACGTGATTTTCAGTTTTAGAATCAAGCGCTGATGTTGAGTCATCTAAAATTAAGATTTTAGGTTGTTTAAGTAATGATTGAGCAATTGCTAATCTTTGTTTTTGACCACCAGAAAAGTTTCTTCCTCTTTGTTCTACTACGTGATCTAATTTATCTTCTAATCCATAGACATAGTCATAAATGTTTGCTTCTGATAATGCTTGATAAATTTGCTCATCAGTTGCATCAGGATTAGCAAAAAGCATATTTTCTCTAATAGTTCCTTTAAATAAAGTTGAATCTTGAAATACAACAGAAATTTGTTGTCTTAGATTATCTTTTTGAATCTTATTAATGTTAATCCCATCAATTAAAATAGCTCCATCTTTAACTGAATAAAATCTAGGAATTAAGTTAATAAGTGTAGTTTTTCCTGAACCAGTTTGTCCAATAATTCCAAATGAACTATTAGCTGGAATTCTAAGATTAATATTTTTAAGTGCTTGATGACTTGAATTTGCATATGCAAATGAAACATTCTTAAATTCAATGTCAGCAATTACATTGTGTTTGATTGCGTCTTTTGCATCTAATATAGTAGGAACATAATTTAAAATTTCTTTAATTCTTTTTGAAGCAGGAATTGACATTAAAATTTGACTTAAAACGTTCATAATTCCCATTAAAGAACCTGAAACCATTCAGATGTATGAACCAAATGCCATAATTGTTCCAATTTGAATTTTTTGCCCTAAATACAATTGTGTTCCAATTATTGCAAGTGTAATAAATGAGCTATAAATTATTCCATTAATTAATAAGCTGTTAAAAGTTAAGTACTTATTAACTTTAATATTAGTGTCTTTAAGTGTATTAGCTAAAGATGCAACTTTGTTGTATTCTGAGTTTTCAGTCACATATGATTTGATTGTTCTAATGCTGTTTAAGTTTTCTTGAATTTTTTGATTGTATAAATCATATTGTTTATACATTAGTTTGAATTTAGGGAAACTAATAAATCAGATTAAAACAAAGAAACTACATAATATTGGTAATGTTACTAAGAATATAGATGACAAAGTCAATGATAGTTTAAATGACATTGTAAGTGACAACAAGAAGATAATAGGTAACCTAATAAAAGTTCCGATTATGAACCTAAATGACATTTGAACATTATTCACATCTATATTCAGTCTATTTATGATTGAACCATTTGTAAAATGGTCAATATCTTCAAATGAAAATTCATTAACTTGTTTAATTATTGCGTTTCTGATGTTTTGAGCATATCTAGTGGATGCAATATTTGAAAAATATGCACCTAATATACCTGTTAGAAGCGCAATAAGAGCAAGAGCTATTAGAATAGCTCCTTTTTGTAGTACATAATTAATATCAGCAGTATTGTTTTGTAATGCATTAATTACATCTTTTGAAACATCAGGTAAAAATACCTGCATTAAAACTTCTACTAAAATTGTAAAAATAGACAAAAGACAATATATTCGAATGCCTTTTGTCAATTTTCAGAAAGTAATTTTTGGAATTGGTTTTTGCATATTATTTTTTGTTTACGCTTGAAACGTATTTTAAGTTGTGATTGTGTTCTCCAACTTCCATTACGTGTCCATCTCCAAAACATTTGCAAGCCATTTTGTCAAGTAAAGCAGGATCTGAGTGTTCCATAATTTCTTCAACTAAGTAACCATATTGTTTTTTAAATTCATTTGTTACATAGTATTTTGATTTTTTACCTTGTTTTGTTCTAGCTACCACTTTGTCTCTTCTTAAATCACCTAAGTGTTTTGAAACGTTAGCTTGTTTTTCCTTTAAAAGGTCAACTAAATCTAAAACGTCACATTCTTTTTCGTGACAAGTAAATAAGTGAATAATTAAATTTCTTTTAACGTCCTTAGACATAAATGTTAAAAATTTTTCGATTGTCATGATAAGTTCTCCTATCTATTAAAAGTCATCGTATTGTCCATCATAAATTCATTCTTCTGTTTTATCTTGCATCGTCGGATGAATTATATGAGATTTTTTCTTATTTAACACTTCTTCTGCTTGTTCAACTTTATCAAGTGTTATTTGTTCTTCTTTTGTAACAGCTCTTGGGTTGAATGATTCAAAATTTAATACAAAATTATCATCATCTTCATCGCTGTAATCTAGGTCATCTACTTGTGATTCTTGTGAATCTGTAGAAGTTTGTTGTTCTTTAGTACTGTCTGCAACAAATTCTTGTGTTATTTGTTCTTCTATATTTTCTGGTTTGATTTGGAAAATATCATCAAATGATGAATCAATTTCACTTTGGTTAATGAATGGTTCTTCTGTTGTTTGTTCTTCTTTAATTACTATTTCGTCTACAGCAACGGGTTCTTCATTAACTTCTTTATTTTGTATATCTTCTATTATTTGTTCAGTTTCAATATTATCATTTGAAACTTCATTGTTTTCAAATGTTCAGATTTCTTCATAAACATCTGAATCATTTTGAGTTTTTATTTTATTATCATTTTCTGAGTTTGATTTCTCAACTAATTGATCTTCTGAATCAATTTCTTCTTCAAGTGTGTCTTCGACTTCTTCAGGTTTATTTTGTTCTTGAATACTTTCTGAAGTTTTACTCTCCATAAATTCTTCTTCTTCATCCTCATCAGATGAATCAAAGTTAAAGATTTTTTTCTCTACAACAGTCTCTGTTATAGGTTCAACTTTTTCATCTGAGAGAATTACAACTTGCTCTGCAGGTTGTTCTTCGGCTTCGATTATTTGTTCATCATTAATATTTAAATCAACTTCATCTACTTCTTCAGCAATTGGTTCAATTGTGATTTGTGCAGTTAAAATTTGATTTTGTACTTGTGGTTCTCTAGCAACTTCGTGTTCTGCAGTTTTGTTAATTGTGTAAGTATTTGTTACTTGACCTTTTGAAGTTGATTTAAACTCTTTTGTTTTTGCAGGCGTAAATCAACTATCGATTTGATTTTGAATTCAAATTCAGTTAATAGGTGTAACAACTTCCACATCATATGATTTAGATTTTAAG
Organism: Mycoplasma sp. 2704; assembly: GCF_034863285.1. Lineage (NCBI taxonomy): Bacteria > Bacillati > Mycoplasmatota > Mollicutes > Mycoplasmatales > Mycoplasmataceae > Mycoplasma > Mycoplasma sp. 2704. The sequence goes on along the minus strand of NZ_JAYFFD010000001.1, from coordinate 67,280 downwards.
AATTTAACTGCATCATATAAAGACACGAAGTTTTCTTTTGAATTTGCATAGTACATTGTGTCAAATGAAATACATTTGAATGGTATTTTGTTGTATGTAACTACAATGTCTATATCTAATGAACCAACTATGTAATCTTTGAACACTTCAAAGTTTGGATCATATGCAATTGCACTTTTAATTCTGTTAAATACTAAGTTTTTAAATCAGTCGTCCTTGAGTTTAGTATTTGAAATTGAATAATGGTTTTGATCAAATGATTCTTTGATTTCAATTCTTCTTTGTTCTGATTCTTTTTCTAAGAATTGAAGTCAAGATTTGAACACTCTAATATCGTCAGATATTTCAGGTGTTAAAATGATATCTTCAGATTTGATTGTCTTAATGATAATCATTTTTTCTTTAGCACGTGAAATCGCTACATTAAGAGCATTTTTACCACCTGGACGTGAAACGTATGTAGACGATAATTTTGTGTTCTTATCGTAAGCAATTGTTGCAATAACTAAGTCAGCTTCGTCTCCTTGGATGTTTTCAATGTTTCTGATTAAAAGTTTCTTGCTGTGAATTGCTTTTTCAAGTAATGGATATTGATTGTAAATCAATTCTGTTATGTAATTACTTTGTTTAACGTTAAATGATAAAAGAATTATTTTCTTATATTTATCTATATTTTCTATTACTTTGTCTATAGCTAATTTAGCTTCAACGATGTTTTTGTTTTGGTCTCAAGAACCATCTACTTGGTAAACTTCAATCGGTTCATTATTTCAAGCGTTAGCAGCATCTAAAACGTTAAGTTTACTTTGGTAGAAAGTTTTTGATGAGAACCCCATAAGTTCAGCGTGATTTGAACGGTAATTCTTATCAAGCATAACATTATGAACTCCTAATGAAAGTGCATAATCTAGAACTGATTCAACTTTACCGAAAATCGAATCATCTGTAATACGTTGCACAAATCAAGAAGTCGGTTTCATTTGCTCTGTGTCACCAGCAAAGATTTTGATTTTTGCTAAATAAAGAATTGGAATGGCATTTTCAATGAAAATCTGACTTGATTCATCAAGGATTGCATAATCAAATTCTTCTTTAGATCAACCTGATAAATCTGTGTTAGGTGTAGCAACTACAATTGGGAATAATTGTTTAATCATTCCAGTGAATTTTTTAACAAATCTATAAGGTTCTAAGTTTTGAATTCTTACTGATTGAGCAAATTCTCTATATTCTTTTTTAAGTTTTTCGTCAAATTTATTAATTCTAGCCACTATTAAGTGAGCCACAAAGTCTCTGACTTCTTCTATACTCATTCTTTGTGGTCTAGGTTGAATGTTTTTGTAAGCCGTAATTAAATTATTAAGTTTTTTAAATGGACTGTGTTCTGAATTAATGTGCTCAAATCCAATTGTGTTTACAAATTTCATTAAATCACTTAATGAACCATTGAATGTAGGTAATTTTTCGTCAATTAAGTTACCTAATTCTTTTAGTCTTCTATATTCTTTTACAAAAGGTAAATATTTATATTTACTTAATTTAAGTAATTCTTTAGCTGTTTGACGGTTTGTTGGTTCAATTGGATATTTAACATCTTTTGGAAGCGATAATAGAAACTCGATGTCTGTTAAATGATCGAAATCTTGCTTTTGTGATGCAAAGTAGTAGTAAGTTAATAAAACATCTTTTGCAAGTGAATCATTTAGATATTCAGAAGCAGCATCTATAAAGTTAATTTCGCTTTCTGAAATAACATTCAAAGGATGGAATCCATTTGTTCCACTAAAGTTCTCAAGCATATCTAAGTATTTTTTAATAGGTTCATAGAATGATTTTCTGTTTGTATTCTTTGTATTTAATATAAATAAACAGAATGCAGATAAATCATCTAATCTATTTTTAATAACTTCAAGCGCTGCTCTCTTTTGTGACGCAACAATTGCTGTTTTCTTTCTTACTAAGATGTTAGCTAATATATTAACTATTGTTTGAGATTTACCTGTACCAGGTGGACCTCAAATAACAGTGTTTTGAAGCATCGAACTTACAATAGCCTTATCTTGAGATAAGTTTGAATCTGTTATCTTGATTAATCCTATGTTATCTCTATATGTATTATGCTCAACTGTAGCTTTATAAATGTTTTTATTAAACTCAACTTTGATGATGTTATCAATTTCATCTTTTTGAGCAATCTCTTTCATTCTGTTTCTAGCATACCCACCTCAAGGTTGGTAAATTCCTAAAACAGCACCTGGATGGAATTTAATGTTTTCATTAGTAATTTCTTCCTCAGGATTTGAGATTTTCTCAAAAGGATTTTTAAGTGAAACTGGTAAATCAAATAAATCGTTTCAATCTTCTTGTAACTTATTAATTAAAGTAGAAATCTTGTAGTCTTTAAATTCTGCGTCAATAGAAATCTTGAAATCATTATTGTTTAAGAAGAATACAAGTTTTTCATTAACTTTAATATCTCCATCTGATTTAATAATTGGTTTACCGTTTACAAAATCAATTGATGCTTGTTTTAAGAATAAAGGAGCATAAATGAATTTGTCATCTTTCTTAAGTGAAATAAATAGAAAACCTATATATAAAGGTCAAATATTTGTTTCATCAAGAATGTTAGTTACTTTGTCATCTAACAATTTTCATTGTGTGATTGACTTTTGTAGCATTAACTGTAAGTCATTTAAAATCTTTTTCTTGTAGTATTCTCAATCTTGTTGTACGTTTTCTAAATTAACTTTAATTTTCAAATGATGCAATACATCAAGTTTGCTTTCTAAATATAAGACCAAATTATCAGGTCCTGATATATTAGAAATCTTTTCAATCAAAGTAATTACATTATTGTCTAGCGCACTTATTTGAAATGTTTCATTGTTATAAAACGTATCTCAGTTTTTATCTCCTATAAGCGAATACAAGTCATAAAAATATTTATTTTGTATTTTAGTAAATATAGAAGAGTCAGTCTGAGAAATATCTAATAAGTTATCTAGAATAATCTTATATTTGTTTTGTTCTTTACTCATTTTATAACCTCATTATTTTGCTTGTTGTTCTAATTGTCTAAATGTTTCATTAGCATACTCACCAAGTGTTATAGATACTTTAGAACTAGATAATAAAATTCCACTTACACCTTTTAATTCTTTTAAAGCTTCTGTATCAACTTTGTTGTTTGATTTAACTGTTACAACCAGTCTACTTATTTTAACTTCAAAGTTATCAATATTTTCTTTAGTACCTAGAGCACTAACTAATTGTTCAACTTTGAAAGGAAGCTTGTTACTTTGGTAAATAGTATTCTTAGCTTTCTTTTCTTTGTTTCATTTAATTCATATGAAACCTAACGTAATAATAGTTAGAAAAATAATCTTTGTCATTTGTTTAGTCATAGTAATAATTATATTGTAAATATAATTATTATTAAATATTTTTTATATTATATATACATATACACGTGCGAAAATACTTTTAGCATAGTGTACAAGGCATTTTAGTCAAAAAATAAAACTAAATTATTACTAAAAATGCATATATTTTTATATATACATTTTATGTATATATAAGACTTTTTTTACAATAAATTGCTATATAATTTACTTCATGGAAAAAATAGGTATTATTATCGATTCCTTTTCAGGAATCTCAAAAACCGAAGCAGAAGCTCAAGGATTTTATTATTTACCATTACAGATAGAAATTGATAAAAAAGTTTATCAAGATGGTATAGTTGACCCCATTGAAGTTTTAGAGCAGCTTGCTAATGCAACTGATATTAAATCTTCATCACCAAAATTAGATATCCTTCAAAGCACAGTTAAAAAAGCTGCTGAGGAAAACCAAGAAGTTATTTATTTAGGTATCTCATCTAAATTATCTTCTACACCAAATCACGTTGCAGCTATGTCTAATGAATATAAAAACATTCATGTAGTTGATAATCACTTTGCAGGTGTTCAATTATTATATGCAGCTAAATATGCTAAAAAACTAAGTGAGCAAGGCTTAGAAGTTCAATCTATTATTAATCATCTTGCTAAACTAAATCATAAATCACACACATTCTTACTCCCTATGAACTTAAAATATTTAATTTCAGGTGGTAGATTATCATCAGTTAAAAAGTTTATCGCTTCAAAAGTAAGTATTTACCCTGTCCTTTCATATGATAAAAATGATGCAGTTTCATTTGTTTCATTCAAATTAACTTCATCAGGCGCTATTAAAAAACTATTTGAAAAAGTAATGGAAGTAGTTGATAAGCCAGAAGATTACGTTTTTACTTGAATGCACGGTATAGACGAAAAAGTTAATAAATTAGTTCAAGAACAAGCGCAAAAACACTCAATTACACTTGTTAATGAGCAACTTACTTCAAGTGTTATTTCAGTTCACACAGGTCCTGAAGCTTTTGCTATTATGATAACTCCAAAAGAAGGTTACGATGCCTAGACAAAAGAAAAATGCTAAAAAACCAGGTTACTCAACAATCAAATCAGAGAAAAAATATACTCAATTAGTTGATTTAGTAATCGAAGAGAATGTTAAAGACGAAACATCTGTTAAAAGATATAAGAAAAATAGACTAGCATATATACTAGCTGTTTTCTCTTTAGTTCTATTAATTGCATTAGTAGCTGTCTTAATTACAGCTATTGCACTTAAATGAATATAATTACATAATCAAACACATCTTAACGTAGTTGTTAAGATGTTTTTTAATCTAATTTTAGTGTTTCTTGTGTTTAACTTGACTAAATTTGATTGTTTAATCGATTGATTTGAATTACTTTTACATTTCTTAGATTGTCCATAACCTTATCGTGAATGATTTGTAGAATTTCTAATTCATTAAACTCACTAATTTTCTTATGTAGTACTTCGTGATTAATGTTGTATGAATTCTTAAATAAGATATCTTCTTTAATTTTAAATATTGTGTTTACATTAAGTTCATAATCAGTTAACCCATCTGCAGTATATAAAAGTACACCCATATCACTGTCTAATCTGAATTTCTTGTGTTTAACCTCACAGAATAAGTATTCATCACCCACTTGTAAGATTGGCATAATTAATTTATCAGTCATTTTCGATTTTTTAAATAAGAAGTCGAATAAATCATCACTGATTTCGTGAACTTCAAATAAATCTATAAGTTTTTCTTTATTTTTCATTTCGCACCTCATTTATTTAGTAAATTTAGTCAAATGTGAACTTAAATTGAATAAAGCGCATTAAAAAATCACCATCTTATGATAGTGATCTGATAATTATTAAAGGATTAGTATCCTTCTTTAGAAGTTTTTCCTTCAACAATAGCGATTGAACGACTTGTTCCAAATCTTGTGGCTCCAGCTTCGTACATTGCGATTAAATCATCAATGTTTGCAATTCCTCCAGCTGCTTTGATAAGTAATTTGTCTCCACAAACGCTTTTCATAATTTTAACATCTTCTAATGATGCACCACGGAAGCTTGTTCCTGTTGAAGTTTTGATGAATTCAGCACCTGATTTCATAACGATTTCAGTTACTTTTCTGATTTCTTCTTCTGATAATAAAGCTGTTTCGATAATAACTTTAAGAACTTTATCTCCACAAGCTTCTTTAACTTTTTTCATGTCGTTAAGAACGTATTCGTAGTCTCCTTGTTTGAAACGTCCGATAGCCATAACCATATCAATTTCTGTAGCACCGTGTTCGATAGCTAATTTAGCTTCATGTGCTTTAACTGCTGTAATGTTAGCTCCTAAAGGGAAACCAACAACTACAGTAACACCAATTCCTGTTCCTGCTAATCTTTCAGCTGCGTATTTTGCTCATCCTGAGTTAACACAAACTGTAGCAAAGTCATATTTAATAGCTTCGTCGATTAATTTATCAATGTCTTTTTTTTGCGCCTCAGCTTTTAATAAAGTATGATCGATTAATTTGTTGTAATTCATTTTATCCTTTGTTTAAATTTAACTATTTAAATTAAGTGTTTAATGTAATTATTGTAATTTAGCAATAATAATTTTGTTTTCAACTTTTTCTTTATTGAATTTGTATCCTTGTTTAAGTTCGTTAACTAATTCAACATCGATTGGGTTTGATGAATATAATGTGAATAATACATCACCTTTTTTAACTTCTTCATTTGTTTTCTTGTTCAATGTAATTCCGGCTTCATTGTCAATGCTGTCTTCTTTTGTTTTTCTTCCAGCACCTAATTTCATTGAAACAATACCAAATGTTAAAGCGTCAAAGATTTCTAAGTATCCTTCGTCTTCTGAAACAACTTCTAATTTGTATTTAGGATTTCAGAATGTAGGTGATTTAAGAGCTTCTACATCACCATGTTGTACTCTTACAAATTCATAGAATTTTTCAAGAGCTTTTCCGTTTTTAATAACTTCATCAACCATTTTAAGTGCTTCATCGTGTGATTTAGCAATTTTAGCTTGTTCTAAAATTGTTGCACAAGATGAGTAAACTAATTCATTGAAATCTTCAGGTCCTTTTCCTTCAAGAGTTCTAATAGCTTCAAGAACTTCGTTTTTGTTACCGATTTCACGACCAATTGGTCTTGACATATTTGTGATTTCGGCTCTTGTGTCTACATTAAGTTCTTTACCAATGCTAATCATTGTTTCAGCTAATGCAATAGCGCTTTTTTCATTTTTCATAAAAGCACCATTTCCACATTTAACATCAAGTAAGATAGCATTTGAACCTGTTGCTAATTTTTTAGACATAATAGATGAAGCAATAAGTGGAATAGATTCAACTGTTGCTGTAACATCTCTTAATGCATATAATTTTTTGTCAGCTGGAACAAGTGATGCAGATTGTCCAATAACTGCAATACCATGTTCTTTAACTTGTTCGATAAATTCTTTTTCTGATAATTCAACTGTGAAACCTGGAATTGTTTCTAATTTATCGATAGTTCCACCTGTGTGTCCAAGTCCTCTACCACTCATTTTAGCAACTGGAGCTCCTAAAGCAGCAACAATTGGCCCTACTGCTAAAGTTGTTTTATCTCCAATTCCACCTGTTGAGTGTTTGTCAACTTTAATACCAGGAATAGCTGATAAGTTCATAACTTCACCAGAATGCATCATATATTTTGTCATTGTTGCAATTTCTCTTGAGTTCATTTTATTAAACATAACTGCCATTAAGAATGCACTCATTTGGTAATCTGGTGTTTCACCTCTAACGTATGAATTAATTAAAAATTCAATTTCTTCATTTGTTAGTTCGTGATTTAAACGTTTTTTCTCAATAATATCTACTACACGCATATTATTTTGCTAATTCTAAAGCAATCTCCATCATTTTTGTAAATGCTGTTTGACGTTCTTCAGCTGATGTTTCTTCGTGTGTAATTAAGTTATCTGAAATTGTTAATAAACAAGCAGCTTCTTTTCCTGTAGCTTCAGCATTTGTGAATAATGCAAATGATTCCATTTCAACACAAACTGATTGTGTTTCTTCAATTCTTTGTTCAAGTGGAACAACTGAGTAGAATATATCTGATGAATGTACTCTTCCTTCAGTAATTTTTGTTCCTTGTGAAGCAGCAATAGCTTTAATTTCTTCGTTTAATTTTGCTGAAGGTAATGAAATGTTTCCTTCTTTTCCTAAAGCAATTCTTCTAAATGCATCAGCGTCAGCAAAAGCTTCTGATGCTAAAACAACTTCGTAAAGTCCTAAGTCAGCTTTGTATGATCCAGCTGAACCAATTCTAATAATTCTATCTACATCATAAAATTTGAATAATTCGTATGAGTAAATCCCGATTGAAGGACATCCCATTCCACTAGCTGCTACAGTGATTGGTCTTCCTTTGTATGTACCTGTGTACATAAACATATTTCTAACTGTATTAACTAATTTGAACCCTTCATCTAAGTATGTTTCAGCAATAAATTTTGCTCTTAATGGGTCACCTGGCATAATAACTGTTTTAGCTATTTCACCTTTTTTAGCATGAATGTGTGGTGTCATTTTTTCCTCCTAAATTTAATAATTTAAAAACATCAAAATATTAAGTATGATGTGGACTATTTTTAGTCAAAAATATTTTAACACTTAAAACAAAAAGTTATAAAAATTATTAATAATATATTATTAATAAGGAAAATAAAAAAGTTAGTCAAGCAGACTAACTAAAATATGCACAAAATAATTTCATATATAAATTCATTTAATGGAAGCAGTTATTATAAAATGCAAACCAAAAACAAAACTTTGACAAAAGTTCTATTTTTGAGTTTTTTATAGACATTTTAACGTCTGATAGTTTCTCTAGTATCTAAATTATAAATTGTACTTGGTGTTCCTGTTCCTTCACAGAAGTCAATAACATTTTCGATCATTGGGAATTGTGCTTTAGCTTCTTCTAAAGTTTTCGAAGCTGGTTGTCCTGATAAATTAGCACTTGTTAAATACATTGGGCCATTTTTAATTAAGAACTCTTGAAATGCTTTGCAAGCTGGCATTCTGAAACCTTGATCGTTTACAATAATTGTATTTGCTCCAGGTCATTTATGAATAGCAAATGCATTTGCTTCTTCATTTCATTGCGCAAATCCTTGAGCTTGTTCTAATGAACCTACAACAATTACCATCTTTTTATCTAATGGTCTTTGTTTAATTTCATAAAGTGCTTCTAATGTTTCAGGAGAAACAAAACCACCAAGTCCAGGTACAGTATCTGTAGATACTAGTAAAATATCTTTATATTTTGATCTTTCCATATTTTAATTTTACTCTTATAGAGTAAAATATATATACTAAATTAAATTTTTTTAAAATTTATTTAAAAAACTTTTAACCCTAAAAAAATGGAGGTAAAAATGCCAGAATATCCTGAAGTGACTATAATCACAGAACAATTAAATAAAAAAATATTAAACAAAACTATCGAAAATGTACAAATTAATGTTTCTAAAATTATTAAAAATGTACCTTTAGATGAGTTTGTAAAATCAGTTACTGATAAGAAAATTATCCAAATTCAAAATTATGGTAAATTCATCACAATTTATTTAGATGACAATTCTAAAATGGTTATCCATTTAAGAATGTCAGGTATGTTTTATGTTGTAGAACAACAACATTTAGCTGACTTAAAGAAAATGGTAAATCATATAATTGTTGAATTTTATTTATCTGACAACTTATGTTTTGTTTTTGTTGATCCAAGAATGTTCGGATCAATTGAATACTTTGCAAACACTGATAAAAGAAGTGTTTATGAAATTAAAAAGTTAGCTAAGTTACCTAAAGATGTAGATGTTGATGCTTTATATGAAAAATTACAGAGAAAAAACATTTCAATTAAAGCTGCATTATTAGATCAACAACTTGTTTTAGGTATTGGTAATATTTATGCAGATGAATCTTTATTTGCATCTAAAATTTACCCAATGACTAAATGCAACAAACTAACAAAAGAACAACTTAAAGAACTTTTAAAAAATGTACAAATCATTATGGACGACAGTATCAAAGCAGGTGGTAGCACAGTTCACACTTATGCGTCAGTTAATGGTGTAGTTGGACATTATCAAAACTATTTAAGAGTTTATAGCAGAGCTAATAAACGTTGCTTAGTATGTAAAGAAGGAATTGTTCAAAAAGTTAAATTAGACTTTAAACCAAATGGGAGAGGAACATCATTCTGTCCTGTTTGTCAAAAAGAACAATAAGATGAATAAAAAAAGTTTATTAATAGTAATAGATATGCTTAACGGTTTTGCTAAAGAAGGAAAATTATCTTCAAGTAGAATAAATAACATTATTCCTACTATAGAAGATATGTTGCAAAACTATGAGCATAATATTTTCATATGCGACCATCACTCTGAAGATGATTTGGAAATGAAAACTTATCCAATTCATTGTTTAGCTAATGATAAAGAATCACAAATAGTTCCTGAATTGCAAGAATATGTTCAAAAAGTTTATTATAAAAATACTACAAATGGTTTTTACGATATTCCAATGAACTTATGAGATCAATACGATGAATTTGTGCTTGTAGGTTGTTGCACAGATATTTGTGTTATGCAACTTGCTTTAAGTTTAAAAGTTTACTTGAACAAAATAAATTCAGATAAAAAAGTCATAGTTTATTCAAATGCAACTAATACATATGATACTCTTGAACATAATGGAGACAAATTCCACAACTTTGCTCTAGACATAATGAAAAACGCAGGAATTAAAATTAGAGTATGAGAGTAGTTGATTTACACGGTTTATTAGCTGAAGAGGCTCTAATTGTAATTACAAACAATTTGTTTGATTATAAAACTGGTAAAGTTGATCAAATTATGTTCATCACAGGTAAAGGTACTGGTATTTTAAAAACTACATTAGAAAACTACTTAAATTCTAATAAAATTAGATACTCTATTTTTAATGACGATGGAGCTTATTTAATAAATAGATTCAATGAACCGTATTCAACATATGACTATGATTCATATGAAGACGATGAAGAATTTTCAATGTCACCATTAGATGTAGATAATTTATTTAATAACTTCAAGAATGAAGAAGAATAAGAACAAATTGCTTTAAATTTAGATTTATCAGGATTATCAAAATCTAAATAAAGCAAGAAAAACACCTTTAATAACCGACCACTAGCCAAAGACTTTTAAGTCTATGTGCTAGTGGTTTTTGTATTTTGTAGCTTAAAAATATTAAATTTAGCAAATCAGGAACAAAAGGTATAATTATTTAACTTATTTATAAGTTAAATTACATAAGAAAGGAGAAAAAAATGGAAAACTTAACACAAACTGATTTAAAACTTGGTTTAAGTTCTGAGGAAGCACTTAAAAGAAATCAACAATTCGGTTTAAACACAATTGAAACTAAAAAGAAAAAGAACATCTTTTTAATTTTCTTAAATCAATTTAAAGATTTTATGATCATCATTCTTTTAATTGCTGCTGCATTTAGTTTTGGTGTTACTATTTGAGAACACGTTGATGGTAGATTAAAAACACCTAGTGAAATCGTTATTGCATATATTGAACCATTTATCATTTTAGTAGTTGTAGCACTTAATTCTATGCTTGGAACTTATCAGGAAATCAAGAGTGATCAAGCTGTAGCTGCATTAGCTAAATCTAATGAGCTTATGGCTAAAGTTATAAGAGATGGAAAAACAGTTGTTATTCCATCATCACAAGTTACAATTGGTGATTTAATTGTGGTTGAAGCTGGAGATTACATCTCTGCTGATGCTGAATTAGTTGAATCTTACTCACTTAGTGTAGTTGAATCATCATTAACTGGTGAATCACTTGCTGTAGATAAAAAAGTTGGAACTATTGAAAACATTGAATCTTTACAATTAGGTGACAGATACAATCAAATTTACTCAAGTACATACGTTGTAAATGGTAGAGCAATTGCACTTGTAAAAGCAATTGGTGCTAACACAGAAATCGGAAAGATTAACTCATCTATCCAAGAACAAGAAGTTCAACTTTCGCCATTACAAATTAAATTAAACAAATTAAGTAAAATCTTCGGAATTGCTGGGGTTGTATTATTGTTCTTAACAACAATCTTACAAATTGTTTTAACAAACACAATTTCAAACACTTGAAATGAACCTCAAGTGTACTCAAACGCTGTTGTCATTGGTATTTCACTTGCAGTAGCTGCAATTCCTGAAGGGTTAATTACTTTCACAACAGTTCTTTTAGCAATAGGTGTTTCAAGAATGACAAAACAAAATGCAATTATCAAAGCATTCCCTGTTGTTGAAACATTAGGTTCTACATCAATTATTTGTTCAGATAAAACAGGAACACTAACTGAAAACAAAATGACAGTTGTTAAATTCTTTGAAGCAGCTGACCCAAATAATAAAAACTTAGCTAAATCGCAAACATTAGCATCATTTGTTGCTTGTTGTGATGCAGAAGTTACAAAACTTGAAAATAGTTACAACGAAGTCGGAGACCCTACTGAAACAGCTATCTTAAGATTTGGAATTGAAAATAACAATTCAAAAGATAGTTTCTATTCTAGATACAAAAAGATTTCTTCACTTCCATTTGATAGTGACAGAAAAACAATGTCAGTATTAATCGAAACACCTGAAGGTGGTAGAGTAATGATTACAAAAGGTGCTCCTGATGTAATCTTATCTAAATCAAAAAACAAAGCTGATGAATATTCACACATTAATGAACAATGATCAAACGATTCAATCAGAGTTATTGCTGTTGGATACAAAAAAATGAAACCTGATACAACTTCAATTAGTGTTGAAGATGAAAATGATTTAGTATTCTTAGGATTAATCGGAATGATTGATCCACCTAGAGCTTCAGTTAAAGCTTCAATCGAAGAAGCTACTGCAGCTGGAATTAAAACAGTTATGATTACAGGTGATCACTTGACAACTGCTGTTTCAATCGCAAAAAGCTTATCAATTTTCAAAGATGGAGATATTGCAATTGATGGAAAACAATTAGCAGAAATGAGTGATGAACAATTATTAGAACAAGTTAAAAACATTTCTGTATATGCTCGTGTAAATCCATCTGACAAATTACGTATTGTTAAAGCTTGACAAGCACACAATCAAGTTGTTGCTATGACAGGAGACGGTGTTAATGATGCTCCTGCTCTTAAAGCAGCCGACGTCGGTTGTGCAATGGGAATTACAGGAACAGATGTTTCTAAACAAGCTGCTGATGTTATTTTAACTGATGACAACTTTAACACGATTGTGCACGCTGTAAAAAGTGGTAGAGAAACATTCGACAGAATTAAAACCGTTATCTTAAACTTACTTATTTCTTCATTAACAGAAATTATTGTTATGTTATTTGGTTTATTCATCTTTAGATTTATCTTTAAAGATGCAATCAATACAGCTGAATTTATTGTTCTTACAGCTGCACAATTATTATGAATTAACCTTCTTACACACGGACTTCCTGCTATTGCTCTTGGAATGGTACCAAATGAAGAAGATGTTATGAAACGTAAACCATTTAATAAAAATGATAGTATCTTCGCAAATGGAATGGGTATTAGTTTAATTATCCAAAGTTCAATCTTAGGATTTGTATCATTACTTTCATACTTATTTGTTGGGTTATATGCTCAATCACAAGGTATTAAAGGTGAATGATTTGTAAAACTTACATCTTCTGCTACATTCATTACATTAGGTATTGGTTCAAGTATTAACTCACTTAACTTAATGTCTTCAAAAAGCATTTTTGTAACAAACATTAAAAAATACTACCTAGTTTACTTAGCTTCAGCATTCAGCTTTATCTGCGTTGTTGCTTCAGCATTCATTCCTGGACTTGCTTCAGTGTTTGGAAATGTTGATATTGTTGAGTTTGTAAATAATGCAAAATTAATTAGTTTAGGAGCATCATACTCAGTTGTTTACTGACTAATTCCATTATTGCTTGGATTTGTCCTTACAGTTTCATTTGAATTCTACAAACTTTACAAATTTATTAAATTTAACCCTAACAATCACATCAAAGCTAAATTAGCAAAGAAAAACTAATTACCTTACAAATCACATAAACAGTTAAATTAATCAGTTTGACTGTTTTTTTTACAATTTTTGCATAATTTTGCATATTAGAGTATAAAAAAACAGTACCATGTGAGTGATACTGAATTTTATTTAAATTAAATCATTATTTGTTTTTGTTTTTTCTTCTAGCAGCAGTCGCAATGAAAATACCACTTAAGAAGGCAATTAATGAACCAGCAACAACATATGGTCATACTAAGCGTGGAACTCTGTTAACTAATGATTTTTTAACAGCAGTTACTAAAACATTAAGGTCTTTGATTTTTGAAACATCAAGAGCTAATTGTTTCATATTTTTAACATCATCTGATTTTATGTCGCTTCTGTCTTTAAGTTGAATGTTGAAGTAATCGTATGTTGTTAATAATTTTTTAAACTCATTTAAGTTAGCTAAATCTAATTGTTTAGCTGTTTTATTAAATTTGTATTCTGAAACTTTTGATGTTAAGTAGTCAACTAAGTTAAGTAAGTTTTGAGCTTTAGCAACTGCTTTTTCTCCAGATTCTTCTTTGTATGATTTTGAATTGAACATAGCAATTTTATTTTCAATTTGTTTTCTTAAAGCATTTGCTTTTTCAGTTCCATATGTACTTGCTAAGTATTGGTTTGTTAAGCTTTCTAACTCAGATACTTGTGCATCATAGTTAGCTTTGTTTAAAGCTTTAGCATCTTCAATAGCTTTTTGTAGTTCTTCAATTGATTTAGCAGATTTAATAGCTTCAGAAGCTTTGAATTTTTCTGAATCATATGGATATGGTTCATCTGATAAGAATGATAAGTCGTTAAGTGATTTAACTGCTTCATTCTTTGTATCATTGAATTTTGTTCTTCCTTCAAGAGCATCAGTTTCAGGATTTGTAGTTGTTACAGTTTCAGTTGTTGCACTTACTGTTGTAAGTAAAGCAATTGGAGCTACAACTCCTGCGCTTAAAGGTAAAAGAATTCATTTTTTCTTGTTTTTTAAATTCATAAAATTTCCTTTTTCAATAAATACTTAAGGAAGCTAAAAATATTAATTTTTAAGCTAGAAAAGCACTTATTTTATTCTTTTCTTTTTTATAAGTCAAATATTCATATTAATTATACTTATAAATATCATAAAAATCAACTTTGAAGCATCTTTTTTTTTTTTTTTGCAAAAATGCAATTTTTTACATATTTTACCTTAAAGTTTCACATTTATGAAATTTTTATATTTTTAAAAAATACAAAAAATCAGCACTATTTTTATCAAGTACCGATTGATTTTGTTTGTTTATTAAACGTTAGTTAATTTCTTATTTCTTTCTACCAAATACAAAGATTAACATACCAATTAATCAAGTTACAGCTGAAGCAGCTACAAAGTATGGTCAGATTAAGATTGGTGATGCTTCTTTTAATGATTTTGTAATCGCTGTTGTAAGCACATTTAAGTTGTTAATCTTTGCAATATTAGAAATAATTTGTTTTAAGTTTTTAACATCATCAGCTTTAATTTGTGATTTATCTTTTGTAGCAATTTTAAAGTAATTATTATCATTTAAAGCTTTTGAGAACTCGTCAATGTTGCTTAATGATGAAGCTTCTGATGATGTGTTAAATTTAGGTTTAGATACATCTGTTGTGATGTAATCAACTAAACTAAGCAAGTTTTTAGATTTAGTAATAGCTTCTGCACCATTTGTGTTTTCAAATGATTTAGCAGCAAAGTTTGCTAATGCTTCTTCGATTTTTTCTCTTAATTTATTTGATTTAGCTGTCCCATATGTACTTTGTAAGTATTCATTAGTTAAGTTATCTAATTCACTTACTTTTGCATCATAGTTAGCTTTGTTTAAAGCTTTAGCATCTGAAATTGCTTTATCTAATGATTCAGCATCTGTAGCGTTTTTAATAGCTTCAGAAGCTTTGAATTTTTCAGATGTTGAATATGGTTCATCTGATATGTATGAAAGTTTAGCAAGTTCTTTAAGAGCTTCTTCTTTAGCAGCATCTAAGCTTGCACTTCCATCAAGAGCAGCAGTTGCATTGTTTAATTTATTTGTTAAATCAACGATGTTATCTACTGGATCATTAAAGTTAGTAATATCTTTAATTACTTCTACATTAGCTTTAGCTGCATCAAAGTTAGCTTTTGGTTGTTCTGAAGCTTCTGTGTAAGCAATTGTTTTTTGTGCTTTAGAAGCTTTCTCTAGAGCTTCTTTAGCATTATTCATTAAAGTAGCATTGTTTACAATGTTATTTACATCTACAATAGCTTCTTTAGCATTAATATCAGCTTTAGCAGCATCTTTTTGTGTTTCTGATAAGTAACTTAACTTATCGATAGCAGCAATAGCATCTGCTTTAGCTTTTGCTAAGTTTGAATCTCCGTTTAGTGCTTTATGAGCATTTTTAAGGGTTTGCACTTTATCTTGTAAGTTTTCTACAGCATTCTGGAAGTCTTCTTTGCTTTCTAATGAAATTAAATTATCTAATGCTGTAGTTAATGCATTTTGTTTGTCTGCATCAGCTTCTTTGAATTGAACTTTTTCTTTAACTGGGGCAATGTCTTTAATTGTTCCTAAAGCATCATCAACTACTTTTGTATTTGAAACAATGTTATTTACATTGTCAATTGTGTTTTGTTCTTCAACTTTAGCTTTAGCAGCAGCTTTTTGTGTTTCTGAGATGTTTTGTAATGCATCAATAGTTTTCTTAGCTTCTTTTTTACACTTGTCTAATTCATTTAAGAAACCACTTAAAGTAATAGTTTTAGATTGTTCTGATTCAATATCAGTTAAGTTTTCTTTAGTTGAAGCAATTTTATATTTAAAGGTAATTGAACCATTAGCATCATCAGCGCTTAACTCACTAATTTTTAAATTAACTTGATTAATCGCTTCATTATCTAAGTTCATATCAAAATATGTACTTAAATTATTTAATACTTCATCTTTATTAGCTAATAATTCTGAAGGTAAAATTTCAGCTTGATTATCTAATTTATATTCAACATGAGCTTGAATTGTATCATCAGCTAATAAATTATTAATTCTTTCTTGTTCAGTTAAAAATCCGTTAATAGTGAATTTTTTATCATCAACATGAATGTCATTTAAACCATCTCTTGTTGAATAAATGCTATAAGTACCACTTAAAGTACCATTTCTTTCATCACGAGTTTTATTACTAATTGTAATATTTGTAGTTTTAGCATCGTTTTGACTTAAATTACTGATAGTAATTGCAGTATTTGAAGCTTGTTTTTGATTTTTATCACTAACACTATTATTAAAATCAAAAACTAAACCTTCTAATCTTTGTAATTCAGTTTTAAAACCGCTTAATTTATTAGTATTATCACTTCTTGTTTCATTAACAACAATTTCTGCACCTTCTAAACCTGGTTTAGTTGATTGCAAGGTATAAGTTACTTTGATATATCCTTCACGATCATCACGTTCAGTAATAGTTAATGAATTTTCTTTAACTTTAATGTGATTTTGTTTTAAAGTTTCATCATTGTTTAATTTAACAATTACTTTTGAATCAATTACATCTTTTTCATTATAAAGCGGTAAGTATTGATCACGATTTGTAAAATCAAGCACAATTTGTGGTAAGAAGTTTTCAATTCTTCTTTTCTCTTCTTCAATATTAGTTAAGAAGCCATCAAAATTAACAGAAGTTGATTCTTTAGAAATTACTTGTTGTTCATTGAATGTATCTTTTCAATTGCTTACTAATTTTTTCAAATCATTTTGATCAGTATTTACTTGTCTATTTGAAATTAATTTGTATTTAACTCCAATTTGACCTGTATTATCATTAGCATCTGTTAGAAGTAAATCAGAGCTATAATCGTTTGTGTTGTCAGCATTTTCTTTAATTGAAGCACTAAAATCATCTTTATTTAAAGTTGAAGCTTTTTTATTTTCTTTATTAACAGTGCTATTTAATGAAATATTATATGGATTAGTGTCAACTAATTTATTTAATCTTTGTAATTCTGTTTCAAATCCACTAATAATAATTTCTTTAGTGTCAGAAACTACAGAATCAAAGTCTGGTTTAGTTGATTTAATTTGGAAACTTAAACGAATTTCACCAGTTAAATCATTGTAACCAACAATTTTTTGATTAATGAATTCATAATTATCTTTATTTAATGTATCTCAAGTTCAATTAGTGGTTGCATCTGTTAAACTTGAAGCTTGTTCATTTGCTTTATTTGGATAATCAATACGATAAACAACACCATTTTCAACTTTGTCACTAAAATCAAGAGAATTTAATCTTTCTTTTTCAATTTGCTCTAAAGTTTTAAAGCCACTTAAAGTACCTGATTTTTTATATTGGTCGCTTGATGTTACATTATTCAAGTTTTGTGAATTTACCACACCTCTATTAGAAATAATTTGTCAAGTATAACTAATTTCACCTGTGTTATCATTAGCTGATTTATCTACTACTTTTAAGTTATAGCTTGTATCTTGATTAGTTGCTAATTTATTTAAAATTAAGTCTTTTAATAATTTTGATGCCTTTAATTTATTATATTTGTCGCTTGCAAGATTTTTAATTCCAGCTTTAATTGCTAAGTTTTGCATAATTTCATCAAGACGCATTTGCTCAGTCTTAAAGCCTTTAATTTGTGCGTATTTATTTTCTGAAGTTACATCTTGATAAATTTCATCGCTTTTTTCAGAAACTAAATGGTATTGGATTCTAATAGAACCTTCAATTTCATTTCTTGCATCAATATTATCAATTACAACTCTAGCTTCTGGATTAGTTTCTTTAATAGTTTTAATTACTTTTTTAATAACTGCATCTGAAGGTAAGGTTGCATTTTTATCTTCATAATCTAATACAACAGTTAAATTATTTAAACGTGTTTTTTCTGCATCGCGATCTATTTTATCTTGCTCTTCCTTAGTTCTAAAACCATCAATTACTGAGTTTTTATTATTACTTTCAGGAGCAACAAAATTATGAATTTCTCAATTTGAAATTAATTCATTTTGTGTTTTAGTTGAAATTAATTTGAGATTTAAAGTATTTTCTCCAGCTTGATTATTTGGAGTAATTGAATTAATTTCTATATTAGCTTTGTTAGTAGTTTTTTTAGCTTCATCATAAGCATAATTATTTTTATCATTAGCTGGCGCAACTGAAGGTAATTGATCCTTTTTAGTTCCATCAAAACTAATATCTTCTTTACTTAAAGTATTTAAAAGTTCATTTAATCTTTGGCTTTCAGTTTTAAAGCCACTAAGAATTATTTCTTTGGTATCAGATTCAATATTGCTTTGATTACTTTTTAGTTTATATGAAAGTTTAATTTCACCAGTAATGTCATTGTAACCAATAATTTTTTTATCAATTACACTAATGTTAGAATCTTTAGCACTTAAAGTAATTTCATCGGCATTATATTCAGAAGCTAATTTATTTTTAGTTACATTTATTTCTAAATCATCAATTCCTTTAGCTTTTAAATTTTCTTTTTCTCTTTCATTTTCTTTTTCTCTTTCACCATCAGTTTGAAAAAGACTTAAAGAATAAGTTCTTGACTGAGAAACAATTTCATTATTCGGAATATCTGTTCGAGTAGATAAGAGATGATATTTGAAAGTAACTGTACCGTGTTGACTATCTCTTGCAGTAATTTCATCAATTATTAATTTAACTTTATTATTTGGTCCTGCTAAATAACCTGATAATTGTGCTAATTCAACTTCATCTACAGTAGTTTTGTTTTGTGGTTTATCACCATTAAATTCAAATTTTTTAGATCTATTTGTCAATAAATCATTTAATCTTTCCTCTTCAGTCATATAACCATTAATAGTTATAGTTTTAAGATCTGAAGTAAGAACTTTACCGTTTTTATTACTTTGAACCACAAAATTAGCTACTAATGTTCCAGTTCTATCATCTCAAGATTTAATTGATTTAACCACAATGGTTTCATTTGAATGATCAACATTATCATTAGCATCAAAAGCAATATTAACTTCTGATGATTTATTTACAAATTCTGATGCTTGAGTAAGGGGATCAGGAGTTCCTAAAAAATTACTTGCATTATAGCTATTAATAGTTTTTTGCTCTTTTTCTTCGCTGGTCATAAATCCAGTTATTTTAGTAGTTAAATTTTTGCTTGAAACAACTTTTTGATTATCTAAATTGTCTTTGGTTGATTCTAGTTTATAAGTTACAATTATTCCTCTTGGATCATTTGGATCAGGTTCAATTTTATCGATAATTACTTTAGCATTATTAGTTGGAGTAATAGAAGTTGTGAAATTATCCTTGTTTAAATCACTAACAGCAAAAGATTCTTTATCTGCGCCATTAAAATCAACAGTTTTTGTAACAGCTTCATCTTGAACTAATTGATCCAATCTTTCTTGTTCAGTTAAAGTACTTAAGGCATTATCATTATTTAAAGCATAAGTTTCACTTGATTGAACACTTTCAAGATTTTCTTTAGTTGATTGATATTTGTAACTTAATTCTAATTTACCTGTTACTTCATTTGGATTTGAAATAACTAAGTCAACTGGTTTAGCATCTTGTGGAATAGTATCATTATTAAATTCAATTTCATCATTTGAAATTTCGCTTGCTGTATCAGTTGTTTTTATATTATCTTTAACTTTGGCAGTTGCAGTACTTAAATCATTTAATCTTGCAACTTCAGTTTCATAACGATCTTGTCCATTTAAAGCATCAATTGCGCCTTTAATTTTTTTGTTTAAAGCATCAATTGTTTCTTTATTCATCAAATCAGAATTGTTTTCAGTATTTAAAGCAGTTACTAAATCTTCTGCTTCTTTAATCGCACCACTTTTTACATTGTTATTTTTAGTTGGGTTACCATCATAAGCAGCTCTTAAATCATTAGTGGTATAAGTGTAATCATTGCTTGAAGTAACTTTTTCTTGATTAGAAATATAGTCTTTTAAAGTCTTCATTGAAGAATCCAAAGCTTTATTGGTTGTATCTTGATTGTTAACATCTTCAATAGTATTTTGACTATTAATTAATTCAATTGCTTTTTCTTTTTGTTTTTGTGTTAAATATGAATATTCTGAATTAATTTTTCTAATCGCTTCATCTTTAGCAGCTTTTAATCTCTCATCACCATTTAAAGCAGTAACTGCATCATTAAGTGCTGTAATTTTTTCATTTACTTGTTCTAAAGTTAAATTAGCCCCACTTGTTTTATTAATGTCATTTTCTTTAGCAGTAATTAAATTTTCTAAAGTATTTTGATTATCTGCTTGAGTATAATCAGTAGTTGTTCTAATTGATTCTATATCAGCTGGACTTTGACTATAACTTTTCATAGCATCGTCAAGTTTTTTATTTTCAGCATCTTGATTATTAACAGCATTTACAGTAGTTAATGCGTCAATTTTATTAATTGCATCTTCTTTTTGCGAATCATTTAAATATGTGTAAGCAGTATCTAATTTATTTTTTGCTTGTTTTTTAGCTTCTGCTAGATTTTCAACACCATTTAAATCTTCTTTTGCTTGTTTTAAAGCTGCAATTTTTTGATTAATTTGTTCAATTGTTAAATTATCAGTTGAACTTGATAAATCAGTGTTTCTTTGATCTAAAACATTATCAAAAGCAGTTTTTTTATCAATATCTGCTTCAGTATAATCAGTGCTTTTCTTAATTGTTGCTACATTGGTTGCGTCACTGTTAGCATCATCCTTGAATGTATTTTTATAATCATTCATTTTTTGATTTACTGTTTCTGCTTCAGTTAAAATTGCATTTGATTTTGTAGCGTCATCAATATTTTGATCATTAATTTTATTTTTAAAATATTCTTTTTGTGCTGGATTTAAACTATCTAAATTATCTATTTTAGCCTTTGTGATTGTTTTAAGTAGAGGAAAATCATATGGATTGATATTTTCATCCATACTTTCAGAATTAATTAAAGTTTTATATGCATCTTTTTCTGTGTTTTCTAAAGAAGTTTGATCAATTAAATTATTAGCATTTTCTTTCATTTTGCTAAAAATTTGTTTTTCAATTTGTTTAATTTTTGCACTTTTAGCTTGTTCGTCTAAATTTGAATCATTATAAACGTTTTTAATTTGTTCACGATAAGGATCTTTTTGTTGTTCGTCAGTTCATAAACTAAATTTATTTATAATTTCTTCTACATTTGAATCTGCTTCAATTGAATTTTTGATCTCGTCTCCAATAGTTTGCAACTCAGCATAATTATCTGCATTATCACCCAAACTATCGATCCTTTCAGTATAGTGTTTTTTTTGCTCATCAGATAATGAAGAATCTGAAAGTATTTTTTGTAATTCTGCAACTTTTTCTCTATATTTTAATAAACCTTCTAATTTATCTTCAGCAACTATATAAGTACTTAGACCTGTCGCTAACTCATGATTAGTAGTAGTTAAATTTAATATTTTTCGTTTCTTCCTGTCTCAACCTGTACTACTAATTGTTCCATTAATAGCTGTGTTCAATTCATTTAATTTTTTTTGTAATTCTTGCAATTGAGTTGTTAATTTTTCTTTTTCATTATCAAAATCAGTTTTTTCAGGTTCATCAGGTTCAAATTTATAATCAAAAGAAGCTTTTTTTGCTTGATAAGTAGCTAATTTGGTTCTAATTTCAGCAATTTTGTTATTTATTCCAATTAATCCATTATCCCCTAATAATTCCAAAGCTTCGCCATGGTTTCCACCCTTAGCTTTTTCATCAGCATTTAAGTTTTGACTATTTTTTAATCAATTCAATAATGTATTACTTAAATCCTGTGGAATATTTCTATTTAAATTATTTGAATCATTTGGATCTACAGTTGCATTTTTTAAAATAGTTACAAAATTATCATAATATGCTCGTGGAGCATTATAAACTTCTTTTTTTAATTCTACTTGAAGTTCGTCTAAAATAAACTTTTCAAATTCTTGAAAAGTATTAAATCTTCCTCGATATTCACTAAGTGTTTTAAAAGTTGTTAAATCTTTTATTTTTTGATCAAATACTTCAATTGCATTTTCAGCTGCATGATCCTCATCAGTAATGGCTTCGTTAGGCATAAATCTTCATTCAAGTGAACCTTTTTTGTTTTCGTTGTAATTATCGAAATATAAACCAGGTCTATTTCAAAATCAATTTTTAATTTCTTTAATTCACTCATTTTTAGAGTTCTCATCATTAATTTGGTTAAAACTTGATAATTGAATAAAAAAATCATAAACTGATTGCAATTGATTTTCATCAATTGCAAAATCTATTATTTTTCTCCTATTCTCTCTTGAATTTTTGTATCCAGATGGAACATGCAAATTATTTATAGTGGTAGTAGAATCAGCAAGCTTTTCTTGTGATTCGATAAAAGTTTTCAAGTCTTCGGCTGCCATTCTTTGAAACTCATTTCAATTTTCTTGATTGGCAGCAGTAATAGCTGAAACTGAAACTAATGATGATGCTATTATTGCACCAAAAGAAAGAAAAATTTTTCTACTTTTCTTCATTTTAATAACACACCTTTCCTATATATATATATATATATTATATACCTGTGGAAGAAATGTGAAAAAATTAAAACTTTTTTGAAAATTGCATTAATTTCAGGTATGACATTAATTCCTGTGGCATTTGTTGCTTCTTGTTAAGATTCTAAACAAAAAGAAATAAACAGGGACACTAAAAGTGGACAGAAGGGTTAATTAGACATAATAACACCTCAATGTTGTTGAGGTGGTTTAACATTTATGAAATTTTTAAAGATTTTTGTGAAATTTTTTGGTTTTTAAAAAAAATACAAAAAATCAGCACTATTTTTATCTAGTACTGATTGATTTTGATTGTTTATTAATTGTTAATCAATTTCTTATTTTTTCTTTCTACCGAATACAAAGATTAACATACCAATTAATCAAGTTACAGCCGGAGTTTCCAAGTTTGAAGGTCTAAAAAACGAATATGCCTATAAATAAGACATATTCGTTTTTTATGTTTCAAAATTACACACATAAAATTAACCAATGCATGCTATAAAATCTCTATAAATTTTGATATTTTCCTGATGATGTGGATCTAAATCATTAATTATTTCTTGAATGATTTGACCATTCACTTCTTTTCTAGTGATTGTCATCATTCTTAATGAATCAACTAATAAATCAATTGATATTCTTTGAATTTCGCCGTTGTTTTCGTAATATTTTTTCAACTTGTAAAGACAGTATTTAATAGTAACTAATGCTAAAAAACATAATAAAACATGAGCTAAAATATGATTTTCTTTATGAACATATACCGGTCTAATTTGTAAGGCAGATTTTAACATTCTAAAATTGTCTTCAACTTTTCACTGTTGCTTGTAAATCTCGTTTGCTTTTTCAGCTGTTAAGTCCATAATGTTGGTTTCAATCATATAAAAACCATCTTGATCAGCTATTTTTCTGATCTTTTCATAATTTAATTTGGCTGTTGTTTTTCCTTCAACATCCATATATTTTTTCTTATATTCAGGAACAAGATCACTTAAGCAAATTTCACGATTTGTTGATTTTTTGTCTATTTTTGTTAAGAAATTTAATCTTTTAAGTTTATCAAGTGTTTGTTTCGCAGGGCTAAAGTAAACAATTTGCTTTCTCATTTGTCCATTAAATCTCTTCTTATTTCAAATCGAATCAACGTATCTTTCTTTTGAAAAGATTTGATTGTCAAACATATAGTCTTTATCTTTCACAATAAATCTTCTGCTTTCTTCATTTAATGTGTCAATTCTTTTTTGGAAAATATATCTAAAACCTCTTTGTTCTAAAAAACGTAAGTTAGCATTGTTATTTATACCTCTATCAGCAACAATTACTGGATTCGAAATACCATAAAGTTTTTTCATTTCTACAAGAAAATCAATCATTGTTTTGCAATCTGCTGTGTTTCCTGGGAAAACTTTATAGTGAAGGGGAATACCATTACTATCAACTGCCATAGCAATTACAATTTGCTCTTCATCATGCTTGCCGTCTTTCGAAAATCCTCTTTGTCTAACTCCCTCCCTTGTAAAACTTTCAAAATAAACAGTTGTGTTGTCAAAGTGCATAATATTGTTTTTTCTATTGGTTAATTCATTCATTTTGTTAAATAAATTTTTCAAAATTGCGTTTTTATTCTCCAAAACAGTGTCAAGATAGTTGTAAATTGAAGATTTTTGTACATCAACTTTGTTGATGAAGTCATTCTTGTTTTTAAACTGTGAAGAATAACTTCTTGGCAAAATGATACGAGTCCCAATAACAAAATCAAGAACTTCTTCCAATGATTTATGTCTGTTTTCCGTTAAAACGCTAAATAAATCCAGTTCCTTAATCACTTTGTAAATCAAATCAATACCAATATTTTGAACACTTGTTTTTACAGAAGTTGGAGCTAATAGTTCAAAAAAATGTGCTTTAGCATCTTTTTTGTCTAGATTAACATCAATTTTAGCTGCAATCGGTCTTATATCCTCAATTTTTGATAAATTGTATTTTTCTTTTAAGTCTTCTCAATAACCTAAACCTACTTGGCTTCCATAACCTTTTTTAAAACCTTTTGAAATTGCTAAGACTAAATAGTATTTTCCGTTTTGTTTTTTTCTGCATAAGTTGTATTTCATACTCTTTATTATACCATTTTATGTGTGTAATGTAAGTAAAAAAATAAAATTTCTTTTGCTTCATATATCTATAGATATATGGATTAAAAAACGACCCTTAAAAAAGGTCAAACTTGGAAACTCGGGTTAACATTTATGAAATTTTTAAAGATTTTTGTGAAATTTTTTGGTTTTTAAAAAAATACAAAAAATCAGCACTATTTTTATCTAGTACTGATTGATTTTGATTGTTTATTAATTGTTAATTAATTTCTTATTTTTTCTTTCTACCGAAAACAAAGATTAACATACCAATTAATCAAGTTACAGCTGAAACAGCTACAATGTATGGTCAGATTAAGATCGGTGATGCTTCTTTTAATCTTTTATCAATAGTTGTTTGTTTAACTACATCTTCGTTATTATGAGAGTTAAGATTATTTAAAATTTCATCTGAATCAGCAATTGCTTTGTTAATTGCATCTTGTTTAGCTTTAGTTAATTTTTCAAATTTCTTAGATTTGGTTAAATCCACTAAATCATTTTTAGCTTTAGCCAATTCTTCAGCATCAACATATAATTGAGTAATTTGATTATGTTTATTATCAAATTCTGTGCTTGTAGCATTATTATCTAAAATGTTATTGATTAATGTTGATTTGGTTGTGTCATTAAGCACGTCGCTCTCTTTAACTTGTTGAATTAATTTGTCTTTAGTTTTAACGTTATTTAAGTTATTTACAAAGCTTGAATCATTAGCTAAATTCAATGTTTCGCTAATTAATTTATCTCTAGTTTCATCAGAAATTTTGTTGTCTTTAGCTTCTTGATGTAATTGATCAATTAAGTCTAATCTAGCTTTTTCATTGTCTAACTTATTAGTAAATTCTTCGCTTGTTTCATCTAATTCTCTAATGTTTTGAGAAATTGAATCTTTTTGTTCTTGTGTCAAGTTTGGATTTTGCCTAATTTGATCAATTGCTTCTTGTTTCTTATCAATGTTTTTAGCTATTTCATTGTAATTTTGTTCAGTTGGATTGTTAGATAAAACATCTTCAACTAATTTAGCTTTATCATTGTCACTTAAAGCTTGATCATTATTAATTTTGCTTAATTTATTTAATTGATCTTTGATGTTGTCAAAGCTTACTAAAGCATTTTCGCTATTAGCATTAATTGGGTCTAATTCAGCAATTAATGCATCTTTTTGAGCTTGTGGCAAGTCTGATTGGTTAATTTGTTCGTAAAGTTTTGCTTTTTTATCGACATTACTAATTTGATAATCAAGACTTGATTTGGTTTGATTGTTATCTAAGTCAATAATTTCATCAACTAGATTTGCTTTATTTTCTTTAGTTAACTCATCATTTGCTTTAATTTGTTCAATTGCTTTAACTTTAGCTGAAATATTATCTGCTTCAGTAGCAAAATTATCTGAATCTTTTGCTAAGTTATGAACTTGATCAATTAAAGCTTCTTTAGTATTTTCATCTAAATTAGGGTTTTGTTTAATTTGATCAATTAAATTCAATTTAGATTCAATGTTATTTAATTTATCAGTTAATTTACTGTCATCATGAGACACATTAATTACTTCATTTACTAATTTGTTTTTGTCTTCATCGCTAATGTGTTCATTAGTTTGAATTTTTTCAATTAATTTAGCTTTTTGATCAATTTTAGCAATTTGATCAACCAAATCAGATTGTTTATTGTTTAAGTTAGCAACCTCATCAATTAATTGTGCTTTTTGATCATCAGTTAAGTTAGGATTGCTTCTGATTTCTTTAATTTTATTTTCTTTAAGTTCTTCATTAGCTAATTGATCAGCGAATGTTTTATCTCTAGGGTCCAATTGACTGATATTATCACTTAATTTTGCTTTATCTTCAGTGTTTATTTGAGAGTCATCAGTAGCGTTAATTCTTTCATAAGCTTTTTCTTTAGCTTTAATGTTGTTTAATGTATCAACATATGAATTTTTATTAGCTTCGCTATTTAATTTTTCATCAACATTAGCTTTTTCAATATCCTCAATTAAATCTGCTTTTTGTTCAGGTGTTAAATTAGCATTGTTTTTAACATCATTAATTAAGTCTGCTTTATTAACGATTTTATTTAAATTGTCTTTGAAGTTTTGAACTTCATCAGCATTATCTGAATTAGAAGGAATAGCTAAGTCTTTAATTTGATCTATTAAAGCTTGTTTTTCAGCAGGAGTCAAATTTTTATTTTCATTAACTTTTTCAATCGCTTTTTCTTTAGCATATTCAAAGTTTTTATCACCGTCAAGCGCATTTTTAGCATCAATTAAAGCTTTTTGTAATTCTAATACTTTAGCAACGTCTGCATTAGCACCTTGTTTACTAATTAATTCATCAACTTTAGCTTTAGCTTCGTCGTAGTTAGTTTTTGGTTCTTGTGAAGCTGCGACATATTTAGGATTATCTGGTTGAGTTAATTCATCATTAATTGCCTTAGCAGTTTCTTTTAATTGACCCATAGCATTATTTAATGTTTGAGCCTTATCAACCACTTTATCAACATTAGCTAACAATTTAGCTTTATCAACTTCTTCAATTAAAGCTGTTTTTTGAGCGTCATTAAGATGTTCAAGACCATTAATTAAGTTTCTTGCTTCAGCTTTTTTGTTATTGATTTTTTCATCACCGTCAAGGTTTTGAGCGGCAACATTTAATTTTTCAATTAATGAATCTATGTTCTCAACACTTAATTCAGCGCTTCCATTTTCTTTATCAGCTAAATTGCTTGCATCATTAAACGCTTTATCAAATTCACGCATTTTTTCTTCAGTTGCATTTTTGTAATCAACACTATTAGGTGTGTCTTGATTGTCTGCAACTGCTTGTTTAAGCTCAACCATTTTTCCATCTAATGCTTGTGCCTCTTCAGTTACAGCTCTAACATCTTCAGGAGTTGTAGCTTTATCAACTTTAGCAATTAAAGCTAATTTTTGAGCATCATTAATGTTTTCTAAAGCATTAATTTTAGCAATTTCTTCAGCTCTAACTGTTTTAATGTGTTCTTTACCATTTAAGTTATTAATTGCTTCATGAACCGCATTGATTTTTTCTGCAATCTTGTTATTGTTTAAGATGTCTTTTGTATCATCACTTGGTTCGTTTAAAGCTGTTTCATAGTCTTTTAAGGCTTTAATAGCATCATCATATGCTTTTCTTAAATCTTCTTCTGAACCTGTGTAATTAATATCGCTTTTAATCTTAGTTTCGTTGTTTAAGTATTGATCAAGTGTAACCATTGTACCATTAACCAAAGCATTATTTGCATCAACTGTATTTACATCGTCAACTGAATTTTGCTCATTGATTTTAGCAATTGCTTCTGCTTTTTGTTGAGCAGTTAAATTGTTATAAATCGGGTTTTCACCATTAGTTTTAGCAATAGCATTTTGTTTAGCTTGAGCAACTTTTTCATCACCATTTAAGCCATTGATTGCGTTATTTAGTTCAGCGATTTTAGCATTAATTTGCTCAACACTTAAATTAGTTCCATTGTCGCCTAAATCTTTAGCTCTAATTGCTACTTGATTATTGTATTTAACTTGACGATCTTCATCAGCTTCAACATAATCAACACTTGTTTTATCAACTTCGGCAATATCTTTGTAAGCTTTCATTTTGTTATCAATTGCTTTAGCTTTTTCAACAATATTATTAGCTTCACTTGCTTGGTTATTTTTGATTTCTTCAGTTAAGGATGATTTTTGAGCTGGATTTAAGTTAGTTAAATTATTAATTGTTTTAATAGCTTGTGCTTTAGCTGTTTCATCAGCTTTGGCTTGATCTAAAAGATTTTTAACATTAATAGCAAAATCTTCATTTGTATTATCTAATGTGGCAGCATTTATTTTAGCAATATATGTATCTTGTTCAGCTTTATTTAAATTTTCTAATTTGGCTAATTCATCTTTGGCATTGGTTTGTGCATATTTAAGAGCCTTGTCATAAACAGCTTGTGTTTCTTCTTGTGTTGGAACTTTTGGTAATTTTTCTATTTCAGCTATTAATAATCCTTTTTGGTTTTCGTTTAGACTTGGGAAATGATTCTTAATGTCATTTCTTAATACTTCTCTATTTCCATCAAGTGCTTCATCAGCAGTTTTTAAGGCTTCTTTACTTTGGTTTGCTTCATTAGCTAAACCATTTAATGAATCAGCAGTTGTATTGCTTAAATCTTTAGCTTTTAATTCTGCTAATTTAGCTTTAGCATTTTCCAAGGCTTGATCAACAGCTTCTTTTCTGTCTTGGGCATCGTTGGTATAAATACTTGTTGCAACTTTAGCTTCTGTAGAACTAATTTGTTTTTCTAAGTCGCCAAGATCTAAGTTTAATTTTTGAGCTTTTTCTAAGATTTTTTGCGCATCTTCTTCATCAGTAGCATTATTTAATAAGTCTTTAATGTTATCTTTTTGATCTTCTGATAAATTATCAAGTTTATCAACTGCTTTAGCTTTTTTGTTTTTGTTTTCTTCGCCATCAAGTGCGTTGTAAGCTTTTTCTAATTCTTTTAATGCTTGATCAATTGTTGCTTTATCTGTGTTTTGGCTTAATAATTCTTTAATTTTTGCTAATTCAGCATCGTAATTAGCTTTAACATCATGAGAAGCAAATTGATAGTTATCTAAAGTTTTGTCTGCTGAATAAGCATCATCATTTAATTCTAAATTAGCATTTTCTGTTAATGATTTTAGTTCGTTTAAAATGGTTACTTTAGCATTTGTCATTGCTTGATCTAAATTATTAGCTTTTTCTTTAATGGCTTCAATTATATCAACATTTGAATTGGTAATTTCTGCAACTAATGCATCTTTTTGAGCTTGATTTAAATCATTTAATTGTTTAATATGTTTAATTGCTTGTTCTTTAGCATTATTGTCTGCCTGAGCAGCTTGAATAATAGTTAATAAATTAGCATCTGGTGAAGCAATTGTTGCTTTTTGAGCATTATCCAGTTGTTGTTTGTATTTAGTTTGTTCATCATTGCTTAAGTTTGCTAAAGCAGCTACAATTTCATTAGCTTTTGCTTTAGTTCCGGCAAAAGCAGAGCTGAGTATTTCATCAACTTTGCTTTGGTCTGGATTATTTTGATCCAAAGTTTCAATTTGTGTTAAGAATCTTTGTTTATCAATTAATAAACTATTGTCATAGTTATTAATTTCATCTCTTAAAATTTGTCTTTTGCCATCTAATTTTTCAATTTCATCATTTAATTTTTTTGTTTCATTAACAACGTTTGTGTTAATTTGCGTTAATTTATCTAAACTATCTATGTTGGCAAAATTGTCTTGTTTAAAGTTATTTAAGGTTTTTTCTGCTGCGCTAATTGCCTTATCAAACGCAGTGTGTTTAGCTTTTGTATCATTCGTATAAATATCTTTAGCTTGTTTAGCTTTAGCTTCTGTTATTTTGTCAATTAAAGCTTGTAGATTGGCATTTAATTTTTCTGCTTCTTGGTAAATTTTATCAGCTTGCTTAGCTGAAGAAGCGTTGTTAATTAATTCTTTAATTTTAGCTTTTTGATTAGCACTTAAATTACCTAATTGATCTATTTTATTGTTTAATTCACTAACTTTGTTATTACCATTTAAAGCATTGTAAGTGGCTTGAAGATCACTCAATGTTTTTTCAACTTTTTGAAGATCTCCGTTTGTGCCTGTTTTTTTATTTAATAATGCTTGCGCAACTGACAAAGCAGTATCATAAGCTTGTTTTAAGTCATCGCTTGCTAATTTATATATAACATTAGTTTTTTCATCACTATTTTGATTGTCATTTAATGAACCATTATTAGTTAAAACTTTTAATTGATCAACAACAGTTGTGCTCAAAGCGCCCATTTTGTCATTTAAAACACTAGCATTATTAAACATTTGCTCGGAAGTTTGTTTGTCAGTAGCATTTCTAATTTGATCAGCTATTCTGTAAGCTTGAATGTCATTTAAATTAAGATACGTTGTAGCAACCTTATTAGCAATTTCATATTTTTCAACTTTAATTGTTAATTGATTTAATTTTTGAACTGTTTGCTCTTGTGCGTTTGCTTCATTTGAGAATGATGCTTGTTCTTGCTTGGTCAATAATTGACTATTGTTGATTTTTGCTAAAACTTCACGTCTTTTCTTTTCTAAAGTAGTTAAAAAGCAGTTTAAAACAATTGAATTTGTATCGCTTGAAACTTGGTCATTTAAGTTGGCAATACTTGATTGAAGTGCATAATCAACTGTAATTGTGCCGTTTTCGTCATTTTTAGTAATATTGTTTATTTTTACTAATGCATTTTGATTGTTTAAAGCACCAAAAACAATTTCATTATCTTGAATTTCAGAAGGTAACCTGTTTGCTTGATTGCTAATTGAATTGTTTGAAACTGTTAATGTGTTCTTTTTAATATTAGCAACCAATTCATTTAATCTTTCAACTTCTGTTTTAAAGTTGTTTACTGTTGCTTGTCTTTGTTCAGTTTCAATATCATTAATTCTTTTTGACTTAATTACATAATCAAAAGTTAATGTTCCAGTCTTATCATCAACAACAAATGAATTGTCTTTAAGAACAATTTCATCGGTTTTATCATTAATTCCATTTACATCAATATATTGAGCAAAGTTTTCTTTAGTAATTTCACGAGCCAATACCGATTTAGCTGTTTTAAGGGCAAATGTAGCATTTAAATCATCGATTCTTTGTTTTTCTTGAACTCTATCAGCAGCAAAACCAGTAATTCAATTAGATGTTGTTTCATCACTTTGAATAGTCGTGTTATATAAGTTTTTAGTTGATTTTACAACAAAATTTAATTTTGCTCTACCGCTATCATCTAATTGCTCTTTTTGAGCTATTGCTTTAATTTCCACAATTGCGTCTGTTAAAGTATCAATTGGATAGAATTTGACTAATTGAGCATCTCTAACCAAGGTATTTGATTTTGTTTTATTATTAGCTTGATCATAACCAAATTTATTTTCATCAGAAGCTAATGCTTTAGTCATTCCATTAATTCTATTTTGTTCTTTAGCTAAGTTTAATGTTTTAGTGAAATCACTATCATTTTTATAAACTACATTTAATTTATTTGTATCTAAATTTGTATCAATTAATTTGTCGATTTCGCCTTTAAAAGTTTGTTTTTGAGCATCTGATAAGTTTTGTAAGGATTTAATTTGCGCTTTAACAGCACTAGCAGATTCTTTATAAACTGCATTAGAAATTTGCAATAAGTAACCATTAATTTCGTTTTGATCAGGTTTAGTTAAAACAAATTCTTGGTTGGCATTTGTTGCAAAATTATGACGATTGCCATATTCTGTCTCAGCAACATTTATTTTGCTAATTTTTCCAAATCAATTTGTTAAAGCGCTTGATTCGTTAGCAATGTCGTAGTATTTCTTAGCATCGATATAAACATACTTTTTAAATTCTTCAGCTAATTTACCACCATTGCCAAAAATGTTGTCTAATGAAGTAACTAAGTTGTTAAAACCTGTTAAGTAATTTTGTTTTAAGTTGGCACTTAATAAATTAGTTTCTGAAGCAAAAACATTATTTGCTTTATTATTTTCATTGTCTGACCCAATTAATTGATTCATTAATTTTGTTCAAGCTGGTTCATTAACATTACTAAATTGTTCTCTAGCGTTTTGGCCATCTCAAACATAAGAAGTGTTAGCTTGATTTTTGTCAATTAATGTACTGCCACCTGTAAATAAATCACTTGTTTTGATTGTGTCTAATTCTTGATTAAATGTTTTGGTTTTAGTGTAAATGTCATTAGCTAAACTAACAGCTTTTTCTAGTTTTTGAATATCGCCTAAATAGTCATATTTTCAGTTTGCTTTTCAAGCGTTTGCTAGTGTTGTGCTTGATTGACCTTGATCATTTTTAACTTGAATATTTACAAAATCATTTAAAGCTTTATTTTTAATTTTTTCAATAAAGGTTTTAATTTGTTGTTTGTTGTATTCAGAATCGGCGATTACTGCGTAATTGTTAATTTTATCTTCTAATGCTTTTAAGTTTTTTAAACCATTTGGAGTGCCAAAGTTCGCTCCTTTTCAAATTGCTAGGGTTGATTGAAGATTGTTATAGCTAACAGTTGTTGGAGCATTTGATCTATCAAATAATTTTTCGCTTTGATTAAATTCATTACTCTTGTAAGCAGCATCTTGTCAATAAGAAAATTTGCGAGAATCAATATTATTTTTGTAAGCAGGAGTTGAAAATAAATAATCCAACTTTTTAGTTCCATCATAGTCATCAACTGTTACTTTTTCATCGCTTGAAGCATAATTAACTGTTTCAAAGAACTTTTCTTCAATTTGTTTTTGCAAGTCATCATATGCCTTAACATAAGCAATTCATTCATTAAGATTTCTCTTGCCTGTTCCACCTGGTAAGTTGTAATCTTGATCTATTTGCTTTTCTAAATCTGCCATTAATTGTGCTTTTTGAAGATTCGTTAGTCATTTAGATTCTTTGATTGTTGCAATAACAGTACCATAATCAGTTAATGATCAAACAATGTTTGAATTTATGTTGGCTTCGCTTGAAAAGTTATTACGGTCGCTTAATGTGAATCTACCATTATTATTAGCAAATTTTCAATATTTTTTGCTTTTTTCATCTTGTTTAATAACTAATTCAATGTTAGATGCTTGTCAAGTAGAAGGTGTGGTTGATGCAGAATCAACGTTATCAATATCAATAGATTCTTGAATAACTGCTTTATTAGTAAAAGGTTTACTAAAATCAGAATAGTTGCTAATATTGTTTCTATTAATTTTTACAACTGAATTACTGTCATTTAAATTTTTAGAACTATTTAGTTGTGTATTAACTAAATAAAATTCTGCTTGTGGGGCGTTTAAATCTAAAGTATTAAATGATTTTTTAACTCTATCATCATATTCTTCTTTAATAATCAAATTGGTGTTTCTTCAAAAACTAGGTTTTTGCATAGAAAATTTTTGCAATAAGCTTTGATTATCATAACGATAGGCTTGAGTTGTTCCAAAAAACGATCTTGTTGTAGAGTTGAAATCGTTTGTAGTTGTACCATCCGAATTTATGTTAAATCTAACATCAAATTCTAATACCACTTCTTGTGGTCTAGCTTGTGTACCGCGACCTGAAGCAAAGTAAAAATAACCACCAAGACTATTACGAATTGTGATTCAACCATCTGATTTAGCAAAACTTGCAGCATCATTATATAAACCATTGTCAGGTTTATATAGTGCATATTTGTTTAAAAACGCTGCTCCATTAAAGCTAAAAATATCATGAACAATATCAGTTGTTCCCCAATCACTATTATCAGATCAACTTGTGTTTTTTGCTCCTGTTAAAGGATTTTCTGTGTAAAAAGCATTGTATCTACTTGAAAATTGTTTTGAAACGCTTTCTTCGCTTGTGCCGTCTGTAGTGGTAGTGTTTGAAATAACTGTAGGAGAAACGGTGGTACGACTAGTATAACTAAATGAGAAAGGGTCAATTGTTACGGTTTCGTGTCTTTCTAATTTAGGGCTTGTTTTATATTTTGATTTTCTCGCGTCATAAATTTTTACATCAATGTTGCTTGCCAAAACAATATCTTTAGAAAATCAAAAACCACCAGAAAAATAATTCTCGGGAATAAGCATTGAATCTTGGTCTTGATAAGCTCTCATCGACAAGTATCTAAGTCTAATTTTCTTAACGAAATTAGGATTTAAAGCGTTTGCGGAATCATCACTTGGATTTCAAATTGTTTTTTGTCCAGCGCTATTTTGTAATTCAACCCATCGACCATTTTCATAAATTTCCATAATTGTTTCAGGTTTTAAAGGGTCATCATTCTTTGGAAATCATGTTCGATCCACTTTTCCTCAAACTTCTTTGTTCCATGAACCTGTTTCATATTTTTCTACTGCTGTATTAGCGTTTCTTGTGGTTGTTGAAAAAATATTTATTTGGTCATAGTCACCTGTTTCGGCTTCTTTGTTATCAACTCTTATCAATGCTGATGGTAAAAATAGCAACAAAGGACTTGTTGTTACTCCAATTGTTAAAAATTTCTTTATTAATTTTTTATTTGCCATATTCTTCTCTCTTCTTAAATTAAAAATTTATAATTAAATTTACAATTCTAAATTAAATTTAATAATTACCGTTATATATACATTAAATATTTAAGTTTAATTATTAAAATTTTTAATTATTTTACATTATATATGTAAAAAAAAAAAAAAACTAGGACAAGAAAAGTAGACAGAAAAATAAAAAACTGTCTACTTTTCTTGTCCTAGTTTAATTGCACAAAATGTACAAAAAAATCAGCACCAAGCAAATTTGGTACTGATTAATTGACTAATTTTCTTGTTAATTATTACTTAACAATTATTTTTTCTTACCAAATATAAAGATAGCCATTCCCAATAATCAAGTTGCTACTGAAGCAGCTACAAAGTATGGTCAGATTAAGATTGGTGAGTTGTCTTTTAATCCTTTAGTAATAGCTGTTGTAAGCACATTTAATCCCTCAATATCTCCAGCCTTAGAAACTAATTGTTTAATGTTTTTAAGGTCTGTTGAGTTAAGTTTTTTCTTAGCTTTTGTAGATGTTTCAAAGTAATTGTGTTTAATTACAGCGTTTGCTAAAGTATCGATATTTGCAAGGTCTGAAGCGTCAGCTAATTCTTCAAAGTTATTTCTTGATTTGTTTGTTGTGATTGAATCAACTAAATCAAGTAAGTTTTGAGCTTTAGCAATAGCAGCTTCTCCATTTGTATCTGAGAATGCTTTTGAATTAAATTCATTAATTGCTTTAACAACATTTTCTCTATGTTTGTTTGAAACATCTGTTCCGTATGTACTTTGTAAGTATTGGTTCGTTAAATCGTTTAATTCATCTACTTTTTTATCGTAGATAGCTTTGTTTAAAGCTTTAGCGTCTTCGATAGCTTTTGCTAATGATTCACCATCTGTAGCGTTTTTAATAGCTTCAGAAGCTTTGAATTTTTCTGAATCTGATAAGTATGAAAGTTTATCAAGTTCTTTAAGAGCTTCTTCTTTAGCAGCATCTAAGTTTTCACTTCCATCAAGAGCAGCAGTTGCGTTGTTTAAATTATTTGTTAAATCAACGATGTTATCTACTGGCTTATTAAAGTTAGTAATATCTTTAATTGCTTCTACATCTGCTTTAGCTTCATCAAAGTTAGCTTTTGGTTGTTCTGAAGCTTTTGTGTAAGCAATTGTTTTTTGTGCTTTAGAAGCTTTATCTAGAGCTTCTTTAGCATTATTCATTAAAGTAGCATTGTTTACAATGTTATTTACATCTACAATAGCTTCTTTAGCATTAATATCAGATTTGGCAGTATCTTTTTGTGTTTTTGATAAGTAACTTAACTTATCAATAGCAGTAATAGCATCTGCTTTAGCTTTTGCTAAGTTTGAATCTCCGTTTAATGCTTTGTGAGCATCTTTAAGAGTTTGCACTTTATCTTGTAAGTTTTCTACAGCATTCTCAAAGTCTTCTTTGCTTTCTAATGAATTTAAATTATCCAATGCTGTAGTTAATGCATTTTGTTTGTCTGCATCAGCTTCTTTGAATTGAACTTTTTCTTTAACTGGGGCAATGTCTTTAATTGTTCCTAGAGCAGCATCAACTGCTGTTGTGTTTGTAACAATGTTATTTACATTGTCAATTGTGTTTTGTTCTTCAACTTTAGCTTTAGCAGCATCTTTTTGTGTTTCTGAGATGTTTTGTAATGCATTAATAGTTTTCTTAGCTTCTTTTTTATGCTTGTCTAATTCAGTTAAGAAACCACTTAAAGTAATAGTTTTAGATTGTTCTGATTCAATATCAGTTAAGTTTTCTTTAGTTGAAGCAATTTTATATTTAAAGGTAATTGAACCATCGGTATCATCAGCACTTAACTCAATAATTTTTAAATTAACTTGATTAATCGCTTCATTATCTAAGTTCATATCAAAATATGTACTTAAATTATTTAATACTTCATCTTTATTAGCTAATAATTCTGAAGGTAAAATTTCAGCTTGATTATCTAATTTATATTCAACATGAGATTGAATTGTATCATCTGCTAATAAATTATTAATTCTTTCTTTTTCAGTTAAAAATCCGTTAATAGTGAATTCTTTATCATCAACATGAATGTCATTTAAACCGTCTCTTGTTGAATAAATGCTATAAGTACCGCTTAAAGTACCATTTCTATCATCACGAGTTTTATTACTAATTGTAATATTTGTGGTTTTAACGTCATTTTCATTTAAATTACCGATAGTAATTTCAGTATCTGAAGCTTGTTTTTGATTTTTACCACTAACACTATTATTAAAATCAAAAACTAAACCTTCTAATCTTTGTAATTCAGTTTTGAAACCGCTTAATTTATTAGTATTAGCACTTCTTGTTTCATTAACAACAATTTCTGCACCTTCTAAACCTGGTTTAGTTGATTGCAAGGTATAACTTACTTTGATATATCCTTCACGATCATCACGTTCAGTAATAGTTAATGAATTTTCTTTAACTTTAATTTGAATTTGTTCTAAAGTTTCATTATTCTTTAATTTAACAATTACTTTTGAATCAATTACATCATTTTTATTATAAAGAGGTAAGTATTGATCACGATTTGTAAAATCAAGCACAATTTTTGGTAAGAAGTCTTCAATTCTTCTTTTCTCTTCTTCAGTATTTGTTAAGAAGCCAGCAAAATTAACAGGAGTTGATTCTTTAGAAATTACTTGTTGTTCTTTGAATGTTTCTTTTCAATTGCTTACTAATTTTTTCAAATCAGTTTGATCAGTATTTACTTGTCTATTTGAAATTAATTTGTATTTAACTCCAATTTCACCCGTATTATCATTTGCATCTGTTAGAAGTAAATCAGAGCTATGATCGCTTGTATTGTCGGCATTTTCTTTAATTGAAGCACTAAAATCATCTTTATTTAAAGTTGAAGCTTTTTGAGTCGCTTTATTAACGGTGTTATTTAATGAAATATTATATGGATTTGTATCAACTAATTTATTTAATCTAGTAGATTCTGTTTCAAATCCACTAATAATAATTTCTTTAGTATCAGAAACTACAGAATCAAAGTCTGGTTTAGTTGATTTAATTTGGAAACTTAAACGAATTTCACCAGTTAAATCATTGTAACCAACAATTTCTTGATTAATAAATTCATAATTATCTTTATTAAGAGTATCTCAAGTTCAATTAGTGGTTGCATTTGTTAAACTTGAAGCTTGTTCATTTGCTTTATTTGGATAATCAATACGATAAAGAACACCATTTTCAGCTTTGTCACTAAAATCAATAGAATCTAATCTTTCTTTTTCTTTTTGCGCTAAAGTTTTAAAGCCACTTAAAGTACCTGATTTGTTATATTGGTCGCTTGAAGTTACAGTGTCCAAGTTTTGTGAATGAACTGTACCTCTATTAGAAATAATTTGTCAAGTATAACTAATTTCACCTGTGTTATCATTAGCTGATTTCTCTACTACTTTTAAGTTATAGCTTGTATCTTGATTAGTTGCTAATTTATTTAAAATTAAGTCTTTTGATAATTGTGATGCCGTTCATTTATTATATTTGTCACTTGCGATATTTTTAATTCCAGCTTCAATTGCTAAGTTTTGGATAATTTCATCAAGACGCATTTGCTCAGTTTTAAAGCCTTTAATTTGTGCGTATTTATTAGCTGAAGTTACATCTTGATAAATTTCATCGCTTTTTTCAGAAACTAAATGGTATTGGATTCTAATAGAACCTTCAATTTCGTGTCTTGTATCAATACTATCAATTACAACTCTAGCTTCTGGATTAGTTTCTTTAATAGTTGCAATTACTTTTTTAATATCTGCATCTGAAGGTAAGGTTGTAATTTTCTTGTCATAATCTAATGTAACAGTTAAATTATTTAAACGTTCTTTTTCTGCTTCACGATCAATTTTATCTTGCTCTGCCTTAGTTCTGAAACCAGATACACTAATAGAACCTAAGGCAGTATTATCTGAAACAGGTGTTACAAAAGGAGCATTAGGATCAACTTCTCAATTAGAAATTAATTCAGCTTGAGTTTTGGTTGATCTAAGTTCGGCTTCAATATTAACAGTTCCTGCAGCATCATCTACACTTTCTTTAGAAACATTAATTAATTCAGCTTTATTTTCATTGCTTTGAGTATAGTAGAAATTACTTAAATCATCATTATCATCTACTGCTTTTGAAGGTATTGATAATGATTTTTGTGGATAATCAACATTAATATTTTGATTATACATCTCTTGACGTAAATTATTTAATCTACCTTTTTCAGTTAAATAATTATTAATAATAATTTCTTTTGGTTCTGAAACTACATCTTGACCGTTTTTGTTACTAATAACTTTAAATTGAACTTTTAAAGCCCCAATTACATCATTATAACCAATTACATTAGTGATGCTAATTCTTTCGTTAGCGTGATTATCTGGAGTTTTGAAAGCTAAGTTAATTTCATTATGCTTAGAAGCATCATTGAAAGCAGAAGCTAATTTAGTTGCATCACCTAAACCAACAAATTCATCATTGGTGTAAGCATCAATTATTTCTTTTTCTCTATCAATTGGGCTTTGGAAACCACCGATAGTAATTTCTTTAGTTACACTTGAAGTAACGTCACTTAAATTATCTTTAGTAGAAGTTAAATTATAAGTAACAATTACTTGTTGATTATTGTTTGGATCTACTTTTACATCAGTAATTGCGATTTTAGCTTTCGAATTACTTAATAATGTTTGGTTTGGACTCAACATTTCTTTTTTTACTTCTGAAGCTAAAACTTTATTTTTAGCTTTTTCTCCAGCATAAGTAATTTCTTTAGTGATTGTTTTGTCATTGATTACTTTGTCTAATCTTTGACTTTCAGTTAAAGTATTAAAAGTAGCAGTTCTTGCCTCAGTAGAAACAATATCGTCTAAATTGGTTCTTTTTGATTTAATCTTGTATTCAACGGTAAATGCTCCAGTTTTATCATTAATAGAATTTGAAACAATTTCAACTTCATAAGCTTGATCATTTTCACTTGCAGCAAAAATAATATCACTTGGTTCTATTTCAGAAGCAGTTTTATTTAATTTAGCGTTTTCACTTAAAGTAGGTTGATAACTAAGAGCATCAATTCTTTCTTGCTCGGTTTTATATTTATCATTAG
Source organism: Mycoplasma sp. 2704 (assembly GCF_034863285.1). Classification (NCBI taxonomy): domain Bacteria; kingdom Bacillati; phylum Mycoplasmatota; class Mollicutes; order Mycoplasmatales; family Mycoplasmataceae; genus Mycoplasma; species Mycoplasma sp. 2704. The sequence goes on along the minus strand of NZ_JAYFFD010000001.1, from coordinate 26,811 downwards.
TTGCTGATTTAAAAGTATAAGTTTTAACTGCAGTTTCTGCGTTAGTTAAATTCGCTTTAGTTGATCTTAATTTATATGAAATAGTTACATTTCCACTTCGATCATCTTTATTAGTAACAGTTAAATCAACTACTTTAGCTTCACTGTTTTCAGGTAAATTAACTGCTAAAGCACTATTAATGTTAGTAGCAGAAATTTCAGAAGGCATTAATTCTGAATTTTTATTTTGATATGAAACTTCTAATTCGTTTAAACGATTAATTTCTTCAAGATTATTAGTTAAATAACCTGAAAACTTTGCAGTGTTAGATTGTTTAGATTTAATAGGATCCGAATTATTAACAGCAGGTTCTCAATTATCTGAAACTAAATTATCTCTAGTTGAAATTAATGTATAAGCTACTCCAATTTCCCCTGTATCATCGTTTGAATTTAATGTTAAATTAGAATCGATTTTAACATTTTGATTAGTAAGAGAATCTGGAACATTAGTAACAAAATCAGCTGATGTTAAATCAGAAGGTTTGTTGTTTGTTGTTCCTGATTTTTGACTAATTACAGAAGTAGGAGAAGTATTTTTAATTAACTCATTAATTCTATCTAATTCAGTTTTAAAATCAGAAATAGTTACAAATTTTTCTTCTGATTTAATAGTTTTAAGATTTTCTTTAGTTGATTGTAATTTGAAACCTAATTTAATTTGTCCAGTAATATCGTTATAAGCAACAATTCTTTTATCAACGAAGGTATATTGAGCATCTGCTTCTGGACTTCAAGTTCACTTACTGCTATCTAAATCTTCTATTGTAACTTTAGAAGCTAAAATTTCAGATTTATCACTTCTATCAATTGAATAACCATTTAAGCCATCTAATCTAGTTTTTTCACCATTTTTAAATCCAGTAATTGTTACACTATTGGTATCAGATTGTGGAGCAGTATAAGTAATATTTTTTAAATCATTATCACTTCTTCAGAATAAATCTTCTTTAGATTTAGTTGAAGTTAAAGTGAAGTTTAAAGCGCTTTTACCATAATCAGATTCTGGATTAATGTTTGTGATACCAAAAGTTAATTTGTCATTTGTTGCATTTGAATATGAATAATTAGCTTTAGTTGCAGCAGTTGTTGAATCGGCTAATTCATTTGCAGCTGTAAAATTAAGATTAATTTTACTTGAATCTTCATTAATACTATTAGCAATAGTATTTAATCTTTGTTTTTCAGTTTGATAATTATCATTAGTATCTGCTTTAAAAGTGTAAGTTTTTACTTTAGTTTTAACATCAGTTAAATTAGCTTTAGTTGAAACTATTTCATAAGTAATTTCAAGTTTACCATCAACATCATTAGCAGCAACTACTTGTATATTTTGAATAACAGCATCTGGTTGATTGTCATTAATTTCAACAGTAAAAGGAGTTTTATCAGTAGCATAGTTTTTAGCTACATTAGTAGCAAATAAGTCTGGTTTTTTATTAGTATGGTTAATAGCTAAGTTATATAAACGAGTACTTTCATCAAGTTTAGATTTAAGTTTACTTAATTCTTCTTTTAAAGCTTTAAATTCTTTTAATGCTTTATCATAAAGTCCACTGTAATTATTTGGATCTGTTTGTTCAACTTGATTGAATTTATCTTTATTTTGGTTACCATCTGCTAATTTTAAGTTAAATGCAGTAGTTAACTTGGTAGTTAAACTATCGGCAGCATTTTTGAGTGAATCAATAGCATTTTTATAACCAACATTAGTATCTGCCACATCATTAGTTTGTCATTGGTTAATTTTTTCTATTTCTTTACCAATTGCTAGGTCTAAGGCTTTAACTTTTGTGAATTGAGCTTCTTTATCACTTTCATTAGTAATTGTATTATCAATTTCTTTTAACAATTGTTGTTTTAATTCAACTGTCATGTGTTTTAATTCATTTTGTCTTGGTAAATATGAACTAGAACCATCTAATTTAGATTTGGCATCTTCAAGATCTCTTAATAAAGTTTCAATTTCTGTGCTATCAGTAATTGTTTTAGTAGCAGAATCATCAATTACTGCTTTGGTTTGCTCAATAAATTGTTTGTACTTATCTTTTTCGCTTTGAGTTTTTTCATAAGCGTAAAGTTCATCAGTAATTTCGCCATTATTATTTGGTTTAAGTGAATCAGGTAATCCATCATAGTAATCTTTTAATGCTTTCATTTGTGTATTTAAATTAGTTGCATTTGTTTTAAATGTTTCATAATTTTTACGATTTACATAATTACTATCATTACTATCTGCAATATTTATTTGATCAATTAAACCTTGTTTTTGCTTAGCAGTTAAATTAGTTAATGAACGAATATGATCAATTAATGCTGCTTTATCATAAATTAGTTTTAAATTTGCATCATTACCAAATTGAGTAAATTCTTCACTTATTGGATTTAGTTCTGCTTCATTGATTAATTTTGAAAATTCTGTCTTATCAGTTTCAGTTAAATTAGTTAATTCATTTAATTTAGCAATTGAATTAGTTTTAGCTTTAGCAAAAATTTTATTAATTTGTTCTGCTAATTTACTATTATTTGTGCTTCAAACAGCGTCTTTAACTGCTCCATTATTACTTTCATAGTTATTTTGTAATCTTTCTAATAAAGCAGCAAATTCTTGTCTTTCAGTTTCAGTACTTTCAACAAAAATAAATGAATCAACAGCTTTTTTAGCTTGATTTTTGTTACCATCTAAAGCATTTAAACTTTCAGTTAATAAATTAAGTCCATTATCCAATTTAGTTTTGAAGTTGTTAAACTTAACATAATCAGTTAAAAAGCCTTTACTTGGATCATTTAAAAAGATTTTTTGGTATTCTGCATTGTCAAAAGCGTCAATAAATTTATTGTGTTTTTCACCATCTTCATGAGAACTTAGAGTATTTTCAGAAACAGTTTCTTTTCAATTTCCATCGGCATTTTTTAAATTATTGTTAATTCAAGTTACATAATCATTTAAATATTTACGTTTCTGAATTGCTTCAGCAACTTCTGCTTGGAATTGCTTCAATGTTTCTAAATTGGTATTTGAATTTGTTTCAATTAAGTTATCAATACCACTATTAGTTGCAGTTAATTTAAACTGATTATTGATAATGTCAATTGCTTTTTCTTTAAATAATTTAACTAAATTATCTTTTTCAGCTTGGGTTAAACTTTGGTATGCTTCAGGATAATTTTGACTAAACTCACTAGTTGCAAGATCATTAATCTTACCACTAATTGTTTTGTCATTAGCAACTTTGTATCCATCTAATTTCGCCACTTCTTGATCATAGGTTTGATGATCACGACCCAAAATATTAATTAATTTAATACCTCATTCAGTAGCAGTTTTTTGCCCTTGTGGGAGAGGCTGATCATTTTTTAAGGCATTTTTTCCAGTAGATAAATAATTGTGAAGTTCCTCTACCTTATCTTTTAAATTTTGAGTTGAAGAATAAGCAAAATTTAATTGAGAAATTAATTTATCTTCAACGTTAGATAATGCTTTATTAGTATCAGAATAATAAGTTTGATCAACTTCTGAAGCGAATTGAATCATAGGAACCATTGTTCTTAATAATCTAATGAATCTGTGCACATATTTTTGATCATCTGGGGTACTTGTGTTGTTATAATCATCAAATCAAACATCACTTTCATTCTTATTTTCACCCTTATTTTTAAATTCATTATTAATAAATTTTTGAACTAATTCACTAACTCAACCTGATAAATTAGGGAAATCTGTTTGTAACATTTGTTCAATTCTTAATCTATCAGTAATAAGAGGAGTATAGGCTAAATCATTAAAAACATAAAAACCTTGAGAATCTTTAGTTGTGTTAGCAAGTTTTGCTTCTGCAATATTTCATTGATTTTGGAAATTAGTGTCTTTAATTTTTGCTTTAATTTTGAAAGTGCTTGGATCAATATTATTAAGTGGTGAATTTAAAGTGTATTCACTATAATATTCTCTTGCATTATTTATGTTATTGTATTTTGTTCTATCTAAATCAAGTAATTTAATTTCTGTTCCATCTTTATTAGTGTAATAAAGACCTACTTCATACAATTTATTATCAATTTCATCATCTTCTCTTCTTTTAAATGATTTAGGTAAATATATGTTAGCTTCAGATGAATTAACTGTTTCTTTGATTCTAAATTTGTATTCAGTTGATTTAGTTTTTTCACTTCTTATGATAAATCCAGATTCACCTTCAAAACCAGAGTTAAATCCAACATCAAAAAGAGTGTAAGCTCCACCTAAAAAGGTTGGAACAGAAGTGTTGCCATTTCATTTAAAATTAGGATTATCAACTGTTTCAAATTCAACAACTACAACGTTGTTTGATCACCCCCTATTTCTAGCATTTGGTGCATCAATGAAAAAACTAAACATATATCCAGCATTTTTTTCTAATAAATTTCAAAAACCAATACCTTCATTATTTAATAAATCTTCATCATACAAGCCATCATTTATTAATTGTCTTGCTACTTCACCATTTTCAAATTTATTAATTTTTTTAATAGATTTATGATAGAAACCAGGTGTTCCTTTTCCAAGGGTAGTAACTTGGTCGTTAATTAATCTATTAGCAATATTTGAGCGGCTATCACGAGTTAAACCATTTTTTTCAGCAGTTGCTTGTTCTTCTGCTGTTCAAGGGTAGGCAGAATTAGTTCACAATCCTCTTAATCTAATTTCGCTATTATTGTTATATCCGGCTGCTCCAGCTGTAGAAGTATTTTCTGGATTTACTCAGTTAACAATGTTTTGTCACTTATCTTCAAAGTAAGGATTTTGAGAATAAAGCGGATTAATAAAAGTGTAATCACTTTTATTGGTTGGTAATTTAGTTCATGAAACCGGAATTTCTTTTGTTGAAACATTTGCATAATCAATAACATTAATATCAGCTGGATAAAATGAAAATTTAACGAATGAATTATCCGCTAAAATCATGTCTTGAGAAAAATAAAAACCACCTAAGTATCTGTTTTCTCTAAAATTAGCTGGTTGATCTTTATGAAAAATTAATTTTCATTTTCTACGTCTACCATTTAATGATTTATCATCAACCCAATTACCTCTTTTAGTAAATCTGTCAAAATAATTTGTATTTAAGAAATTAGGATTTCTATTATCAGTTACTGATGGATCACCAATAGTTACTAAATTTTGAGTTCCTTTATATCCATAGAATTGATACCCGTTTCCATTGTCATATGAACCATATTGACTATATCTTGTATTAGAATAAATGTCAGTATCTTCATAAAAGAAACTGTCATATTTAGTATCATTAGTATCTTTACCCATATAGATAGGAACTGAAGAAATTAAAAGTATAGATGAAGAAAGGGTAGCGCTTAAAAGCGTAAATATATTTTTTTTCTTCATAAATGAAGTCTCCTGTTAATTGTTTTAATTAAATATAAATATATACACATTAAAATAAACATAAAAATAACTCAACTCATGCAAGTTATTATTAATGATTTCGAAATACATATGAAATCATTATATATATGTATATGTATATGGATGTATTATACATCTTATAGAAGAGCTTATAGAAGAATTATAAAAAAAACAAAACGTTTTGAAAATTGCATTAATTTTAGGTATGAAATTAATTCTTGTGAAGATTCTAAACAAAAGAAATGAACTGGGGCACTGAAAGTGGAAAGAAGGGTTAATTAGACATAATAACACCTCAATGTTGTTGAGGTGGTTTTACATTTATGAAATTTTTTGGTTTTTACAAAAAATACAAAAAAATCAGCACTATTTTTATCTAGTACTGATTGATTTTGATTGTTTATTAATTGCTAATTAACTTCTTATTTTTTCTTTCTACCGAATATAAAGATTAACATACCAATTAATCAAGTTGCTACTGAAGTAGCTACAAAGTATGGTCAGATTAAGATTGGCGATATTTCTTTTATTTTTTTATCAATAGTTGTTTGTTTAACTACATCTTCGTTGTTATGAGAGTTAAGATTATTTAAAATTTCATCTGAATCAGCAATTGCTTTATTAATTGCATCTTTTTGATATTTAGTTAATTTTTCAAATTTCTTAGATTCGGTTAAATCCACTAAATCATTTTTAGCTTTAGCTAATTCTTCAGCATCAACATATAATTGAGTAATTTGATTATGTTTATTATCAAATTCTTCGCTTGTAGCATTATTATCTAAAATGTTATTGATTAATGTTGCTTTGGTTTTGTCATTAAGCACGTCGCTCGCTTTAACTTGTTGAATTAATTTGTCTTTAACTTTAACGTTATTTAAGTTATTTATAAAGCTTGAATCATTAACTAAATTCAGTGTTTCGCTAATTAATTTATCTCTGGTTTCATCAGAAATTTTGTTATCTTTAGCTTCTTGATGTAATTGATCAATTAAGTCTAATCTAGCTTTTTCATTGTCTAATTTATTAGTAAATTCTTCGCTTGTTTCATCTAATTCTCTAATGTTTTGAGAAATTGAATCTTTTTGTTCTTGTGTCAAGTTTGGATTTTGTCTAATTTGATCAATTGCTTCTTGTTTTTTGTTAATGTTTTTAGTTATTTCATTGTAGTTTTGTTCAGTTGGATTGTTAGCTAAAACATCTTCAACTAATTTAGCTTTATCATTGTCACTTAAAGTTTGATCATTATTAATTTTGCTTAATTTATTTAATTGATCTTTGATGTTGTCAAAGCTTACTGAAGCATTTTCGCTATTAGCATTAATTGGGTCTAATTCAGCAATTAATGCGTCTTTTTGAGATTGTGGCAAGTCTGATTGGTTAATTTGTTCGTAAAGTTTTGCTTTTTTATCGACATTACTAATTTGATAATCAAGACTTGATTTGGTTTGATTGTTATCTAAGTTAATAATTTCATCAACTAGATTTGCTTTATTTCCTTTAGTTAACTCATCATTTGCTTTAATTTGTTCAATTGCTTTAACTTTAGCTGAAATATTATCTGCTTCAGTAGCAAAATTATCTGAATCTTTTGCTAAGTTATGAACTTGATCAATTAAAGCTTCTTTATTATTTTCATCTAAATTGGTGTTTTGTTTAATTTGGTCAATTAAATTCAATTTAGATTCAATGTTATTTAATTTATCAGTTAATTTACTGTTATCATGAGGCACATTAATTACTTCATTTACTAATTTGCTTTTGTCTTCATCGCTAATGTGTTCATTAGTTTGAATTTTTTCAATTAGTTTAGCTTTTTGATCAATTTTAGCGATTTGATCAACCAAATCAGATTGTTTATTGTCTAAATTAGCAACTTCATCAATTAATTGTGATTTTTGATTATCAGTTAAGTTAGGATTGCTTCTGATTTCTTTAATTTTATTTTCTTTAAGTTCTTCATTAGTTAATTGATCAGCAAATGTTTTATCTCTAGGGTCTAATTGACTGATATTATCACTTAATTTTGCTTTATCTTCAGCGTTTAATTGTAAGTCATCAGTAGCGTTAATTCTTTCATAAGCTTTTTCTTTAGCTTTGATGTTGTTTAATGTATCACTATATGAATTTTTGTTAACTTCGCTGTTTAATTTATCATCAACATTAGCTTTTTCAATATCGTTGATTAAATCAGCTTTTTGTTCAGGTGTTAAATTAGCATTGTTTTTAACATTATTAATTAAGTTTGTTTTATTAACAATTTTATCTAAATTGTCTTTGAAGTTTTGAACTTCATCAGCATTATCTGAATTAGAAGGAATAGCTAAGTCTTTAATTTGATCTATTAAAGCTTGTTTTTCAGCAGGAGTCAAGTTGTTATTTTTATTAACTTTTTCAATTGCTTTTGCTTTAGCATATTCAAAGTTTTTATCTCCATCAAGAGCATTTTTAGCATCAATTAATGCTTTTTCTAATTCTAATACTTTAGCAACGTCCTCATTTGAACCTTGATTACTGATTAATTCGTCAACTTTAGCTTTAGCTTCATCATAGTTGGCTTTTGGTTCTTGAGAAGCTGCGACATATTTAGGATTATCTGGTTGAGTTAATTCATCATTAATTGCCTTAGCAGTTTCTTTTAATTGACCCATAGCATTGTTTAATGTTTGAGCCTTATCAACCACTTTGTCAACATTAGCTAACAATTTAGCTTTATCAACTTCTTTAATTAAAGCTGCTTTTTGAGCATCATTAAGATGTTCAAGACCATTGATTAAGTTTCTTGCTTCAGCTTTTTTGTTATTGATTTTTTCATCACCGTCAAGGTTTTGAGCGGCAACATTCAATTTTTCAATTAATGAATCTATGTTGTCAATACTTAATTCAGCGCTTCCATTTTCTTTATCAGCTAAATTGCTTGCATTATTAAATGCTTTATCAAATTCACGCATTTTTTCTTCAGTTGCATTTTTGTAATCAACACTATTAGGTGTGTCTTGATTGTCAGCGACTGCTTGTTTAAGTTCAACCATTTTTTCATCTAATGCTGCTGCTTCTTCAGTTACAGCTCTAACATCTTCAGGAGTTGTAGCTTTATCAACTTTAGCAATTAAGGCTAATTTTTGAGCATCATTAATGTTTTCTAAAGCATTAATTTTAGCAATTTCTTCAGCTCTAACTGTTTTAATGTGTTCTTTACCATTTAAGTTATTAATTGCTTCATGAACCGCATTGATTTTTTCTTCAATCTTGTCATTGCTTAAGATGTTTTTTGTGTCATTACTTGGTTCGTTTAAAGCTGTTTCATAGTCTTTTAAGGCTTGAATAGCATCGTCATATGCTTTTCTTAAATCTTCTTCTGAACCTGTGTAATTAATATCGTTTTTAATCTTAGTTTCGTTGTTTAAGTATTGATCAAGTGTAGCCATTGTACCATTAACTAATGCATTATTTGCATCAACACTATTTACATCGGCAACTCTATCTTTTTCATTAATTTTAGCAATTGCTTCTACTTTTTGTTGATCAGTTAAATTATTATAAATTGGGTTTTCACCATTAATTTTAGCAATAGCATTTTCTTTAGCTTGAGCAACTTTTTCATCACCGTTTAATCCATTGATTGCATTATTTAGTTCAGTGATTTTAGCATCAATTTGCTCAACACTTAAATTAGTTCCATTATCACCTAAATCTTCAGTTCTAATTGCTTCTTGATTATTATATTTAACTTGACGATCTTCGTCAGCTTCAACATAATCAACACTTGTTTTATCAACTTCGGCAATATCTTTGTAAGCCTTCATTTTGTCATCAATTGCTTTAGCTTTTTTAACAATATTATTAGCTTCACTTGCTTTGTTATTTTTGATTTCTTCAGTTAAGGATGATTTTTGAGCTGGATTCAAGTTAGTTAAATTATCAATTGTTTCAATAGCTTGAGCTTTAGCTGTTTCATCAGCTTTAGCTTGATCTAAAAGATTTTTAACATTAATAGCAAAATCTTCATTTGTCTTATCTAATGTGGCAGCATCAATTTTAGCAATATATGTATCTTTTTCAGCTTTAGTTAAATTATCCAGTTTGGCTAATTCATCTTTGGCATTGGTTTGTGCATATTTAAGAGCCTTATCATAAATGGCTTGTGTTTCTTCTTGTGTTGGAACTTTTGATAATTTTTCAATTTCAGCTATCAATAAGCCTTTTTGGTTTTCGTTTAGACTTGGGAAATGATTATTAATGTCATTTCTTAATACTTCTCTATTTCCATCAAGTGCTTCATCAGCAGTTTTTAAGGCTTCTTTACTTTGATTTGCTTCATTAGCTAAACCATTTAATGAATCAGCAGTTGCATTGCTTAAATCTTTAGCTTTTAATTCTGCTAATTTATTTTTAGCATTTTCCAAGGCTTGATCAACAGCTTCTTTTCTGTCTTGCGCATCGTTGGTGTAAATACTTGTTGCAACTTTAGCTTCTGTAGAAGTAATTTGTTTTTCTAAGTCACCAAGATCTAAGTTTAATTTTTGAGCTTTTTCTAAGATTTTTTGTGCAGCTTCTTCATCAGTAGCATTATTTAATAAGTCTTTAATTTTATCTTTTTGATCTTTTGATAAATTATCAAGTTTATCAACTGCTTTAGCTTTTTTGTTTTTGTTTTCTTCACCATTAAGTGCATTATAAGCAGAAATTAATTCTGTTTTAGCATTATCAATTTCTGTTTTTGAAGCATTATCTTTAACAATTAAATCATTTAAAGCCTGTAATTTTTCATCGTAAGTTTCTTTTAAAGCAGCATCTGCTAATCTATATTTGTCAGCAACTTTATTTGCTGATTTAGCTGTTTCATAGGTTAATTTGTCATCTTTTGCTAATTTTTGAATTTGTTCTTTTACAACGTTCTTAGCTTCTAAAATGGCAGTATTTAAAGCTGTAGCAGTTTCTTGAACAGTTGAAGCTTGTGATGTTGGCAATGTTTTAACTTGATTTTCAAATACGGCTTTTTGATTTAGGGTTAAATCACTTAAATCATTGATTGCATTAATAGCTGCTTGTTTATTTTGATTTAATTGTTCAGCTTCTTGAATTATCGCTTTAACAGCAGCGTCATATTTGTGACCTTGAGTTTCATCAAGTTCGGCACTATTAACTTTTCCTAATAATTCAGTAATTTCTTCGCTTGAAAGATTTGCATAATTATCATTATTAATTTTGTTTGACGCATTGGTTTTACTTAAACTTAATCCTTCTTGAATGATGCTTGATTTTTCTTCTTGTGTTGGTTGTTTTTGTAAATTATCAACTTTGTCTTGTAAAGCTTTAATTTGACTAGCATCTAATAATTCTCAATTATTAAGGTCTTCTTTGAATTTGTTTCTATAACCATCTAAGGCATCAATTGCATCATTTAAGGTTGACGTTTGAGTGTTAATTTCACCGGTTTTTTCAGCAATTTGATCTTTGTTTAAATTACTTAAATCAGCTGCTTGATAGCCTTTTAAGGCTTTTTTAGCATCTTGAATTGCTTTGTCAAATTTAGCTTGGTTACCTGTTGTATCATCTGTATATTCAAGTTTGTCTTTTTTACCTTCAGCTTCAGCTATTTTAGCTTTAAGATCACCAATAGCTTTATCTAAGTTTTTAGCTGCTTCAATAATTTTGTTTGCTTCTTCTTTATTAGCTGCTCCATCAATTTTATCTTTGAGAGCTTGTTCTTGTTCAGAAGTTAAATTGTTTAAAGCATCAATTCTTTCGTTTAATGCATTTTGGTTTTCATCACCATTCAACTCACCGTAAGCAGTTTGTAAATTGCTTAATACTGTTTCAACAGCACTTAATTCTGAGTTGGCACCATTAGCTTTATTAAGTATTTCTTGAGCTGCTGATAAAGCGTTATCATAAGCTTGTTTTTTATCAGCATCTGCTAAAGTATAAACAATAGCTGTTTTAGCATCATTGTTTTGATCATCTTCAACTGTTTTTTTAGTTAAAGCGGTTAATTCAGCTTTAACAGCATCACTTAATTCTTTCATTTTAGCATTTAATGTGCTTGCTGTTGTGCTATGAGCTTGAATTGCTTCAGTTGAAGTAGCTGATTTTAAATCTGATTTATAAGCATCTAATTGATTGTTATTTAAATAAGGGTAATTATTTGATGCATCAGCAATAGCTTTTTCAATTTCTGCTTTAACTTGAACTTTAGCCACTTCATCAAGAGTATTAGCTTTTGTTAATTCATCTAATAAAGCTTGTTTTTTTGGTTCAGGAACGTTGTTATTAATGTATTGGGCAACTTTTTCTTTTTCAGCTTGTAAAGTTGTTTTAAAGCCTGTTAAAGTAATTGTTCTTGTGTTAGTTGAAACAACTGCTGGGTTTTGTGGATCATTATTTGAATTCAATATTGCTTTGGTTGAAGCAATTTTGAATGTTATATCTAATGTACCATTATCATTGTTTGGTAATAATTCAATACTATTTAAATAACCTTCAACATCTAAATTTGCTGGATTGTTAAAGCCTTTAATAGCTTCTTTAGCAACTTCACTTGGCAATTGATTTCTATCAATTGCGTTAGTATCATTTTCATTAATAGTAAATGAAATGTTTGAATCATCTAAAATAGCGTCCACTCTTTCTTGTTCAGTTAAAGTGCTTAAGGCATTATTGTTATTTAATGTATAAGTTTTAATTGATTGAACACTTTCAAGATTTTCTTTAGTTGATTGATATTTGTAACTTAAGTCTAATTTACCTGTTAATTCATTTGGATTTGAAATAACTCAATCAACTGGTTTAACATCTGCAGGGATTGTAGAATTGTTAAATTCAACATCATCTTTAGTAATTTCACTAGCAGTTTTAGTATTTTGTGAATTATCTTTAACTTTGGCAGTTGCAGTTTCTAATGAATTTAATCTAGTTAATTCATCATTATAACGTTGTTGACCATTTAAATTATTAATTGCATTTTGAATTTCAGTATTCATTGAGTCAACATTAGTTTTATTCATCAAGTCAGAATTATTTCCAGTATTTAAAGCAGTTAATAAATCTTCTGCTTTTTTGATTGCGCCACCTTTTTGACCATTATTTTTAGCAGGATTACCATCATAAGCAGCTCTTAAATCATTTGTTGTGTAAATATAATTATTATTTGTTACAACAGTATTTTGATTTGTAATAAAATCACGCAGTGTTTCCATTGATGAATTTAATGCATTATTAGTTGCATCTTGACTGTTAACATCTGCAATGGTATCTTTAGCATTAATTAAAGCAATTGCTTTTTCTTTTTGTTTATCAGTTAATGATGAATAATCGGAATTAACTTTAGCAATTGCTTTATCTTTAGCAGCTTTTAATCTCTCATCACCGTTTAAATTACTAATTGCATCTTGAATTGCTTTAGTTCTCTTTTTAACTTCTTCTAATGATAAATTAGATCCTTGAGTTTTATCAACATCAGTTTTTTGTTGATTTACTGCATCATCTAAAGCACTCTTATTATCTGCTTGAGTATAATCTCTACCTTTTTTAATTGTTTCGATATTATTAGTTGCATCGTTGTAAGCTTTCATTGCATCATTTAAATCACTTGCATTAGCAACTTTTTGGTCTAATTGATCAATTGAAGCATTTTGGATTGCTTCTTTAATTGCGTTTTTTTGTGCGTCATTTAAATATTTATAATTGTCAATTGCTTTTTTCTTTGCATCTTTTTGATTTTGTTCATATTGAGCTTGAGTTAAGAAACCATCTCTAGTTTGAGGATTAGTTACATTACTATAAATATTGTTATTATTTACAGTTTGCCCTTCAATTGTTACAAGATCACTGGCTAATCTTGTAGTCTTAAATTTATATGTATAAGTAACTGAACCAGAAGCATCATCAGTCGAAGTTTGATTCACATTTGTTAAACTGATTTTATTAGTATTAGCAAATTTAGAATCAATTAAACCAACATTATAATCAGTATTTAATGTTGAATCTGAAGCACGTTTAATTGGATTAGAAACAATTGTAATATTAGTAATTTTATTTGTATTTGAATCTTGATTTACTAAATTATTTAATCTAGTTACCTCATTTTGAAAACCAGTTATTTCTGCAGTCTTTTCTGCTGAAATTGCATTAACATCTTTAGTAGATTGCAATTTATATGCAATTTTAATTTTTCCAGTTATATCGTTATAACCAAGATATCTAACACTATTTGCATAAATTTTTGTATTGGTTGGCAACTGTCAAACAATATCAACATTTGCATTATTTGCTTTTTCCACAGTTGAGGCTTGGATATTAGGTTTTTTATTTACCTCTTTATATTCTGGAGTAGCGCTTAAAGTTTCAATTCTTGATTGTTCATCACTAAAACCAGTAATTTTATAAGTTTTATTTTCTGTATAGATGTTGTCTTTATCACTTGATTTAAGAATTTTATAAGTAACTACTAAAGTACCGTCATTATCATCAGCTTGAATACCAATAATTTTAGTTTCTACCCCTTGATTATTAGGGTTAATGTTATCAGTAGTAATTAAATTTTGATCTGCAGTTGAAGGTTTAATGTTTTTATCTGGATAACCAAAAGTAGCACTATAATCTTTAATTTTTTCACGTTCATTATTAATATCAGTTCATTTATCTACAATAGTTTTGATATTTTTATCTGAACCGATTAGAACTTTATCAGAATAGTCTTCATTAGCTACATAAGTATCTTTATACAATTGAGCTTGTCCAATTAATCTTTTAACATTATCTTTTTCATCTTGACTTAAATAAGTAAGACTATTAATTTGATTTTTGGCATTGTCTATTGCCATATCAAATGCAAGTTGCATTTCATCATTAATAGTTGAATAATAATTTGCATTAATTGCTAAAGTTTTAGTTTGAGCATTATAGGCAAAAGGACCTTGTCATCCCAATTTTCCTTCTAGAGAATTAATGATATAGAATTTTTCACCACTGGTATCATTACCATTTAAGAAAGTAAAATTGTTGATTTCTTTTTTAAATTCTTCAACAGCCCCATTAAGTTCATCACCAGTTAATTTATCGATTCAATTTTGTTGTAAAGTATTTTTTCCATTAGTGTAAAAAGTTGTCAACGTGCTAGTGGATTCAAAAATGTTTGGAATTGTCTTATTATTTGCATCTTTTAAATTTGCATCAAAAGTATCAAAAGAATTTAAATTAATAGAATTGGTTGATTTTGTAAAAACAGCATAATTTTTAAAATCATTTTGAGGTTTTTGTTGCTCTAAAATTTGAGTTTTTAAATTATTTTTTTCTGTTACAAGAGAATTTAAATTTGCAATAGTATCTAAAACATTCTTAATATTAGATTCGTAAGGCTTTGATGTTGTTGAGTTAAAAGTTTTGACTTCTTCTGCAGTTGTTAAATTATCAATAACATTTTGAATAAGATTATTAGTTAACAAATTAGTTGCTCTTGTATTATTTGTTAAATAAGTTTGAGAATTAGCTTTTGTAATTTCATAATCATTCAATTTGCTATATAGAGAATTTAAATTATTTTTACCAGAAGTTAGAATTGCATCAAGTCTATCTCCTAAAACTTTTTTAATTGTTTGTAAAATTCGACTTAAAAAATCAAATGATTCTAATGTACTATATTTACTTGAATTATTTCTATCTTGTGCTTTTGCATCATTATTATATTCATCAGATTTCAGTTTAATAATGCTAGAATTTGTGTTGATAAAATCTTCTAAAGCTTTTTTAACTTCGATATCAGCTAAAGCATAAAGCATTTTGTTTGTGGCAATTGTATTTCAATTTCTATCATAGATTTGAGTATTAAGTGGGTATTCACGAACCTCTTTATATTTTTCTTCTATTGATTTTTGTAAATCATCAATTTTATCTATTTTATCTTTTCAACTATTTTTAGCTGTTTCATTTGTAAATTCATTATCAACATTAAAAGAAGTATCGGCTTCAACATATCTAGTTAAAGCATCTTTTTCACCTTTAGTTAATCATTTTTTAGATTGAATATATCTTTTGAGATATTCTAAATCTGTAAATGTGTATTCAATCGGTGCAAAATCAAGATATTCTCTTCCAAAAGTAGTTGATGCAGAAGCGGTTGAGGTTTTATTAATCATTCTTCATTTTTTGGTATCTGTACCTGGAGCAAAAGAAGCATTTAAACGTAAATTATCCAAGTTATTGTATTTTTTATAATCTTGATAAATATTTCTTGTTCTAATTACATTTTTGTTGTCATAAGAAACACCATTTTTATCTATATTGTATGCAAAAGCACTATTTCAATTTTCAGAAATAGATAAATTAGCTTGTGGAATTCCATCAGTTGCTTTATTGTAAAATTCAAGATCATTTTGAATTTTTTCTTCAGTATTAAATTTCTTTAAATATGACTGTTTCCGATCAGCCATTTTAATAAATCCACCAATAACCTTGTAATCATCTCTACTATTTAAATTTCTATATTCCGAAACTCCAAAATATGTTTTCTTTTCAGTGGTTGAACCAGTATTACCAGCATATAATTGATTAAAAGGTTCAGTTGAATTATTGAATGGTTTCATTTCTAATTCAACTACAGCTCCTGCAACAATTTCATTATGTGATGTACTTGTATTAACTCTAAAAACAAATAATCCCCCTTGATTTTGAGTTATATTATTTTTAGTAATAATAGGAGTCTTATCCCTAATTATTGAGTGTTGAAATAAACCAAAAGCAACTTGATTAAATTTATTGGTTGTGAAAGTAAAATTATAATTTCTTACTGCTTGTGGAGTATAACCTCTAATTAAAACATCATAAAGTTCATTGCTTCCTTGTTGTCTAGTGTTTTTTCATCAGTTTCTTTGATTTCTATTTGCATCTGACATATTATTTTCGTACTCATCAGGAATATGATCATAATATGGTAAATAGGCATAGTCACTAATGTAAGCCGTTTTTGACTTACCGTTTATAGTTGTACTAACTGATTTCCCTGTGCCAGTTACTTGTTGCGTTTTACCTATTCATGGACTTATTTCCATTGTGTCAATATTAGCTTTTGGATCATCATTGATATTTATAGTATATGTAGTTAATTTACCTTCAGTTTGATCAATATTAACACTGCTACTATCTTCTTTAACAAATAAGTGAATTTTGATATCACCAACTAATCTAATATCATCTGAAAAGTAAATCCCAGCAGTAAAAAAGTCATTATTTGTATCAGCATTAGTTAAGTTAACACCAACTTTAACTTTTTTAGTATTAGTTAATGGATTATATCCATTTCCATTTCATCAAGAACCAGTGTTTTCAGGTAATGATGATGAAGCACCATCTCTTTCTCAAGAATACATATTACCAATTTCATTAGCAAAACCCTCACCGTTTCAATTGGTTTGATTAATATTTGATGGTAAACCTGGAGTTGAAGCATCAAATAATCTATACCATGCATCACCAGTTGCACTTCATTTAAGCTTATTATTTCCAGTTTGGCTTAAATTAGTTACTCCATTCGCGTCTAAAGAGTTGTATCACCTATGAACTGTGCCATTACTATAATTATCATAACCTGTTCAAATATCATCTGAAATATTAGAATTAACTTTATCAAACACATAATTATCATTATTAATTGCAACATTCACATCTTGTTTTGAATGATTTGCTGAAAGAGTCAAAACAAGTCCTATTAATGGTGCTGATGCAGGCACAATTAAAAGACTTCTTTTTAATGCTTTATTTTTCATACATATCTCCTATTCTATATATATAACTATTCTGTAATATATATATATATATATATATATAGATTCATTATATATTATTTGTAGAATTATGAAAAAATTAAAACTTTTTGAAAATTGTATCAATTTCAGGTATGACGTTAATTCCTGTGGCATTTGTTGCTTCTTGTGAAAATTCTAAATAAAAGAAATAAACAGGGTCACTAAAAGTGGACAGAAGGATTAATTAGACATAATAACAACTCAATGTTGTTGGGGTGGCTTTACATTTATGAAATTTTTTGGTTTTTAAAAAATACAAAAAAATCAGCACTATTTTTATCTAGTACTGATTAATTTTGATTGTTTATTAATTGATAATTAACTTCTTATTTCTTTCTACCGAATACAAAGATTAACATACCAATTAATCAAGTTGCTACTGAAGCAGCTATAATGTATGCTCAAATCACCATTGGTGAGTTGTCTTTTAATGCTTTAGTAATAGCTGTTGTAAGTACGTTTAATCCTTGAATATCTCCAGCCTTAGAAACTAATTGTTTAATATTTTTAAGGTCTGTTGAGTTAAGTTTTTTCTTAGCTTTTGTAGATGTTTCAAAGTAATTGTGTTTAATTACAGCGTTTGCTAAAGTATCGATATTAGCAAGGTCTGAAGCGTCAGCTAATGCTTCAAAGTTATTTCTTGATTTGTTTGTTGTGATTGAATCAACTAAATCAAGTAAGTTTTGAGCTTTAGCAATAGCAGCTTCTCCATTTGCATCTGAGAATGCTTTTGAATTAAATTCATTAATTGCTTTAACAACATTTTCTCTATGTTTGTTTGAAGCATCTGTTCCATATGTACTTTGTAAGTATTGGTTTGTTAAATCGTTTAATTCATCTACTTTTTTATCGTAGTTAGCTTTGTTTAAAGCTTTAGCATCCTCAATAGCTTTTGCTAATGATTCAGCATCTGTAGCGTTTTTAATAGCTTCAGAAACTTTGAATTTTTCTGAATCTGATGAATTTGCTTCATCTGATAAGTATGAAAGTTTAGCAACTTCTTTAAGAGCTTCTTCTTTAGCGGCATCTAAGCTTGCGCTTCCATCAAGAGCAGCAGTTGCATTGTTTAATTTATTTGTTAAATCAACGATATTATCTACTGGCTCATTAAAGTTAGTAATATCTTTAATTGCTTCTACATTAGCTTTAGCTGCATCAAAGTTAGCTTTTGGTTGTTCTGAAGCTTCTGTGTAAGCAAGTGTTTTTTGTGCTTTAGAAGCTTTATCTAGAGCTTCTTTAGCATTATTCATTAAAGTAGCATTGTTTACAATGTTATTTACATCTGCAACAGCTTCTTTAGCATTAATATCAGCTTTAGCAGCATCTTTTTGTGTTTCTGATAAGTAACTTAACTTATCAATAGCAGCAATAGCATCTGCTTTAGCTTTTGCTAAGTTTGAATCTCCGTTTAATGCTTTATGAGCATTTTTAAGAGTTTGCACTTTATCTTGTAAGTTTTCTACAGCGTTCTCAAAGTCTTCTTTGTTTTCTAACGAAATTAAATTATTTAATGCAGTAGTTAATGCATTTTGTTTGTCTGCATCAGCTTCTTTGAATTGAACTTTTTCCTTAACTGGGACAATCTCTTTAATTGTTTCTAGAGCAGCGTCAACTGCTTTTGTATTTGAAACAATGTTATTTACATTGTCAATTGTGTTTTGTTTTTCAACTTTAGCTTTAGCAGCATCTTTTTGTGTTTCTGAGATGTTTTGTAATGCATCAATATCTTTATTAGCTTTTTCTTTAGCTTTAGCTAATCTATCTTTACCATCAAGGTTACTAATAGCATTTGCTAATTTGCTTGTTAATAATTCAATGTCTTGTACTTTGTTTTCAAAGTTCATTGTATCTTTGATTGCATTTACAGCGTCTTTAGCTTTATCAAATGCATCTTTAGCAGCATCTGAAGCTTGTGTGTAATCCACTTTATCTAATTTTTCGTTAGCTGATTTAAGTGTAGCTAATGCATTGTTTAATAATTTTGCATTATTAACAGTGTCTTGTGCTTTTGCAAGTGTATTTGTGTCTTCAGATTTAATTAAATCTTTAGCAGCGTCTTTTTGAGCTTTTGATAGGTTGTTTAATTTATCAATTTCTTTAACTGCTTCAATTTTAGCTGTAGCTAATTTATCATCTCCATTTAATTTGTCAGTTGCTGATGTCATATCTGATAATAAGCTATCTGCGTTAGCAATTGGTTGCTTTGGATTTGTAAAGCTTGCAACAGCATCTTTAATAGCGTCTTTAGCATTAGTAAATGCAGTTTGTTTATCTTCGTCAGCTTCTGTGTAATCAGGAGTTGCTTGTTTTGTTTTAGCAGCATCTAATGCATCAACTAATTCTTTTAATTTAGCAGCATTATCAAGGATTTGATCAATTAATTGTCTTGAATTTGTTGATTCATCTTCAATAGCAGCATTAATTAAATCTTTTTGACCTTGAGATAATCCTTCAAGTCCATCAACTGTTTTCTTAGCTTCTTCTTTTGCTGTCGCTAAGTTAGCTAAACCATCAAGTAATTTAGATTTAGCATCTAAAGCACTAATAAGTGCATCAGGATCATCACTTAATACTTCAAAGTTTGTTGTGTTCTTGATTGCATCAAGTGCATCTTTAGCTTTGTTAAAGTTTTCTTTTGGTTCATCTGAAGCTTCTACATAAGCTGGTGTGTTTTGTTTATCAGCAGCTTCATTTGATTTAGCGATAGCTTTATCAATTTTTTGAGCATTTGAAAGCACGTTAGCTACTTGATCTTTAGTTGTAACGTTTCTGATTGCATCCTTAGCAGCGTTTTTTTGATCTGTTGTTAAGTTTGTTAAAGCATCAATCTTAGCAATAGCATCATCCTGAGCTTCTTTTAAGTTTCTAGCTCCATCTAAGTTGCTGATTGCATTATTTAAGCTAGATGTTAATGTGTCGATGTTTGCAATAGGTTGCGAGAAGTCTTCAACATCTTTAATTGCATTAACTTTGTCTTTTGCAGCATCAAATGCATCTTTAGCAGTTTTTGAAGCATCAATGTATGCTTTTGTTTTTTCAACTTCATTTGCTGTGTTTAGTGCTCCTTTAGCAGCATTTAATTTTTTAGCATTTTCAAGAGTTGCTTGAACGTCAGCAATTGTTTGTTTTTTCTCAACTTCAGCTTTAGCAGCTTGTTTTTGTGTATCTGATAAGTTTTCTAATTCTTCGATTTCAGCTTTAGCAGCAGCTTTTGCATCATCTAAGTTTTTGTTACCATCAAGTGAGTTGATTGCGTTATTAAGAGTTTCTGTTTTCTCTGTGATGTCAGCAATAGGACTTGTTGTAAAGTCTGATACTGTTTTTACACCTGCTAAGTTGTCAAACGCTGTTTGAGCAGCTTGTTTTTTATCTGTAGGTGTTGTTGATGCTTCTGTGAATTGTGGTTTTGATTTAACATCATTAAATCTTTGAACTTGTTGGATAGCAGCGTCAACATTTGTTGCGTTTGTAGCAATGTCTTTTGTTTCTTGAACTGTTGTAGCAGCATTTACTGATTGTTTTGCTTTATCTTTTTGAGTTTGTGATAAGTATTGTAAGTTTTCAATTTCTCTAATAGCAGCATCTTGAGCATTTTTTAATTTGCTTGCTCCAGATAAATTATCTTTTGCGTTATTTAAATTATTAATTAATTCTTGTTTATTATCAACTAGCTCTGTTCCATCTGATTTTGCAGCAATAGCATTTTCAATTGCTTTTTTAGCATCATTGAATTGTTGTTGTTCCTCAGGTGTTGATTGTGTGTATTTTGGAGAATTAATAATTTCTTTAGCTTCTTTAAGTTTTTGTGCTAATTCATTTAAGTTGTTAGCATTATTTTTAATGCTTTCTACAACTTGTGAATTTGCAGCTTTTTGAATTTGGTCTTTAATTTTGTTTTTGATTTCTTCATCTAATGGAGATAACTTATCAATTTCAGCTTTAGCAGCATCTTTTTTACTTTGAAGTTCTGTTTCTCCATTAAGAGCATTTTTAGCATTAGTTAAGTTTGCTAATTTAGTTGTTAACTGTTCATCTGCATTTTGGAAGTCAACTTTTTGTTTTAAATCAGTAACTTTATCAAGTGCATTGTCAAATGCAGTTTTTAAACTTCCTTCTGCTTCTGTATATTTAACTTGTTGTTTAACTTTAGCATCTTCTTTAGCTTGTGCTAAAGCTGAATCAATATCTTGAGCATTTTTAGAAATAGCTTTTATTTGTTCTAAATCATTTGAATTTGCAACTAACTTGTTGGCAGCTGTTACTTGAGTTGGTGTTATGTTTTGTAAATTATCAATAATAGATTTAGCTTTTGCTCTCTCAGTTCTAAGTCTTTCTTCTCCATCAAGAGCACCTTTAGCATTAGTCAATGCTTGTTTTAAATTATCAATATTTGAAATTGGATTGTTAAAGTCAGTGTGATTGCTATATGCAGCAACTGCTTTTTTAGCATCATCAAATGCTTGTTGATTTGAAGCTTGTGTGTAGTTTGGTGTAGTTTCTGTTGCAATAGCATCTTTTAAAACACCTAAAGCATCATTTAATTTAGAAGCATTGTTTTTAATTGATTCGATTGAGCCAAGACTATCTGCAGCATCAACAGCGGCTTTAGCAGCTGTTTTTTGAGCGTTTGATAAATTAGACATTCCTTCAATAACAGCTTTAGCTTTTATTTGAGCTGTGGTTAATCTACCTTGACCATTAAGATCTGCAATAGCTTTTTCTAAGTTTTTAGCTAATTGAGCATCAACTGGTTGAGTAAATTCTGTTTGATCTTTAATGTTGTTAACTGCATTTTTAGCATTAATAAATGGCTGCTTTTTATCGTTTGAAGCTTGTTTATAGTTTGTAGTTTTTTCTGTTTCTAATGCTCTTTCTAATTGAGCTTTAGCAGCGTCAAGATTTTTTACATTTGCTTTAATAGCATCAATTGTTGCAACTACATTTGAACCATTAACGGCATTTCTTGCAGCTGTAATTTGTTCTTTAGTTAAGTGTGATGCAGTATCAATAGCAGCAAGAGCTTCTTGTTTTGCAGTTTTTAATCTTTCATCTCCATTAAGAGCTTCTCTTGCAGTTTGTAATCTTTGTAAATCTGTAGATAAGTTAGGAGTTGGTTGTGTAAACTCTGTTACTGATTTTCAAGATTGTAATTCTTCAACAACTGAATCAAAGTTTCTTTGTGAACCATCTTCAGATTGTTTGTAATCATCTGTTTGTTTAACAGCTTCATTATTCTTAAGCTGACCAATAGCATTATTTAAATCTCTTACATTTGATGAAATAGAATCTATTAATGCAAGAGTTTGCGCATTATTAATAGCTTCAATAGCTTTTGTTTTTTGAACCTCTAATAAATGAGGTGTTTGAGTAGCATCATTGATTTTAGCAATAGCAGCTTCTCTAGCTTTTCTTAATCTATCATTTCCGTTAAGAGCAGCAGTTTTAGTATTTAAATCACTTGTTAATGATTGGATATTTGGTGTTTCATATTCGAAATTATTTTGTGATTTAATTGCATCTACTTTTCCTCTAGCAGTTTCATATGCTTCTTTTCTGGCTGTATCTGCTTGTAAATGGTTTGGTGTTTGTCATTGAGCATTTGCAGTTTCTAACGCAGCTAAAGCAGCATTAAGTTTTTTAGCATTATCTCTAATTGATTGCACTTTAGCAATTGTGTTTGTCGCGTCTTTTTGTACAGTAGCTATTGCAAGATCTCTTTGTGATTGTTCATCTAATTTAGTATATGACTGGATATCTCTGATAGCATTCTCTTTAGCTTTTGCTAAGTTTTTATCCCCATCAAGAGCAGTTGTTTTTCTCTTAAGGTCAATTGCAGATGCATTAAATTGACTTTGTGTTGTTTTGTTTACAAGTGATTCAAAGTTTGTCTCTGTTTCTAAGTTGTAAGCATTTATTTTGCCTAATGATGTATCAAAAGCTGTTTTTAGGTTTGTTGGTGTTGTTGAAGCTTCTGTATATTTAGGTGAATTCTTTGCTGTTTTAGCATCATTAAGAATAGCAACAGCACTATTGACTAATTTATATGCTGCTACTAAATCTTTAAATTCATCATTTGTTGATTTTGAACTAATTAATTCTTTTGCTTTAAGTTTTTGTTCTTTTGATAAGTTTGCTAAATTATCAATTTGATCAAAAGCATATTGTTTTTGTACTTCTAATAATTTATCATTAACACCAGCAATTGTATTTTGTGAATCAATTTCATTTTTAGCAGTTTGTTTTTGTGTTGAAGTTCACGTGTCAGAGCTAAATCCATCAATAGTATTTTTAGCAGCTGTTTTTGCATTATTTAAGTTTGTAATTCCATCTAGATTTCTAATAGCATTTTGTAAATTAGTAGTTAATCTATCAATATTCGGAATAGCAGTTTTAAAGTCACTTGTATCTTTTATAGCATCAACAGCATTTCTTGCTGATTCAAAAGCAGCTTTTTTATTTGTTGGTGTTGTTGAGGCTTCTGTATGGTTAGGTTGATTAAGATGATCGTCATTAGCAATTTGTAGTTGTTCACGTGCAGCATTTAATTTTCTTGCATTTGAAACAATTTTATCAACTTTAGCACTTGAGTTTGTATCTTTCTCATTTACTTGATTTTTAGCAAGTTCTATTTGAGATGGTGATAAGGAAGTCAATTTGCCAATTTCAATTAAAGCTTTTGTTTTAGATGTAGATAAATTTGTATCTCCATTTAAATCATTAATAGCAGTAGTCATATTTGAAACTAAAGTGCTTAAATCACTGGTTGGAGTAGTAAAGTTTGTATTATCTTTTACTCCATTAAGAGCTTCAAATGCATTATCGAAGTTTGATTTATTTGGATTCGGTGTTGCTTCAATATAGTTTGGTTTAGCTTTTTTTGCAAGAGCTTCATCATATTTAGCTCTAGCATTTGATAAACCTTCAACATTTGTTTTTACTGCATTAACTGAATTAATTGTTGTTTGTTGATTAATTTGTTTTTCAGCTTCATCTTTTTGTGTGTCACTTAAATTTAAACCTTTAACTGCAGTAATAGCATTTGATTTAGCTGTATTTAAATTTGTAACTCCATCAAGATTAGCTGTTGCACTTGATAAATTAGTTAACTTAGTTTGTAAGTCTGGATATGCTGTTTCAAAGTCTGTATATGTAGTTAAATCATTTAATGCTGAAATAGCATTATTAAAGTTTGATTTATTTGGAGTTGTTGATGCTTCTGTATATCTTATTTCATTATTTGATTTAATCTCTTTAGCAGCGGTAAGTTTTGGAACTTCATTATTAACAGTTGTTGCATTATTAACAATGGCATCAATTTGATCTTTAGATGATTTTGAGTCAATTAAACGTTTAGCAGCATCTCTTTGAGTATTTGTCAAGTTACTTAATTGAACAATTTTGTTTTTAGCATCAAGTTTTTGTGCTTCAAATAATTTATCATTAACGCCAGCAATTGTAGATTGACTTTTAACTTCATTATTAGCATTATTTTTTTCTGTTCCACTCAAGTTTGGAAGTGAATTAATAGTTTGTTGAGCAGCAGCTTTAGCAGCATTCACATTATCAAATCCGTTAAGTGCTTTACGAGTTTCTACTAATGCATCTTTAGCAGATTTAATTGTATTAATAGATTGTGATGAGTAGGTTGAAATATCTTTTAAATTTTCAGCAACTTTGATCGCTTCATCAAAATTATCTTTTTTATTATCACTCGGTTCTTTTGCACCTGTTGTAGCTTCTGTGTAATTACTATGATTATTATTATCCGGGTTTTCTTTAATATCCTTAGATAGCTCTAATTCTTTTCTTAAATCATTAAGCTCTTCTGCTCAAGTTCGAATAGGAGTAGCATCTGAAATACTTTTTGCATTACTAATTAAATTTCAAGCTTCATCTCTTTCAAGTGTCAATAATTTATTTAGAGGTATTAATGATACAGTAGTTTCTCTTTCTACTCAAGTAGGATCACTTTCAAAAAGAACTCTTCTGGCTTTCTCTTTGAAATTATCGAAGTTTATCTTTCCATTTAATTTCAATCTTGCTTGATTTAAACTTTGATATGCTGTGTTAACTTGAGGTTGTCTTGCACTATTATTTTCAAATACTTTTTTAGCTGCTGTTAAAGCTGCATTGTAAGCATTTTTTAAATCATCATCTGCATCAAGATATGGATGCTGATTAAAGAAATCACCTTTCGAATAATTAATTTCTTCTTCAAGTTTTGTTTTATCAGCTTTTTTTCTGTATACAGTTTGCACTACTACAACATCTTCTAGAAATGAATTATTAAGTTTTTTTCTATATACATTCTTATTTGTTGAAACAATATCAAATCCAGGTATTGCAGTAGGATTAAATGAAATAGAGTTCGCTTTCTGCTCATTTGAAAGTCCATTTAAACTAGCAGGAATAATATCATTTATTAAATATTCATTTTTCACTGTATAAGATGCATTACCTGATGTTGGAGTTAATCTTTGCGCAGGAATTTGAACATCTTTAGTGAATGTTTTATATGATCAATCCACTGGAGATGTAATAGTCTTTGTTAATGTTGAATTGGTTGCAGGTATATTTGTAGTGTCATAAATATCCTCAAACACTTGTTCTACAATAACAGGATATCTTTCAAATTTCTTTGTTTCTTTCTTTCTAACACCATTTAAAAGAACTCTAGAGTACGTACCATCATCTTGCCGTGATCTTTCAGATGTCATAACTCCTGAAAAATAACCTTTTTGTGCACCTGGAATAGGTGCTGTTTTAAATTTAATCTCATATTTTGAATGATCTCATCCGGCAGTTTGAAATTCATAATCGTAAGTAAAATCTCTAATTGATGTTTTCTTACCATCAATAAATTTACCACCTGGATCATTAATATCGTTTCTATTTCATGTCGAAAATAGAAGATTTTGCACATGATTAGAACTATCGCTTGGTTTATTCTGAAGGTTATATCACTCAACTTTAGCCAGTGAAGATCTAGTTAGCTCATCATTTGTACCATAGTGATGTCAAGAACCACCAAGACCAACTTGTTTTAATTGACTTGAAGATAATTCTTGTCCTGGTTGTAACGTAACTGAACTAGTGATTAGTCTATCAGAACCATCTTTTTCGAATCTCTTAATTTCGACAGGTGAACTTAATTGTATGTCTTTAGTAAGAAAGAAAGCAAAATATGCTTTTTGTTCACTATCAATACCTTCTATTTCTACGAAACCAAAAGGTTTAAAATACTGAAGTGTCCAATCAATTGTGCCATCTTCATTTACGACTTTATCTATTTGCATAGATTCTCTTACTTTGGACTCAGGAAACTCTTTTATGTGACTCCATGATCAATGTTTATAATAGTATGTTCCATATTCATCACAATCTTCTCATACATAATCTGTCTGACTTGGATGGAATGTTCCTATATTCTCTCTACCTGTTCAATTTTGAATACCCTCATCTCATCTACCTGTTGGTGATAAACTCACTTCACGGGGTTCATTATTTGCAGATGCACTTACTGTTGTAAGTAAAGCAAGTGGAGTTGTAACTCCTGCGCTTAAAGGT